>NZ_JAAMOX010000002.1:706668-1060002 GCF_011758565.1 Lysinibacter cavernae
GTCGTGTTCATGTGATACCTCGCGATGAGTCCTGTCTCGGCAACAAAACCGAAATCCTCGACGACGTTACCACCCAAGTTTGGGAGGATGCTCCTACAAAACGCCCCCGGGAATATCCGGGCAATAGGATTGGTTATATTCCCCGACACACTAGGAGAGTTTCGCGTGCGACAGATCATTATCATCGGCTCAGGCCCAGCCGGCTACACGGCTGCCATCTATGCGTCCCGCGCGGGCCTCGAGCCTCTGCTGCTCGCAAGCTCCGTCGAGTCTGGCGGCGAGCTGATGAACACCACCGAGGTGGAGAATTTCCCTGGCTTCCCCGAGGGAATCCAGGGCCCTGAGCTCATGGATAAGCTGCAGGAGCAGGCCGAGAAGTTCGGCACGACGGTTGCCTACGACGACGTCACCGAGCTCGATGTTTCTGGCGATGTCAAGAAGGTCACCCTCGGCAACGGGGAAACCCACGAAGCACATGCCGTCATCTTCGCCACGGGTTCGGCGTACCGCAAGCTTGGACTTGCCGACGAAGAGCGCCTGTCTGGCCACGGCGTTTCGTGGTGTGCAACGTGCGACGGGTTCTTCTTCAAGGAGAAGACCATTGCTGTTGTTGGCGGCGGCGACTCGGCTATGGAAGAGGCAACCTTCCTCACCCGCTTTGCAAGCAAGGTTTACGTTATTCACCGCAAGGACACGCTTCGCGCATCCAAGATTATGCAGCAGCGCGCTTTTGACAACGAAAAGATCGAGTTCGTTTGGAACTCAGAGGTTGTCGGAATCTCGGGCGAAGACGCGGTAACCGGCGTGACCCTGCGCAACACCACCGACGGAACCGAAAGCAACCTTGATATTCAGGGTCTCTTCGTCGCCATCGGAAACGACCCGCGCACCCACCTGGTGCACGGCAAGCTTGATCTCACCCCAGAAGGCACCATTGCCGTCGACGGGCGCAGTTCCAAGACCTCCGTCTCCGGCGTCTTTGCCGCTGGTGACGTCATCGACCCGACCTACCGTCAGGCCGTTACCGCGGCAGCCTCTGGCACCGTTGCGGCCCTCGACGCAGAACACTACCTCGCCGCCCTCGGCGAATAATCATCACCAATCACAAGGAGAAATAATGTCTGGTGCACGCGATGTAACCGAAGCAACCTTTAACGCAGAGGTACTCGAGGCTGACAAGCCCGTCCTCGTTGACTTCTGGGCAGAATGGTGTGGCCCCTGCCGCCTCGTCGGACCGGTTCTTGACCAGATTGCGGCTGAGAACACCGACAAGATCACGATCGTCAAGGTGAACGTTGACGAGAACCCCTCGCTTGCGGCCAAATACCGCATCACGTCCATCCCTGCCATGAAGGTATTCAAGGGCGGCGACGAGGTCAAGTCGATCATCGGTGCGCAGCCAAAGGTTGCCCTCGAAAAGGAACTTGCTGACTTCCTCTAAGCCAACAGCATCCGTAACGCCCCGTCTCTCGCCTGCGAGATCAACGGGGCGTTTTGGTTTTCTCCCCCGCACAAATTGGCCTGATCTTCCGGTCACGGGGCCGTTTTGCTGCCGTCACTATTCTTGCGCGAGTAATGTGGTGAGTTATTCACATCACACAAGGAGGATCTGTGAAAACGGAGACGAACTTAGGAACCAGCCTCGACCCATGGTATGACCACTATGCGGCCCGAGCGGCCGGCCTGAGCGCGTCCGAAGTTCGAGCCCTCTTTGCGGTTGCCTCACGCCCAGAGGTTGTTTCTCTTGCCGGCGGGATGCCGTTTGTTGCCGGGTTGCCAAATGACCGAATCACGGGCTCCATCGAGCGGGTCATGGCCACCGTTGGGCCCCAGGCGCTCCAGTACGGCTCCGGGCAGGGCATCCCGTCTCTCAGAGAGCACATCACCCAGGTCATGGCCGCAGAGGGCATCCAGGCGAGTCCTGAGGATGTTGTGGTCACCACCGGCTCCCAACAGGCCCTCGACCTTGTCACAAAGATTTTCATCGATCCAGGTGACGTCATCCTTGCGGAAGCACCAAGCTACGTTGGCGCCATTGGTGTGTTCCGTTCGTATCAGGCCGAAATCTCCCACGTCGCTATGGATGACAACGGGCTCATCCCGGAGGCACTCGAAGAGCGAATTATCACGCTGCGCGCCGAGGGCAAGACCGTGAAAATGCTGTACACCATCCCAAACTTTCACAATCCGGCCGGTGTCACGCTGTCGTCCGATCGACGGGCCAGCATTGCAGAGATCTGCCGTCGCCATCACGTTCTTATCATGGAGGACAACCCGTACGGGATGCTCTCCTTTGACGAGCCAGCGCCGGACGCGATCCGCGCGATTGACGACGGCGTCGTCTACCTCGGCTCGTTCTCAAAAACGCTTGCCCCCGGCTTTCGGATTGGTTGGGTACTCGCACCACATGCCATCCGTGAGAAGCTCATTCTTGCGGTTGAATCGGCCATTCTGTGTCCAAGCTCGTTTAGCCAATTTGTGATCAACGATTACCTCGACACCACCGACTGGCTCGCGCAGATCAACACGTTCAAAGGCATCTATCGCGGCCGTAAGAACGCAATGCTCACCGCGCTTGACGACCATCTCCCCGAGCTCAGCTGGACCAATCCAAACGGTGGATTCTTCGTGTGGCTCACCCTGCCGGATGAACTTCATTCCAAGGCAATGCTGCCGCGCGCGGTCAAGGAGTTGGTTGCGTACACTCCTGGCACGGCGTTCTTCGCTGACGGAGGTGGTGGGCAGAACATCCGCTTGTCGTTCTGCTATCCAAACGAAACGGACATTGCGACCGGAATCCGTCGCCTGAGCACGGTCATTAACGGCGAGCTTGATCTCATTAATACCTTCGGGCGGGGCGCCACCACTTCGGTTTCACGTGAAACTGATTACACCGCTCCCCCGCCAAACATCAACTAAGACTCCTCCACCGCACCTTCTGCATAAGGACGTATACACATGACCAACAAAGCGCCCCTCACTATCGTTGTTCTCGCCGGCGGAATCTCTCACGAGCGGGATGTGTCGCTCCGCTCGGGACGGCGTGTTGCCGAGGCCCTTGAGGCAGCGGGTCACACCGTGATCGAGAAGGAGCCAGATGCCCAGCTGCTGCCATACCTGGTTGCCAACCGGCCCGACGTTGTCTGGCCTGCCCTCCACGGGGCAAGCGGAGAGGATGGGGCGCTGCGTTCGCTCCTCGAAGCCCTCAGCATTCCGTTTGTTGGCTCCTCTGCGGATGCCGCGCGCAGGGCCTGGTCAAAGCCGGTTGCAAAGTCCATCGTCGCAGAGGCCGGCGTGGCCATTGCACCCGGCATTGCCCTCGCGCGAGAGGCGTTTCGAGAGCTTGGCGCGGCCAGTGTCTTGCCCGTGATCAGTGAGGCACTCGGCACTCCCCTCGTCGTAAAACCAAGCCAGGGAGGTTCTGCCCAGGGTGTGAGTGTGGTTGACTCGCCGGCCGATCTGCCTCGCGCCATGGTGGATGCCTACACCTACAGCGACATCGCCCTCATTGAACAGCGCATTATTGGCACCGAGGTTGCCGTCAGTATCATCGAGCTCGACGGGATGACTACCCCGCTACCCGCCGTAGAAATCGTTCCGCGCTCCGGTCTCTACTCCTATGAAGCGCGGTACAACGCCGGTGAGACCCATTTCTATACCCCGGCGCGCTTGTCACCACGTGTCACTGAGCTTGTAGCCGATCAGGCACTGCTCGCTCATCAGACACTTGGTCTCTCCCATCTTTCTCGCATCGACTTCATCATTGATAAGACCGGGGTCCCTGTGTTCCTCGAAGCTACCGTGATGCCAGGCTTGACCGAGACGTCTCTGCTTCCCCTCGCCGCACAGAACGCGGGCCTTACGCTCGCTCACGTGTGCTCCGAGCTCGCGTACGACGCCCTCTCAACGGACGCCGTCGGTGATAACGAATCAAGCCTCCCCTTGGGCAGCGACGGCTAGGCGGTTCGGACCGATCCAATAGGGGGCGAGCCCGTCGCGTTAACGTCTTCGTCGCCGGCCCTGAACCAGGACCGGCGACGAAGATACATCGATGATGTTTATGACGGACTATTGGCCGCCGAAGCCTGGGTCTCCCAGTTCGTTGAGGATCCGGTTCATGTCCTGCACGGTCGCAAACTCAATGACAATCTGGCCTTTTTTTGCTCCGAGGTTAATGCGCACGCGCGTATCGAGTCGATCGCCAAGCCGTTCGGAGATATCGGCAAGCTTGCCCATTCGCCCGCCGGCTTTTGGCTTCTTCTTGCGCTGAGGAGACTGCCCAGCCACGGCTTCCGCCGCTCGCACTGAGAGGTCTTCGTTGACGATTTTGTCGGCCAATGCCTTCATCGCATCGCTGTCGTCGCCGACGGACAGAATGGCGCGGGCGTGGCCTGCAGAGAGCACACCGGCGGCAACCTTGTTTTGGATGACTTCCGGCAGCTGCAGCAGACGCATGGTGTTGCTGATCTGGGGACGAGACCGGCCAATTTTCTTCGCGAGCTGCTCCTGGGTAATACCGAAGTCTGCGAGAAGCTGCTGATATGCGGAGGCCTCTTCAAGGGGATTCAGTTCCGCGCGGTGAAGGTTTTCAAGCAGCGCGTCGCGAAGCATGTCCTCGTCAGCAGTTTCCCTGATCACAGCAGGTATTGTCTTGCGGCCTACCGCTTTGCTCGCCCGCAGGCGACGCTCACCCATGATGAGCTCGTACTGTGGCTGCCCTGACGGAGGCGCAGGCTCAATGGGACGCACCACAATCGGTTGCAGCACACCAAACTCGCGGATGGAGTGCTCAAGCTCGGCAAGGGCCTCAGGAACAAATTCCGTACGGGGCTGATTTGCGTTGGGGATGATGTCAGACGGTGACAGCTGCGCAAGCCGCGCACCCGGAACCTGAACAAGTTCAACCCCGCTCACGGTCGCTGTGGTGGCAACGTCACTTGGGGTCTTCGGCTGGGCATCAAAGAAGATATCCACAGGCCGCTTGCCGTTTTCCTCAACATTCGGGATGAGCGCGCCAATGCCGCGGCCAAGACCGGTTCGTTTTTTAGCTGCCATTCGTAGCGACCTCTCGACGGATTCCTCGGTGTCCAATTTCTGCTGCGGCCTCAAGATAGGCGAGGGATCCGCTCGACATTTCATCGTATTCAATGACGCTCTGGCCGTAGCTCGGAGCCTCAGAAATACGCACTGATCTGGGGATTACTGTTTTCAGCGTCTGCTGAGGGAAGTGTTCTCGAACCTCACTTGCAACCTCCTGTGCCAGGTTTGTGCGCTGGTCAAACATCGTCAGGAGAATGGTGGAGACTCGTAATTCAGGGTTGAGATGCTGCTCAATCAGCTGAATGTTTTTGAGGAGCTGGCTGAGTCCCTCGAGTGCGTAGTATTCACACTGGATGGGGATAAGTACTTCCCGTGCGGCCACAAACGCGTTGATTGTCAGCAATCCGAGCGACGGAGGGCAATCAATAAAGACGTAGTGGAACGGGATTTCTTGAGCATCGAGGAAGATATCAAGAGCCCTGCGCAGGCGCTGTTCTCGGGCAACAAGCGAAACCAGTTCAATTTCTGCTCCGGCTAGGTGAATCGTTGCGGGAACACAAAATAACGTGTCGAATTCCGGGCTTTTCTGTACAACATCGGCCATCGCTTTGTCTCCGACGATGACGTCGTACACACTGGGGGTTTCCTCGCGATGCTCGGCCCCAAGCGCCGTGGATGCGTTCCCCTGTGGGTCGAGGTCGATCACCAGCACCCGCGCGCCGGACTTTGCCAATGCCGCAGCAAGATTCACGGTGGTCGTGGTCTTGCCAACACCACCCTTTTGATTTGAAATCGTCAAAACCCGTGTTTTTGAGGGGAATGGCGCAGGATGTTCCTTCAACAGTCGACGTCGACGTGCCTTATCGGCAACTTGACGCCCGAGGGGCGCACTGGCTTCTAGACTCATGATTCCTTTATTGTTGAGGCGTTGAGGGCAATGCACTCGCCGTGTTTCACGTGAAACGCAACACGTTGCGCACGGAGAGCGCTTATTGCGACTCTCCTACTGTAGCCCGAAATACGCGAGTCTCCTCTTCAAGAACACCCGTACCAAGCACCATAACTTCTGGGTCAGACACTCGAAACTTGCGAAGCTGCTTCTGCGCGGCGTCAATTTCGTTTTGCACGCTCGCTCCCTTCATAAGAACGAGCTGTCCACCAGGGCGCAAAAGCGGCGCCGTGAGTGGGATGAGCTTCTGGAGCGAGCTGACGGCACGAGCCGTGACCTGATCCAAGGGAGTTTCAAGCCGAACATCCTCGGCTCGTTCCCTTAAAACGGTTACATTTTTGAGGCCCAGATCGATTCTCTGGTCATTAAGCCACTTCACGCGACGCTCCATTGGCTCAATGAGCACAAAATCGACGTCTGGTCGGGCCACGGCAAGCACCAAACCGGGCAATCCAGCACCTGAACCAATGTCCCCTACCAGACCGGGGCGAAGGAGCGGCGCAACAATGGCGCAATTCAGAATGTGTCGAGTCCAAATTCGAGGTAGTTCAAGCGGGCCAATCAGGCCTAGTTCTTCGCCATATTTGCACAGGTTTGCGGTGTACTGACGAAGCTGGTCGATCTGTGGACCGAGGAGCTCCGCGGCAATGGCGGGCTCGACTTCAATCACAGTATCGTTCATTGTTTCACGTGAAACTAGAGGGCTGCGGAGACGACGATGTGTCGGCCGCGACCTTCGCCCTCAGACTCTGAATGGAATCCTGCTTCTGACACGAAGTCGTGCACGAGCTTGCGTTCGTAAGACGACATAGCCGGAAGGGCCTCGCGTTCACTACCTGCAGTAATCTTGGCAATAACCGTCTCGACAAGCTCCTGGAGCTCGCGAGTACGGGCCGCGCGTGATCCGCCAATATCGAGAATAAGACGAGAGAATTCGCCGGTCTTGTTCTGCACGGCAAGGCGAGTGAGCTCCTGAAGAGCGTTCACCGTCTCTGGGCTTGAAAGCCCAGCCAGGCTTGAACCGTCGCCATCGTTCACCGCTACATACGCGCGTCCATTGCGCGCCGTAATATCAATGTCGCCGTCAAGATCAGCGATATCGAGCAGCTCTTCGATGTAGTCAGCGGCAATGTCGCCTTCTTCATCAAGCTGAGACGTTGATCGAACATCGTCGACAACTGGCGCAATGTCTTCTACGTGATCGGTCACGGTTCGGTCCTAACTTTTCTTGGACCCGGTTGACCCGGAGTCCTTCGTATCGTCTGATCCAGACTCATTGGTTTTTGGGGCGGTTGATCCGCCGGTAGCGCCAGGGTTCTTCTTTGCGCGCTTCTTACTCATCGGCTGTTGACGCTGAGCCTTCTGGTTTGCGCTGAGGGCCTGCGTTGTTTCTTCCTCAGGGCCGGCCTCAAGCTTGCCCTTTCGAGCAAGACGCTGCTGGCGGAGACGGTAGGCCTCACTGCCAGGGGTGGGCATCTGGCGGATGATAATGAACTGCTGCACCATGGCCCAGACGTTCGACGTGAACCAGTAGAAGTTCAGTCCGAGCGGGAAGGCAACACCCGAGAAGACAAACATAAAGGGGATGATGTACAACAGGATGCGCTGCTGCTTATACATCGGTGAGGCTTTGGTCTCGTCTGAGACGTTCTTCGAGGTGATCTGCAGCTGCGTGTAGAACTGCGATGCCGTCATGAGAATCACGAGGACGGCGGCGATAACCATGACCTGCCACGGCCCGTTTTCCCAGGCACCCGTGAAAGTTGCGTTAAGCGGTGCGCCGAAGATCTCAGCGTTTGCGAAGGAGTGCGCCAAATCTTTGGTTAGCAGTCCAACACCGGCTTTATCGTCGCTCGCATTGCGGAGTACGGAGAAGAGACCGAAGAAGATCGGCATCTGGACGAGGATTGGCATACACGAAGCAAACGGACTCGTTCCGTTGTTCTTGTACATCGCCATTGTCTCGCGAGACATCGCCTCGCGCGAGAACTGGTCTTTCTTGCCCTTGTACTTGTCCTGAATCTTCTTCAGCTGGGGCGAGATCTCCATCATTCGACGTTGAGACTTGATCTGCCTGACAAACAGGGGAATAAGTGCAGATCGAACGACGACCACGAGGCCAACGATCGAAAGCACCCAGGTGATGCCGAGGCCGGCATCCATCCCGATTGCGGTGAAAAGGTAGTGCCACGCGACGATAATTAGCTCAATAGCCCAACGGATGGGCCAAAGTATGGTACCTAAAAAGTCCATGCGGTGTTACTGAGCCTTTCTCTGGGGATATGCAACAACGAAGCCCGATCGTGTGATCGTAAACCGCGCACTTGTGCGTTCCGGAACATCATCGATACCGCCCTCAGACCACGGGTGGCACCGCAGTAATCGACGGATTGTCAGCCATACGCCACCAAAAAACCCGTGAGACTGCATGGCCTCACGCGAATAGCGGGAGCACGAGGGGTAGTAACGACACACATCACCATACAGCGGTGAGATCAAAAACCGATAAACGGTCAGGATCGCAATGGCGATATTTCGCGGAACTAGCTCAAGGTTGTAGAGGGCAATTTTCATTGCCCAACCGCCTCGAGCTTTGCTTCGCTCAGCTGTTGGATGCGCGAGTAGCCCCTGCGCAGGTCGTCCCGGAGTTCTGCATAACTTGCGTTTGCCGAACTTGGGTGGGCCCGATAGACCACATCAACGCTTGTCAATCCGTCGGCAAGAAACTCGGCCGTTATGGCTTTGAGTCTGCGGCGAACGAGGTTGCGAGTGTGTGCCATTCCAACAGCTTTTGACACGATAAAACCAAATCGGGCCGATGTTCCGGCTGGTGTTGCCTGAACATGGCCCAAACAGTGGCGCCCTCTGATGCGCTCTCCACTTCGAACCGTGCGGCGATAGTCAGCTGCCGAGGTGATGCGATGCGCGGGAGAGAGCACGATGAGTGTGCGTTGGTTGCGTGAAGCTTATGCAGAAAGCTTGGTGCGGCCCTTGGTGCGGCGAGCCGAAAGGATGGCGCGACCTGCACGGGTACGCATGCGAAGACGGAAGCCGTGAACCTTTGCACGACGACGGTTGTTCGGCTGGAACGTTCTCTTACTCATGACAAACTCCTGCGATTAGCCGACCAGTATTGGCCGGAAAGTCTTTGGGGCACACAATGCACCCATCCAAAGAGTTAAAAATACGCCGGATACTGCGCCACGTCAAACCGTAAAGACGATATCACGCTGTTTTGCCAGCTTAGGGGCGTGGTGTTGGTGACCATCACATCCATTATTGGTCAACTTGATTACTACGGAGGCAATTGGTTACCGTTGTGAGTAACTTATCCCCAGGTTTGTCTGGATACCTCTTCTATTAGCGGCCTTTCCGGTAACTTTGTCGATATCCCCTGTGTATAAATGCTGTGTAAAACCCTGAGAAGGCCGAGGATTGATGTCTGACTCTGATGACGTCGTACGGGCATGGTCAACAATTGTTGAAAAACTTGTTGCCGATGAGCGTGTCACACCCGCAATGCGTGGCTTTGTCACACTCGCTGAGCCCCGTGGAGTGATGGCCGGAACCATCTACCTCGAAGTTCCAAACGATTTCACCAGGAGCATGATCGAGCACCGGCTCAGGGTTCCACTCATGGCAGCCATCACCGCGGTATCCGTCGACTCCGGTATCACCACGTTTGCAGTTGTGGTGAATCCAGAGATTGAGCCAGAGCAAGAGTCACACCATCAAGCCGCCGAAGAGCGATTCGAATCAACGACTCCTCCCGAGCCAGTTGTGACGGAAGATCGCGAACCACAGCAGAGCATCGAAGACA
This sequence comes from Lysinibacter cavernae, assembly GCF_011758565.1. GTDB lineage: Bacteria > Actinomycetota > Actinomycetes > Actinomycetales > Microbacteriaceae > Lysinibacter > Lysinibacter cavernae. The sequence goes on from NZ_JAAMOX010000002.1 coordinate 716,478, forward strand.
GCCGACTCAATCCCAAATACAGCTTTGACAATTTTGTGATTGGCGGGTCTAACCGTTTCGCACACGCAGCAGCTGTTGCCGTAGCAGAAGCACCGGCCAAGGCGTACAACCCGCTGTTTGTGTACGGCGAATCCGGTCTCGGCAAAACTCACCTTCTGCACGCGATCGGTCACTACGCCCAGAGCTTGTACCGGGGTATTCGTGTTCGTTACGTGAGTAGCGAAGAGTTCACGAACGACTTCATCAACTCGATTGCAAATAACCAGGGCAACCAGTTTCACGCCAGATACCGCAACATCGACATCTTGCTCATCGATGACATCCAGTTTTTGCAGGGAAAAGCCGAGACCCAGGAAGCGTTTTTCCACACGTTCAACACGTTGCACGATCACAATAAGCAACTCGTGATCACAAGCGACCTCCCACCAAAACAGCTCACCGGATTCGAAGACCGGATGCGTTCTCGCTTTGAGTGGGGTCTGATCACCGACGTTCAAACCCCAGACCTTGAGACCCGGATCGCGATTTTGCGCAAGAAGGCGCAAAACGATCAGCTGCAGGTATCTGACGAAATCATGGAGTACATCGCTTCAAAGGCTTCGTCAAATATTCGTGAGCTTGAGGGAACGCTCATTCGAGTGACCGCCTTTGCGAGCCTCAACCGTCAGGTTGTCGATCTTCCTCTTGTGCAGACAGTGCTCAAAGACCTCATCACCCTTGACGAAGACAACGTCATTTCGCCAATTGACATCATCAATCACACGGCAGACTATTTCAAGCTTTCTGTTGATGATCTCTACGGATCGTCTCGTTCGCAGACCCTGGCAACAGCTAGGCAGATTGCCATGTACCTGTGTCGTGAACTGACAAACCTCTCGCTGCCAAAGATTGGCCAGCTCTTTGGTGGACGTGACCACACCACGGTGATGTATGCCAATAAGAAGATCAGCGAACTGATGAAAGAGCGTCGTTCGATTTACAACCAAGTGACCGAGCTCACAAGCCGCATTAAGCAAACCAACAGGTAACAACAGTTAGTGCGTGTGCTTTCCGGTCATCTCCGAGAAAGTTATTGAGCGCCATTAATTAACTAGATATTCATTAATAGTCTTAACCCCTGTGGAAAATGTGGATAACTCTGTTGAGGCCATATTTCTCTAAGGAACTACAACGGTGTGAGTTGTTGAATTGCTGTAGATTCGCGTCATTCCGCTGTAAAAACGGCTACGGCGTGTCGGAATCGTTTCCACAAGCAAGGGCCCGATTTCAACAGATTAAGTGAAATCCACAAAAGTTATCCACAAGCGGTGTGGAAACGAGTTACAAAAATCCCGCGACGACAGGCTTCTTGGGGATAACAAATTCTTGTAACTCTGTGGAGGGGTGACAGAAAGTTGTCATTTTGACGGGTCAAATTCGAATCACAATTGGCACCCAAAAATCGGCAGGCTCCCTCGACCGTGTCGAATATGCAAAGATGATGGTGCCCATTTCTATCAACACCATGTAGGGGTTCCGAGTGAAATTTACTGTCAACCGCGATGTCTTCAGCGAAGCTGTGTCCTTCGTTGTCAAGCTATTGCCGCAACGCACGACGTTGCCGCTGCTGAGCGGTGCCCTTATCGAGGTCGACGGTTCAACACTCACGATGTCGTCATTTGACTACGAAGTCTCGGCGCGAACCCAGGTTGTTGCTGATGTTGAGGAAAGCGGACGAGCCCTCGTATCGGGTCGACTGCTCAACGACATTGCGAATAAACTTCCTCAGGCCCCCGTTGTGATTTCAACGGTTGATGGTCGCATCCAAGTCAAATGTGGTTCGGCATCCTTCAGCCTTCCAGCAATGCCTGTTGACGAATACCCAACGGTTCCCCAGGTGGATACCGTTTCTGGGTTGGTTCCCGGCGACGATTTTGCGACCGCAATTGCGCAGGTTTCACTTGCCGCTTCAAAAGACGATGTCACTCCGGTGATTACGGGTGTGCAGTTTGAGATCACCGAAAACAATCTTGGACTCATCGCAACCGACCGCTACCGCGTAGCAGTCCGAGAGATCGACTGGGAAAACACCATCGCGGCTGAGCAACTTACTGCTCTGGTTCCAGCGCGAATTGTGACCGAGGTTGGCAAGACCTTTGCTCACAGCAAGACCGTTTCTGTCGCCATTGTGAGCAAGGATGAGCGCGAGCTCATCTCCTTCTCTGCCGACAACAAGACGGTTACATCGCTTCTGATCAAAGGCAATTTCCCTCCCGTTCGCAGGCTCTTTCCCGAAACCGTGGAAAACTATGCGGTTGTTAATACCAACGACCTCATCGAAGCGACCAACCGTGTTGGGCTTGTGCTTGAGCGCGAGGCAGCGCTGCGTTTCAGCTTCCGAGAGGGAACCGTCACGCTTGAGGCAGCCGGCTCTGAGGCCGCACAGGCGTCCGAGACAATTGATGTTCACTTGGTCGGTGACGACACCGTCGTTTCGTTGAAGCCACAGTTCTTGCTTGACGGATTGCGTTCAGCTCACTCTGAATACGCTCGCATTTCGTTTACCAAAACTGACAACCCAAACAAGCCTGGCCCAGTGCTCATTACGAGCCAGACCAGTCGCGACGAGGCAGGGCTCGACAGCTACAAGTATCTGTTGCAGCCAAACCTCCTGCTGAGATAGTTGGGTTCAGGCCGGGGTTGGAACAAATCGGCGCAATACGAACCGGAGTTGGCGAGGTCACATGAGAGTCACGCACCTCAGCGTTGCTGATTATCGCAATTATGTGACCGCCGAACTCGCGTTGCGGCCAGGACCGAACCTGTTAGTCGGTCGCAACGGCCAGGGAAAGACCAACTTGGTCGAAGCGATCGGCTATTTTTCGACACTGACTTCCCACCGAGTGAGTGGAGACCAAGCCCTTATTCGTAAGGGCTGCGACTCGGCGATTGTGCGAATGCGTATTGCTCATCTCGAGCGAGACGTCTTGCTCGAACTGCAGATCAATAGGTCTGGGGCGAACCGCGCGCAGGTAAATCGCGGGCCAAGTAAGCCTCGGGAATTGCCCCGTTATTTTTCGAGCATCCTGTTTGCTCCAGAAGATCTCAGTATCGTTCGGGGTGACCCCTCGCTTCGGCGCCGGTTTATGGATGAGCGGATTATTGCCGACTCCCCACGCATGATCAGTGTCCTTTCGGATTATGATCGCGTCGTTAAACAACGAAACACGCTCCTCAAATCGGCGCGCGCTACTGGTATGAAGGCCGATCAGCTCTCAACCTTGGACGTATGGGATGAGCGGCTCGTTGCGCTCGGTTCCGAAATTATCGATGCGAGAACGGCGCTTATCCGCGAGCTCGCCGACCCCGTTCGCCGCGCGTATGAGCACATCGCCCACGACGACCACTCCCCTACGCTGACCATCATTCGCAGCATTGATGGTGCGATCGATTCGGACGGCCAATCGGGGTCTGCATCCAGCCAGGCTTCCTCGATCCAGCCGCCAACCAATCTGGCCGTTCAGACAACGGCCGATCGGTTTCGGGCGGCGCTTCGCGAATTGCGAAGCAAAGAAATTGATCGGGCGATTACGCTTGTTGGGCCGCACCGTGACGATCTCTTTCTTGAACTCAACGGTCTTCCCGTCAAGGGCTACGCGAGCCACGGTGAATCCTGGTCGTATGCGCTTGCTCTTCGCCTTGCCTCAGCCCAGCGAGTCCGAGAACGAAGTAACACAGGAGACCCCGTTCTCATTCTCGACGACGTGTTTGCCGAGTTGGATGTTCGGCGACGCGAGCGCCTCTTGAGCGCAATCTCAACATACGAGCAGGTCATCGTCACCGCTGCGGTTGCCGACGATGTTCCGGATGGTTTCACGTGGAACACTGTGCATATCCACGGTGGCTCGATTCTTGAATCGGCACACGAGGGGATGCGTCCGCAGCAGATTGGTCAGCCGGCCGGGTCGGCGGCCGCTGCATCGACCATCATTGGTGATCCAACGGTTGAGAGTCAATAGTGTCGAACCAGCAGCTACCTGGCGAAGAGAATGCCCCGCACCGAAGCGACGACGATACAGTGCCAGCAGCACGCCCGTCGACGTCGGTACCGGCGCACGACGATGACGAACCGACACGCCTCTACTTGCATCTCAAAGAAGTTTGGTCGGGTCGGAGGCAACAAAAGCGGCGCAACGCTCGAACGATTGATCCGAGCGATTCCGTTCCATTCGGGAAAGGGCGAGATCCTCATTCCCTCGGCTCAACGCTTGGGAACCTCACCGACCAGCTGGGATGGTCACCTCAGCTCTCGCAATCTGAAGTCCTGCTTGGATGGCCGGCCGTGGTTGGGCCTGAGCTTGCCGACCACGCGACGGCCGTTGACCTTGCCGACGGTGTGCTTATGGTCCAGTGTGATTCGACAGCGTGGGCAACGCAGCTCCGATTGATGCGATCAAATATCCTCGAGCGCCTCGCGAACGAGTACCCAGATGCAAAGGTGGAATCGATACGTTTCATCGGCCCCGACGTACCATCCTGGAAACATGGCTTCAGATCAGTTCCAGGGCGCGGTCCGCGCGATACCTACGGCTAAGGACACAAAATAGGTCACCGTTGAAATAAACGGGCCTTAGAGGGCCGAATAGCCCATAATTCTCAGCTTAACTTGATAGGGTTAACAGTCGGATGTTCCATGTCAGGAGAAACGTTTCTATATGAGTCCCGAAGCTAAACCGGATCAGACTGAAAACGAATACGGAGCCGGAGATATCCAGGTTCTTGAAGGACTCGAGGCGGTACGCAAACGCCCGGGTATGTACATCGGCTCTACCGGGCCGCGTGGTCTTCACCACCTCGTTTACGAAATTGTTGATAACTCGGTTGACGAGGCGCTTGCCGGTCACTGTGATCACATCGAAATCACGATCCTCAAAGACGGCGCCGTTCGCGTTGTTGACAACGGTCGAGGCATCCCCGTCGACATCCACCCGGTCGAGAAGAAATCGACGGTTGAAGTCGTTCTCACCATCCTGCACGCCGGTGGAAAATTCGGCGGCGGCGGATACGCGGTTTCCGGTGGTCTGCACGGTGTTGGTAGCTCCGTCGTGAACGCCCTGTCAACCAACCTCGAGGTTGAGGTCCGACGCCAAGGTAACGTCTATCGCCAGCGCTTTAGCATTGGTGTTCCCGACGCACCGCTCGAAAAGGGCGAGGCATCCGACGAGACCGGAACAACCATTACCTTCTGGCCAAGCCCAGACATCTTTGAGACGGTTGAGTTCGACTACGACACGCTCCGCAACCGTTTCCAGCAGATGGCGTTCCTAAATAAGGGTCTGCGCATCTCTCTCAGCGACGAGCGCGTTGTTGAGGTTGAAGAGGGCGAAGAAGAGCCAAAGCCCCGCAGCGATGTCTTCCACTACGAGAAGGGCCTCGTCGACTACGTTGAGTTCCTTAACAAAGCCAAGCGCGCCGACATCGTGAACGAAGAGATTATCTCGTTTGAGCTTGAAGACCCAGAGAAGAAGATTGCTCTTGAGGTTGCCATGCAGTGGACGACCTCGTACACCGAGAGCGTGCACACCTACGCAAACACGATCAATACTCACGAGGGTGGAACCCACGAAGAGGGCTTCCGCGCTGCGCTGACGACACTCGTCAACAAGTATGCGCGCGAGAAAAATATCCTTCGCGAAAAAGACGACAACCTGTCCGGCGACGACGTGCGCGAGGGCCTCACCGCCGTCGTATCGATTAAGCTCGGCGAGCCCCAGTTTGAAGGTCAGACGAAGACCAAGCTTGGCAACACCGAGGCAAAGGCATTTGTTCAGAAGGTAACGGGCGATCAGCTCGGCGACTGGTTCGGTCGTAACCCCATCGCGGCCAAAGAAATTATCCGTAAAGCCGTTCAAGCAGCAACCGCCCGTATGGCAGCCAGAAAAGCCCGCGAAACCGCGCGCCGCAAGGGGTTGCTTGAGGGCGGCGGAATGCCAGGAAAGCTCAAAGACTGCCAGTCGAAAGACCCGTCAATCTCTGAGATTTTCATTGTTGAGGGTGACTCGGCCGGCGGTTCAGCCGTTCAGGGCCGCAACCCAGAGACGCAGGCCATTCTTCCGCTGCGAGGCAAGATCCTCAACGTTGAGAAGGCGCGCCTCGATCGCGCACTCGGAAACGCCGAGGTTCAGGCAATGATCACTGCCTTCGGTGCGGGAATCGGTGACGAATTTGATCCGGAAAAGGCCAGGTACCACAAGATCGTTCTCATGGCCGACGCCGATGTTGACGGTCAGCACATCACCACCCTGCTGCTCACGCTGCTCTTCCGTTACATGCGCCCGCTGATCGACCAGGGGTACGTCTACCTGGCCCAGCCGCCGCTGTACCGCCTCAAGTGGTCAAACGCCGAACACGAATATGTGTACAGCGACGAAGAGCGCGACGACCGTCTGGTCAAGGGACAGGCCGCAGGCCGACGCATCCCGAAAGACAACGGAATTCAGCGGTACAAGGGTCTTGGCGAGATGGACTACAAGGAGCTGTGGGAAACCACGATGGCACCTGAGACCCGCACGCTGCTGCAGGTCACACTCGACGACGCGGTAGCAGCCGACACCATTTTCTCCACCCTCATGGGTGAAGACGTGGAAAGCCGTCGAACATTTATTCAGCAGAACGCGAAGGATGTGCGGTTCCTCGACATCTAGACGGGCTACGGATGCTGGACCCACGAAGGGCCCCCGACATCCACTCCCCCACCTGATCGTTTGGAATACACGACTCGACCCCTAGTGACGAGTGAGAAGAGACATGGCAGAAGAAATCACAGCAGCACACGACCACGGCAAGATCAACCAGGTAGACCTGCAGCTCGAAATGCAGCGCAGCTACCTCGACTACGCAATGAGCGTGATCGTTGGACGAGCTCTTCCTGAGGTTCGTGACGGGCTGAAGCCCGTACACCGCCGCGTAATTTACGCGATGTACGACGGCGGTTACCGCCCAGACCGTGCATTCTCGAAGTGCGCCCGTGTGGTTGGCGACGTCATGGGTCAGTTCCACCCGCACGGTGACAGCGCCATTTACGACGCGCTCGTTCGGCTTGTGCAGCCGTGGAGCCTCCGTTACCCGCTCGCACTTGGCCAGGGAAACTTCGGTTCGCCCGGTAACGATGGCGCTGCTGCCCCCCGGTATACCGAGACCAAGATGGCGCCCCTTGCCCTCGAAATGGTTCGCGACATCGACGAAGATACCGTTGATTTCCAGGACAACTACGACGGTCGCACGCAAGAGCCTGCGGTGCTGCCAAGCCGCTTCCCCAACCTGCTGGTCAACGGATCCGTTGGTATTGCGGTTGGAATGGCTACCAACATCCCACCACACAACCTGCGTGAGGTCTCAGAGGGTGCCCTGTGGCACCTTGCGAACCCGGAGGCGAGCCGCGACGAGCTGCTTGATGCTCTCATGGAGCGCATCAAGGGACCAGACTTCCCAACGGGAGCCCAGATCCTTGGCACACAGGGCATCAAGGATGCCTACACCACGGGCCGCGGCTCGATCACGATGCGTGCCGTTGTTAGCGTTGAAGAACTGCAAAACCGCACGTGTCTTGTCATCACCGAGCTGCCATATCAGGTCAACCCTGACAACCTGGCGATCAAGATTGCCGACCTTGTCAAGGACGGCAAGATCGGTGGCATCGCCGACATTCGCGACGAGACGAGTGGTCGCACCGGCCAGCGCCTCGTGATTGTGCTCAAGCGCGACGCGGTTGCCAAGGTTGTACTGAACAACCTGTACAAGCACACGCAGCTGCAAGAAAACTTTGGCGCCAACATGCTCGCGATTGTGGATGGCGTGCCTCGCACCCTGCCCATCGACGGCTTTATCACCGCCTGGGTTGCCCACCAGATCGTAGTGATCGTTCGCCGCACGAAGTTCCGACTTCGCAAGGCTGAAGAACGCATGCACATCCTGCGCGCGTATCTCAAGGCGTTGGATGCGCTCGACGAGGTTATTGCCCTCATCCGCCGCTCCCCCACCGTTGAGGAAGCCCGCGACGGACTTATGGACCTGCTCAAGGTTGACGAGCTGCAGGCCCGCGCAATCCTCGACCTCCAGCTGCGCCGACTGGCCGCTCTTGAGCACCAGAAGATCGTTGAAGAAGCCACGGAGCTTGAAGAAAAGATCAAGGAATACAACCACATCCTTGAGACGCCGGCTCGCCAGCGCGAGATCGTGAGCGAAGAGCTCACCGAGATCGTTGAGCGTTTTGGCGACGATCGCCGCACCGAAATCATGATGGGTTACGGCGGCGACATGTCGATCGAGGACCTCATCCCTGAAGAGGAGATGGTGGTGACGGTGACGCGTGGTGGCTACGTCAAGCGCACGCGCAGCGACAACTATCGCAGCCAGCACCGCGGCGGCAAGGGCGTCAAGGGCGCCCAACTGCGCGCTGACGATATCGTTGAGCACTTCTTCGTGACCACAACGCACCACTGGCTGCTGTTCTTCACCAACTCTGGCCGCGTATACCGCGCAAAGACCTACGAGATCCCAGAGGGCGGCCGCGACGCGAAGGGTCAGCACGTCGCAAACCTTCTTGCACTGCAGCCCGACGAGCAGATTACGCAGATTCTTGACATTCCAAACTACGAGGCCGCGCAGTACCTGCTGCTCGCGACCCGTGATGGACTCGTGAAGAAGACTGCACTCACCGAGTACGACACCAACCGCTCCGGTGGCATTATCGCCATCAAGCTTCGCGAGGGCGACGAGCTCGTTTCTGCCCTGCTGGCTAACGACGATTCGGACATCCTGCTGGTGTCGCGTAAGGGCATGTCGATTCGCTTCACGGCAAACGACACCGCCCTTCGCCCGATGGGCCGCTCAACGAGTGGCGTTCGGGGCATGGGATTCCGTGAGGGCGATCACCTGCTCGATGCCAGCCCGGTTGCCGACGACGCCTTTGTGTTTGTGGTTACCGAGGGTGGATACGCCAAGCGCACGTCAGTAGACGAATACCGTGTCCAGAACCGCGGCGGCTTCGGCGTGAAGGTTGCAAAGCTCGACGAAAACCGTGGCGACCTTGTTGGCGGTCTCATCGTCGACGAGACCGACGAGGTCTTGGTTGTGCTCGCGAGTGGTAAAGTTGTGCGCTCTGCGGTTGCTGAGGTTCCCGCAAAGGGCCGAAACACCATGGGCGTCGTGTTTGCGAGATTCCCAGACAACGATCGTATTATTGGAATCGCTCGAAATTCAGAACGTAATCTCGAGACCGAAGATGCCGATGCTGAAGACGCCGAGGGTGGCCCAGCAACGGATGCAACAGAGAAGGACGTAACGGATGAGCAATAGTGTCGCTGATAAGCTCGCGCATAAATCCCGCAAGAAGGCGCCAGCCAAGCAGGTTCGACTCAAGCTCGTCTACGTAGACTTCTGGTCTGCGGTCAAGTTTTCGTTCCTCCTGTCCCTGAGCGCGGCCATCATCATGGTCGTTGCGACGTTCCTCGTCTATATGGTGCTGAGCCAGACGGGAATTTTTGACAAGGTCAACGAGCTGTTCATGGAGATCGTCTCAGGAGACGAATACAACCTCATGAGCTTCCTTGGACTCGCGCAGGTGATGGGATTTGCCATCATCGTTGCTGTTCTTAACACAATTGTTGGAACAGCTCTCGGTGCAGTTTCCGCCGTAATCTACAACCTCATTGTGAAGATTACGGGCGGATTCCAGCTGGGATTCACCAGCAGCTAAAAAAGTTTTCCCCTAGAAATTCCGCGGTTTTTCGCAGAGTTGCTGTCTCGATTGTGACTTCTGCGAAAAATCCGGTAATGTTTCTTCGTGGTCAACGGGGCTATAGCTCAGGTGGTTAGAGCGCTTCACTGATAATGAAGAGGTCCCAGGTTCAAGTCCTGGTAGCCCCACAGAGTGTGTATGATAGAACGGTTGCGTTCTTGAAATGCGGCTCACCCGTAAGGGGCCTTAACTCAGTTGGTAGAGTGCCTGCTTTGCAAGCAGGATGTCAGGAGTTCGATTCTCCTAGGCTCCACAGGAAAGAAACAGAAACCCCGCCCAAGTGGCGGGGTTTCTGCGTATGCGGCCTCAGCGCTTGTGGCCCCTGTTGGCGCCCCATGTAGTGGCCCCATGCTGGCGGCCTCCTGTGTTAGTCACCCCTTGTTGGTGGCCCCTGTTTAGTCGCCCCCATGTTCGAGTCACTCCCCACCACCCAGAACATTCCACCACCCGCAATCGACGGCGGGAAATCCACCCTATTTTTCGCGGAGGGCGGTGGATTTCCCGCCGCCGATCGTCAACCGCAATGGTTGGGTCAGGGGGAGCATGATGTTGTGTGTCCTTGGGGGTTACAGGCATGCGTATGGAATTACTGGATGGGGGCTGGCACCGCATGGGCATCCTATAAAAACGACTGGGTGGTGATCGTTGGACACAACACTCCCCACACCTGGCGCGTACGGCGCATTTGGCGCATTAAACGACTGAACCCACCCCGGAGGGTGGGTTCAGTTCTAAAACTCGCTCAGGCGGCGATTTACGAGTTCTACTCGCGCGTGCCGCCGACGTTGAGGTCTATTCGGCGTCGTCGGCCGCGATCCAGAGCTCATCATCAGCGCGGAAGGTCTGCCACAGGGCATAGCCAACACCAACAGCCGCGGCGACGCCGAGTCCGATGGCGAAGAAGCTTCCTGCTGAGCGGCGCTTCGGCTGCTTGACCTTGAGGCCGGCGCGATCGCCAAGCTTCACAAGGCTGTCGGAGGCGCGACGAGCGCGGGGGCTGTCTGCAGCCTCGAGCGCATTTACTGCGCTGATGAGGGCGGCCGTCACAGCGGGTGCCGCGGTGCGACGGATGGTCTCCGCTGCCTGGCGTGCGCTGCGAACGCCCCGATCGACCGTTGGTCGAACGGTGTCATACGCTTCGTTGACCTTTGGGGCAACGTATTCGTCTGACAGGTGTTTTGCTTGAACGCCTGCTTCGAGCATGACGTCCTTTGCACGATCGAGAACAATCTTCTGATCGTTGAGTACGTCTTCTGCGTACGACTTGAGCTTCTTAAGTTCGCGTTTGCGCTTGCGTGAGAGCGACACAGTGGGTTCCTCCGCTTCTAATCGGCGCTTGTTGATGGGCATCTACGCCTAATAATTCAACGCTACACCGAATCACGTCCTCATGGCATCAGCGTCGCCATGCTCTTTGCGCACTCCCACCGTGTTCACACCCTGATTGCCCGTTTTCTCGTTTGGTGCAAACAAAGTCGCCAACGGGATGTTCGCTGACAGGTGATCGCCGCCCAGCGTCGAGACCGGCATTTGTCCGGGTCCGCAAGTAGAATCGAGCCATGGCTCAACACACTGCAGTAGCAACCCTCGACACTAACCACGGCACGATTGTCATCAACCTGTTTGGTGACCACGCCCCGAAGACGGTAAAGAACTTCACCGATCTCGCCGAAAAAGACTTTTACAACGGCGTGATCTTCCACCGCATCATCCCTGGCTTCATGATTCAGGGTGGAGACCCAACAGGTACGGGCACTGGCGGCCCCGGATACACCTTCGACGACGAGATTCACCCAGAGCTCGGGTTCAGCGAGCCCTACATCCTTGCAATGGCTAACGCTGGCAAGCGTCCCGACTCGTTTGGCAAGCTCGCCGGAACCAACGGTTCGCAGTTCTTCATCACGGTTGGTGACACCGACTGGCTGCGTGGCAAGCACACGATCTTCGGCGAGGTAGCCGACGACGCCTCGAAGGCAGTTGTCGACGCAATCGCGGCCGTGCCAACGCGCGGGGCAGATAAGCCGGTTGACGACGTCGTCATCAACAGCGTCACGATCGAAGCGGTCTAGGTTTTATTCATGAGTGCAAGCTATGGCGAGCGGGTGCCGGAGAAATCTTCGGACACATGCTACCGGCATCCGTCTCGCCAGAGCTTTGTACTCTGTCAACGCTGCGGCAGAACAATCTGCACCGACTGCCAAACGCAGGCACCGGTTGGCGTCATCTGCCCTGAGTGCCTGAAGCAGGGCCAACCAAAACAGCGCCCGGTTTCTCAGCGGGTTGGCCGGGTTCTTGCATCAGACAAACCCGTCATCACCTACGGCATTATCGCCATTTGTGCGGTCGTGTACCTGTTCCAGTGGCTCACGGGCGGCCTGGTTACGCAGGCACTGTGGTACGCGCCCTTGTACAGCCTTCCGGGCGACACCTTCCCCGCCGGAGTAGCGCAGTTTGGGTTTGAGCCATGGCGCATGATCACATCGATGTTTGCGCATTCGACGGGGTTCCTTCTCCACATTGTGTTTAATATGTACACCCTGTGGATTTTCGGGCGAATGCTCGAATCATTCCTTGGCAAACTTCGGTTTGCCGCTCTCTATCTTGTGGCCGGCTTTGCTGGCTCCGTCATGGTCTTGCTCTCCGGCTACATGAATATCGATTACCTGCGGACTCCTGTTGTTGGCGCATCCGGTGCCATCTTCGGTCTCATGGGGGCGTTCCTCATTGTCCAACGCAAGTTGGGGTCAAACGTCACGCAGCTCCTGGTATTGCTGGCCATCAACTTTGGAATCAGCTTTATGCCAGGCACCAACATTGCGTGGCAGGCGCACGTTGGTGGTTTCATCGGTGGTGTCGTCATTGGGCTCATCTACCTGAATACGCGCAAGCCGTCACAAAAGTGGCTGCAGCTCGGGCTCATGATTGCCTGGTCGGCCGTCCTCATTGCGCTGAGCTTTGCCTACTTTGTCTGGTCGCCCCTCCAAGTCAGCGTGTAACGCAGAAGTTTTCCACAGGCTGTTCACAAGTCTGTACACAACAGAAGAGCCTCGCACCGTGTGGTGCGAGGCTCTTCGTGTCTGTTCGGGGTGTCCTTCGTGGATCTCAGTCGTTGATTGCTTCTCGGGCTAGCCCGTCAGCGTCTGAATAAAGTTATCCACTTAAGTTATCCACAATCTTCTCCACAGTTGGGGAAAACTACACCAATGTAATTCAACGAGTTGTGGAAAGGTTCTTGGGATAGGGACGGGGCAGACTAGCGCCAGCGTGTTGTCATCAAGAATCCGACAAACATGATGCCGAAGCCAACGAAGATGTTGCCCTGGCCAAGTGCCGGTACCGGCAGCCACAGGCTGCCGCTGAGATAGAACACGATGATCCAGATCAGGCCGAGCAGCATGAAACCAAACATCACCGGCTTAAACCAAACCGGGTTGGGCGCTTGCTCGTCTGGAGCCAATGGCTGTGCCTTTGACTTGGCCTTCTCGACCGACGATTTCTTCTTACTGACCTCTTTGGATGCTGCCATAGCTAAGAGTTTAGCCAATAAATTAACTCACCGGGCATTCAGGCGAAACCACCTACAATAATGGAATGGCCAGTGAACCCCCTACACCGAGCGCATCTTCGCCGCTCGATGACCTCATGGCTGCCTCAGAGCAGCCATACGAGGCTCGGCGTCGACCCAAAAACCGCGTCAAACGCCGCAAGACAACCGTGACCGGCGTGCTCGGTGAAATCCTCATTACCGGCGGCGTGCTGGTACTTGGCTTTATCATCTGGCAGCCACTGTGGTCAGCGACGGTTGTTGCAGACAAGCAGCGCGAGGCATCCCAGACCGTGAGTTCGCAGTGGCGCGACCAAGCTGAGACGCAGGCTCCTGCATACGATGGTGAGATTCCTATTCCAGCTAAGGTTGACCCCGGTCAGCCAATGGGTGTTCTCTACGTGCCAGCGTTTGGTGACAACTTCCAGTCAACGATTGGTGAAACCACCGACCTGCCAACAGTCCTTAACGTGCCGGATCTTGGCACTGGACGCTACGAGAAGACGCAGCAGCCCGGAGAACTTGGCAACTTTGCCATGGCAGGCCACCGATCAGGATGGGCTCCAACTCCGTTCCGCGAGATCATGAACTTCCGCGTTGGCGACCCCATCTTCGTTGAGACCCCGGTCGGCTGGTACACGTACCGCTTCCGCGCGCTTGAATACGTGCTGCCTACTCAGTCTGACGTGCTGAACCCGTTCCCGCGACTCGAAGGCGTTGAGGTCACCGACCGGCTCCTCACCATGACCACGTGTCACCCCAAGCTTGCAGGAAGCGAGGAGCGCGTGATTAGTTACGCGGTCTTCGACTCGTTCCAACCGCTCAGTGATGGGCCACCACAAGAACTCATGGACCTCAACCCGAATGTGAAGGGCTAGCAATGTACGGTGCAATATGGCGACTGCTCCCTGGACCAGTCTGGCTCAAGATTATTGAGTCGCTCATTCTTGTCGCGGCCGTGGTTTACTGCCTCTTCTTCTTTGTGTACCCGTGGGTGTCGACGCTCCTTCCCGAACCAGGATCAACGGTCGGCGAATAGATGACGCGCATCCTCGTCATCGATAATTTTGACAGCTTTGTCTACACGCTCAACGGGTATCTGCAGCAGCTTGGCGCAGATACCGAGGTTGTGCGAAATAACACGATTGCTCCGGAGGATGCGCAGGCAGCGCTCGAGGGATACGACGGTGTGCTTCTTTCGCCCGGTCCGGGTGCGCCGGCCGACGCTGGCGTATCCATCGCGATGGTCCACGCGGCCATAGCTACGGGCACTCCGCTACTGGGTGTGTGTCTCGGACACCAATCAATCGCCGAGGCGATGGGTGCGACCGTGACACATGCGGACGAGCTCATGCACGGCAAGGTATCGACCGTCACGCACGACGGCAGTCAGTTTTATGACGGCGTTCCGGTGTCGTTCACCGCGACTCGGTACCATTCGCTTGCGGTTGTTACCGACACCGTTCCCGAAACCGTCGTGGTGAACTCAGCGACCGCATCCGGCGTCATCATGGGCCTTCGGCATCGTGATGCTGAGGTGTACGGTGTGCAGTTCCACCCAGAGTCGGTGCTTACCGAGGGCGGATACAACATGCTTGGCAACTGGCTCGAAGTTGCCGGTCTCCGTGGCGCGGGGCTGAAGGCGACCACGCTCAGCCCGCTCATGAGCGCCTAAGCTGAACTGCTTCCACTCATAACCCGTCAGAGGGCACAAACACGCTCCTATGAGCGTTCTGCGCTCGGCAGGACGACTTTGGGGCGCTTCGTCTCGACCTATGCGTTGCAGTACGTGATGGTGATGACGGATCCCTGCGGATGGCGACCCTCGGCAAGCGACTGCTCAACGATGGGGTTGCCCTCAACCCGGGCGCATCCGCCGTTGGGAACTAACTGAACGTCGAGCTGCAGGCCCTGCAAGACGTCGCGAGCAACCGTCATTCCCTGGCCGACAACGTTGGGGACAGATACCTGACCGTTTGAAACGTGAAGATCAACCGTTGTGCCCTTTGGCACAGACTCGCCGGCAGCTGGAGTTGAGCCAATGACAGAGTTCTCGGGAAGGCTCGGGTCCTCGACAGAGTCGATCGTGCCGACCTTCAGACCGAGTTCGGTGAGCTGCTGCTTGGCATCGTCGACATTGAGCCACTGGACGGTGGGTACGCTGACATGCTTTGGACCAGTTGACACGTAGATGCTAATGACGGTCTCGGGGGCCACCTTTGTGCCAGTTTCTGGGTCAGTACGAATGACCTGGCCCTCTGGGATATCGGCGTTTTCCTCCTGAAACGGTTGCACAATGAGGTCGAGCTTTGACAGCGTGTCTGTCGCGCTCTCTTGTGTGGCACCAGTGAGGCTGGGAACAATGCGAGTTGCGTCGGGCACGATCGACTGCGGCGCGAGGGTCAGGAGCCAGAAGGTTACCGCCACGATGATGACACCGATGCTGAGGATGGCCGCCCAGGTCCACATGACGGGCGGACGGTTCTGCGTGCGCACGACGGTTGGTGACTCGGACAACTGCTTGAGCGCCATTTCCGACTCAGAGAGTGGAGCGTTTGTGGTGCCAAAGATGGACTCTTCGAGTTCGTTGGCCGAGCGGAAGTCTGGCACGGTGCCGGTCGCGGCGAGTTTGACGTAGTCGCGGAACTCGGCCGCCGACTGGTACCGCTTGGTGCGGTCTTTTGCGAGTGCCTTGAGGACAACTCGGTCGAGCGCCTCGGAAACGTCCGGATTGCGTGTGCTTGGGGCAACAGGTGGCTCGCTCACGTGCTGGTAGGCAACCGCAACCGCCGTGTCACCGCGGAAGGGAACTTTGCCGGTCAGCATCTCAAAGAGCACGATGCCAGCGGAGTAGAGGTCGGTGCGGGCATCCACAGTCTCGCCCTTTGCCTGCTCCGGCGAGAAGTAGGCGGCGGTGCCAAGGATGGCCGTGGTTTGGGCAACCGTTGATGAGGTGTCTGAGATTGCGCGCGCGATGCCAAAATCCATGACCTTGATCTGGCCTGTTGGCGTGATCATGATATTGGCGGGTTTGATATCGCGGTGAACAACGCCTGCGCGGTGGGAGTACTCGAGAGCGGTCAGCACGCTCTCCATAATGCGGCAGGCTTCGTCTCCCGCCAGCGGGCCGGATGCGAGGACCTCTTTGAGGTTCTGGCCTTCGATGAACTCCATGACAATGAATGGCAACTGCATCTGCGTGCCGTCCGGAGTCTGCATGAGGTCGTCGCCGGCGTCATAGACGCGCACGATCGTTGGGTGAGCCATGCGGGAAGCCGACTGCGCCTCTTGGCGGAAACGGTCGCGGAATGCGGTGTCGTTAGCCAGTGCGGCCTTGAGAATCTTGATGGCGACCGGGCGACCCAGCTTCATGTCTGTGCCACGGAACACGGTCGACATTCCACCGTGGCCAATGAGCTCTCCAACAATGTAGCGCCCTGCAAGAACGCGCTGTGGGTCGGTCACGGATGGCCTCTCTTGGTGGATGTGCTGAACTTCTTTATTCTAGGTTGCCTTAGGTAACAACAACCTGGGTATGTGGTTGGGACACCGCGCACAACGGCATCCCAACCCCCAATGAGGTGTCTAGTCGGCGTCTGGGCTTGGTGTGTTGGTCGGCAGAGCAACAACCGAAACCTGCAGTGCCGGCGACCACTCTGAGACCATACCCGCGATGGTGGCAGAGCCACACGTCACGCTGTACTGCACGGAGAAGTTACTGGTTGCCGAACGGATATCGGCTGACGTTTCGGCACCGGGCATGCGGGTCACCGTGGCGCCACCGTCAACGGACAGGTTGTAGGTCTGCACGGAAAGACCGGCAGGGCAGGTAGCCGATGCTGCGTTCCACTGCACGGTGAAGGCAGTGTTTGGTGGAACGGACGAAGACGTGATGCCAGGAGTGCCGTCGACATAAATCGTTGGCGCCGTCGTTGGGGCGTTCGGGCCACTCACCGCGGTGAAGTATCGAAGCGTGATCTCGCGGGTGAACGGGATGTTTCCACGAGGCGTGATGTCTTCAACCGTGTTGACGGCCTGGTCAGAGGATGCGACAGAGCCGGCAACGGGCGTCACGATGGTGAAGCCCATCGCATTGAGCTCAGCCACGGCCTGGTCGATGTTTTTACCGATCCACTCGGACGGCACAATTTCTGCGCTCGTTGGGGTGGTTTCGGTTGGCGTCTGTGACGTAGATGGCTTTTCCGAAGTCTTTGGAGGCGTGGTTGGCTCGTCGTCGCCGTTATTGCTGTTGGCAGACCACAGCGTGAAGCCGAGCACAATTGCAAGGATCGCGATGAGGGCAACAAGCGGCCACGTCCACGGGCTGCGCTTCTTCTTCTCTGTCTCTTCAACATCTTCGTCGCCGTCGACCGACTCGAGCGGGATTGCGGCCGTTGAAGTTCCGGTTGTTGCTGACATGATGCGCGTCGCGTCATCAGCGGGCATGACCGAGGTCATGATGCGGGTTGAGTCGTCGGCCTGGTCGAGCAGCAGGATGGCGGGTACTGCCGCTGCCGCCGTGCGGACATCGCCGCGGTGGAGCGCAGCGGCTGCTTGCGAGAGCTTGAGCGCGCTTGCTGGGCGGTCCTTTGGATCCTTGGCAAGGCAAGCAAACACCAGGTTGCGTACCGGCTCGCTGACGGTGCTCGGAAGCGGCGGTGGCGTCTCATTGATCTGGGCCATCGCGATTGCAACCTGCGACTCGCCCGTGAAGGGACGCTTGCCAGCGAGGCATTCGTAGGCGACGATACCGAGCGAATAGACGTCGGTTGCCGCGGTTGCCTGGTGGCCGCTCGCCTGTTCTGGGGCGAGGTACTGAACGGTCCCCATGACCTGGCCTGTGGCAGTGAGGGGCACCTGGTCGGCGATGCGGGCGATGCCGAAGTCGGTGATCTTGACGCGGCCCTCTGGTGTGATCAGCAGGTTACCCGGCTTGATATCACGGTGAACGAGTCCGGCTTCGTGGGCGGCATGCAGGGCGCTGGCGGTCTGCGCAACGATGCCAAGCACGCGGTCGGCAGGCAGTACGCCTTCGCGCTCGATGATGGTAGAAAGCGGCTCGCCCGGGACGAGCTCCATGACGATATAGGCAGAACCCTGCTCTTCGCCGTAGTCAAACACGTTGGCGATGCCCTCGTTGTTGACGAGTGCCGCGTGGCGGGCTTCTGCGCGGAAACGCTCAAGGAAGCCGGGGTCGCCCATGTACTCGTCTTTGAGGATCTTGATCGCGACGGTTCGGCCAATGATCCTGTCGGTGGCCTTCCACACCTCACCCATGCCCCCAATGGCAATTCGGGAGATGAGCTCGTAACGTCCACCAAATGTCAATCCTGCTGTTGGTCTCATTGGTTCAACACCGCCTCTATAACTTTCTTTCCAATTGGTGCTGCGATGCCCTCCGAAGTACCTTCGAGGCCCATCCCACCACCGTTTTCAACAACTACACCCACGACTACCTTGGGGCTTTCTGCAGGAGCGAAGCCGGTAAACCAGAGGGTGTACGGCTTATCCGTTCCGTCTGTCAGGGTTCCGTTTTCGGCGGTTCCCGTTTTACCGGCGACATTGACTCCGTCTATTCTGGCAGTCGTCGCGCTTCCGGCCGCGTTCGACACCACGCTGATCATCATTTGAGTGATCTCCTCGGCCGTCTCAGCCGACATCGGGGTTGAGAAAACCTCGGGCTTGAACTCACTGACCGTTGCGAGGTTGTCTGAGTTCACAACGCTGTCGACCAGCTGTGGCTTCATAAGCTGGCCGTCATTGGCGATCGCCATTGACACCATTGCCATCTGCAACGGGGTGGCCATAACATCTTGCTGTCCAATTGCTGAGAGTGCGGTCTGCGGCGCGTTTTGGACGCGAGGAATGAAACCTGGAGTCACTGGAAGCGGAATGTTGAGCTCAGTGTCAAACCCAAAGGATTCGGCGGTATCAGCAAGTGCTTCGCTGCCGAGCTCAACGCCAAGCTGAGCGAATGGCGTATTACACGATGACATGAGACCCGTGGCAAGCGTGGTCGTTGCCCCCGGCCCGCAGGTTCCGAGCCACGAGTTGCGGACAATCGAGCTGCTCTGCGGCAGCTGGTACTGTCCCGTGTTTGGGAAGGTTGATTGCGGCGTGTAGTCGCCACTCTCGAGAGCCGAGGTCGTGGTCACGAGCTTGAACGTTGAACCGGGGTGGTTTCCGCCATTGATTGCCCGGTTAATGAGCGGATCAGTTGGGTCGTTGAGCAGCGAGTTGTACGTCTCGATGATCTGCTTATCGTCGTTTCCCGTGAGCGAGTTTGGGTCGAATGTTGGCTTTGATACGAGCGCAAGAATCTTGCCGGTGCTCGGGTCCATGGCCACAACGGCACCGGTCATGTCGCCGAGGGCATCCCAGGCAGCCTGCTGAACAACGGGGTTGATCGTGAGCTCTACCGAATCGCCCTGCGGCTTCTGTCCAGTGATGATGCGGGTGAGCTTGTCGATGAACTGCGAGTTGCTTGTGCCGCTCAGCTCGGCATTGAGGGCTGACTCGATGCCCGTCATGCCTTGGTTTAGCGTGTAGTACCCGGTAATGGCCGAATAGAGCGGGCCCTGGGGGTATTCCCGCGTGAACTTGAACTCGTCATCGGTTGGAACTGACTGAGCAACGGCCTGACCGCCAACCAGAATTGCGCCGCGTTCGACGTCAAAGCTGGCGTAGCGGGTGCGGGTGTTTCTCGGGTCAGCCCTGAGCTCGTCGGCAGCGCCAACCTGAATGATTGTGCTGGACGTCATGAGCGCCAAGAACATGACAAAAATAACCATGCTGACACGCTTGAGCTGCTTATTCACTACTCGATCACCAACTTCGGTTGGTTTCGGATGGTGTCGGAAAGCCTGATGAAGAGCGCCACGATTATCCAGTTAGAAAGCAGAGATGACCCACCCGCCGCAAGGAACGGCGCCGTGAGACCGGTGAGCGGGATCACGCGAGTAACGCCGCCGATCACAATGAAGATTTGCAGGGCGATCACAAAGGCGAGGCCCGTTGCGAGCAGCTTGCCGAAGTCGTCGCGGCCAGCGAAGCCAATGCGAAGGCCACGACCGATGAGGATGAGGTAGAGAGCAAACAGCACAAACATGCCGGCGAGCCCGAGTTCTTCACCGATGCTCGGCACGATGTAGTCGCTTTGTGACAGCGGGGTGATCTCTGGGCGGCCCTGGCCCAGGCCTGTTCCCGTCATGCCGCCGTTGGCCATACCAAAAAGACCCTGGACGAGCTGGAGGCTTCCGCCGGGGTATTGGTCGTATACCGCCTGGTCGAAGGGATTGAGCCAGTTCTGAAAGCGGTTCGCAACATACTCAAGTTGCTGACCGGCAAGAAGGGCACCGGCCCCAAAGAGGCCAAGCCCGATGAGAATCCAGCTTGCTCGCCCGGTGGCCACGTAAATCATGACGAGGAACAGGCCAAAGTAGAGCAGTGAAGTACCAAGGTCGCGCTGGAACACCAGCACCGACATGGCAAGGAGCCAGAACACGAGGATAGGGCCGAGGTCGCGAACGCGGGGGAAGGACATCCCGAGGAACCGCTTGCCAACCATCGAAAGTGAGTCTCGGTTCCGCACGAGGTAGCCGGCGAAGAAGATGGCGAGCGCGATCTTGGCTATCTCACCCGGTTGGAAGCTCATGAAGTCGCCAAGCGAGATCCACACCTGGGCGCCACCCTTGATGTCACCCAGTCCTGGAACAAGCGGGAGCAAGAGCAGGACGACGGCTACCAGGCCAAAGATGTACGTGTAGCGCAGTAAAACTCGGTGGTTGCGAATGACCACGATGATGATGATGGCCGAAATGATGGCCATGCCCGTCCAAGCGATCTGGCGCGTTGACGTCGCCTGCCAACCGGTGAGGCCGACGGCGAGGTCGATGCGGTAGATCTCAGCAATGCCGATGCCGTTGAGTAGGGCCGCGACGGGGATGATGAGCGGGTCGGCATCCCTCGCAAAGAATCGAACGGCAACGTGCAGGCACAGCACGAGCACCGAAAGTCCGCCAATGAGCAGCACCGTTTGGCCGTCGAGGGTGCCAACGGCGCCCCACTGAACAAGCACAATTGCGGCCGCATTGATGGCGCACGCAAACAGGATGAGGATCAGTTCAAGATTGCGAAGTTTGCGCGGGTTCTTGTCAGAGGACGAGCGGCTTGAGGGCGCAGCGTCAACCTCGGAGACGTTTGACTTAGCCATCAGTGTCCTCCAATCGCAGCACGATTTCTCGGGCATTTTCGATGGATTCTGCGTTGATGGTTGCTTCTACCCTTCGGCGATCAAAGGCGCCAAGGCTGTCGATGGGGATGCCGGTGTCTTCAAACTCGGAGGAGAGCGAGATGGGCCCAACATCCTGCTGGATGCCCTGATAAATGAGTACCGTATCGCCGTTGGTGCCAACAAAGAACCTGGTTTGGGTCCACTGGTAGGCGAGGAAGGTGCCCGTTGCCAAGATGGCCGCTACGAGCGCGACCGCAAGCAGCCAGATCACGCGGCGCTGCCGAACGCGACGGCGCGACTCCGCGATAATTTCGTCGAGGTAGTCGTCAACACGGGGCTCAAAGTGGCTCTCGGGGACCGGGGCGACTCGTCGACCGCCGCGCAACCATCCTCCACCAGACGCTGAGTCAGACTCTGCCTCGCCGTACGCAATGGGCATCGACGCAGAGCCAACCGTTTTTGGCTCGAGGTCTGCCTGCGGGGTGGCGTGAGTTTCGAGGAGCACCGCCGTGACGTTGTCTGGCGCGCCGTGCACAAGGCTCTTCTCAATGAGCTTGTCAACCGCGCCATCGAGGCTGGTGCGCTGCGTGAGGATGTCGTGAAGTTCGGTGTCGCTCACATAGCTGCTGAGGCCGTCGGAGCAGAGCAACCAGACGTCGCCTGGCTGGGTGCGGAACACCATGGTGTCGATCTCTGGCGAGGAATCCACATCACCAAGGACGCGCATGAGGACCGAACGGCGAGGGTGGGTTTTTGCTTCTTCTTCTGTGATTCGTCCGCTATCAACGAGGCGCTGGACAAACGTGTGGTCTGCCGTGATCTGACTGAACTCGCCCTCGCGGAGGAGGTAGACACGCGAGTCGCCAATGTGGGCGAGCGCCAACTGGTCACCAACCGTGATTAAACCGCTGACCGTTGTGCCCATTCCGGCGAGCTCAGGGTGCTCGTACACGGTCTCGGACAGCACCTTATTGGTGGTGAGAAGCTTGTCGCGGAACGCGGAGGCAGCATCCTCGGGGGCCGTGAACTCGCGATCGAGTTCCTGCAGGCTTTTGATGGTGAGGGCCGATGCGACGTCGCCACCGGCGTGGCCGCCCATGCCATCGGCAACAACAAACAGGTCAACGCCGGAATAGCCGGAGTCTTGGTTGTTTGCCCTGACCATGCCAACGTGCGAGCCGGCCGCGCTCGAATAATAGACGGTCAACGGCACCTCCCCGTTGGGAGGCTGCAGAGAGGCCGAGTTGTCGGCGATAGCGTAAGGGACACGACTTAGTGTCTCAGCTCGAATGAGGTTTTACCGATAGTGACGGTCGAACCGGGCGAAACGGCAACTGGGCGAGTGACACGGACGTTGTCGAGGAACGTGCCGTTGGTCGAGTCAAGGTCGTGCAGTATCCACTGGCCGTTTTGGAGCACGAGGCGGGCGTGGTGGGTTGAGGTGTATTCGTCGCGGATCACGAGGCTCGACTCGCTAGAGCGGCCAATCGTGAGCGGGTCGCTGCTGAGCTGAACCTCGACGCCGGATTTTGGTCCGCTTGTGATGACAAGGCGAGAAGCCGGGCCTGAGGGCGCTGCGCTTGGGATTGAGGGGCCGCCAACCGTCGAAATGATGTTGGTTGCCTGATCTGGTGACGAAGGGGAAAGCGGAGTCGCAGCGACGGGCGCAACGTAGGGCTGCGGCTCTGCAGCATCCTGGTTGGGAGTCGCCTGCTTGAGTTTGCGGACAGGAGCCCCAAACAGATCGCTTTTGAGTGCATAGACCACCGCAAAAACGAAGCCCCACAACACCAACAGAAAGGCGAGGCGGAGCACAAGCAGTGTTAGTTCACTCACAAGTTTCTCCAGAAATCGTCTCCGACGCTTGGCTGGGCAACCGTTTGGTCACCAACAGCCGCGGCGTCGCGGGCGGGGGCAGCTGTTTGTGGCAGCACCCGATAGATAATACGCGTTTGTCCAATAGAAATCTCGGAATCCGGCTCAAGCGCTGCCTGAGTGACGGCGCGGCCGTTGACCTTTGACCCGTTGGTTGAGCCAAGGTCGCGGATGTGCCCGCGCTTGCCATCCCAGGTGATCTCGATGTGCTTTCGAGATGTTCCCGTGTCGGCAAGGGTGATGTCTGCATCGCTGCCGCGCCCAATGATCGTGCGGGATTTGGTGAGCGGATGACGTTTGCCGTCGATGTCGAGAACGGGTGCCCAGTTGATGGACCCCTTGATGGTGTTTGCGTCGACCTGGAGCACTCCGTCGGTGAGCGACGCATCCGGTGAAAGTTTGACCGACACGCCGCCAGCAAATTGGTAGCTCTGGCGCTTTGCGTGCTTCTGGATGATTTGCAGCAGCTCATCGCTCAGTGCGTGGCCAAGCTTGGTCATGCGCTGATAGTCGGTTGGGGAGAGCCGCACGACAAACGAGTTTGGGGCGAGGATGCGGTCGCGATCGACCACAACCGCATTGATGTCGAGTTCGCGCTTGATCGCCGCGGCGATTTCAACGGGCTGCAGGCCAGAGCGGAAGGTCTTGGCGAACGCACCATTGACGGCGCGCTCGAGACCGCGCTCAAAATTGTCCAGGATGCCCACGAAAACTCCGTATCTTGTGGTGACACATTCAAGAGAATGTTACTTGGCTTGGCTGAGTCTCGGTTACGTTCGTTGATATTCCGGGGAAATGCTCGGGTTTAGCGGTCGATATTGGCGATGTCGGCCGTTCGGATGGGGCTTGCTGGTTGGGAGTTTGGGGCGCCCTTTTGGGTTTTGGCCCTAATACTGGTAATCTCGCTGAGTCGTCGTAGTTTTTGTTCAACAGAAACCGCGGCCAATTCAAACGCGCGAGTGGCGGAATGGTAGACGCGCTGGCTTCAGGTGCCAGTGCCCTTCGGGGCGTGGGGGTTCAAGTCCCCCCTCGCGCACGTTTGTAAAATTAGCTCCTCACCAACGAATTTCGGTTCGGGTGAGGGGCTAATTTTTGGTTAACGGGCTGTCACTCAGGGGATCTGGCTCAATATCATTCACGTATCGTCTGCGTACATCGGCAACATTTTGACCGTTGAATCTCTCAAATCCTCTAAAGTAAGAGGGACTACTACAAGAACACGTTTATGTAACCGACGAAACTGCAGGCGCTAGCTCCCGGGGGGACACGTTAAATCGGGTCAATCGTTGCAAGCTGCCTTAATCGTTGAAAGGCAACAGCACAATGATCCGTGCACAATCTGGTCGTCCCAAATTGTCGGGCGCGACGCCCCGCAATGGTAAGCGAGCGCTTGCCCTTGTTCTGAGTGCTGTTCTGGCGCTATCCGGCCTCGGCTCACTCGCCGTGGCGCAGGCCCCTGCCGCGCAGGCAGAGACGCTCGACAACGGCTTTAGCCAGACGTATTTTGTGAACGACATGCGGGACGTTGCCGATGCAAACCCCGGCGATGGTGTGTGTGCGACTCGCTTTACGGCGGGCACCCCGGCTACGGCGACGTGTACGCTGTACGCCGCGATTCAGGAGGCCAATGCGCGGCCGGCCGGTGAGAGCATCCTCATTGCGCCCGCCCCACAGATTCGCCTGCTCAACGGAACGTTCGCTCCGAGCGCCGAGATTGAGATCAACTGGAACACAACAAACAACCCCGCTCCCCAGGTGCCCAACATGTCGACCAACATGGTCGCGGACTCAGGTATTAGCGGAACCATTGACGCTGACACTGCCTCGCGCTACTGGATCAGGCACGACAACGTCACCCTCGACTTCCAGAACCGGCTTGGCTGGAGCATTGTGTCGGATGCCGGCCCCAACATGCTGCTTTTTACGGGCAAGGACCAGACGTTCCGTAACTTCACGAAGCTCACAAGCGCAGAGAGCGGTATTTATGTTGGAGCAACGGCCGAAAACTTCTCGCTGATTAACGGGGCGGTTGCGAACCCAGCAACCTCGCCTGCTCTCCCCTCTAACTATGCCATTGAGCGTGGTGTGGTGATCGTGGAGGGGGCAAAGAACACCCTCATCCAGAACATCCACTTCCAGCGCAGCTATTGGGATGCCGTGCTGCTTGCCCCTGCCTCGAATAGTTCGTACGTCATCAACGGGCTCACAATCGACCGGAGCAGCTGGGATCAACCGGTGAACGGCGGCGGCTACGACCCTGCCTACAACTTCTTTGTGCGGAACTGGAACTCGGCCGTATCTGGCCAGGACATCCTCATCACCAACAACACCGTGCGTGCGTGGGGCGCAGACGGCGGCAACAGTAACGTGATCCAGTTCCTCAACGGCACCTGGAACAACGTCATGATTCGTGGAAACACGTTCACCGCAACCGTGAACCAGAGCGTGAACCCGATCATCTTTAATGCGATCGGGCCAACGACCTCCACCGTTCGAGACAACACCTTTATCTCGACAATTAACCGGTCGAGCACGGTCGACTACTCCTGGGTACGTAGCTATGGAAACACGGCAGGCGTACAGACCTTCAACAACAACTTTGTCGGAGGCAATAACGCGGTTCAAATGACGAACCAGGCGACAACTCCAGCGACAACCACAAATCCGATTTTCCGCAACACCATGACGCGGGTCTCCGGCACGGTGACCGCGGCCAACGAGAACACGCTCACAGCCAACAACAACATCTACAACTCGGCCAACGGAACGATCCGCACGACGTATCCGACGCTTGCCACGGTTGTTGACACCCCGCCGCAGTCGTGCCGCATCGACCTCACCATCGCGCCACCAGGAACGGGCGGAACCGCCATCCCGACCCAAGAGATTTACGTGGATGCCTACCTTGGCCGGACCACGGCGAGCGGCGGCGATAACGTTGGCCTTGAACAGTATCTCGGCCGAATCAGCACCACGCAGGCAGCGCTCCCAGGGGTGTTCAGCCTGCCTTACACCGGCGCAGGCGCCGGTAACGTGGTCCGACTTCAGACCACCGAGGTTGCCACCGGTCGGACCTCGCAGTACTCGCGAACAATCGCGGCGACAGGGGCAGACACGTGCGCGCCCCAGTCTTGGATCAAGCAGGGTGGCTGGTTCAATGAGGCTGGCGACCTGTCCTCCACTCAGGAAGACCCAACGTCGTTCCGCAATGTCTCGTTCGACATCCGTACGTCAGAGCCCCTCGGCACCAACGGTCTGACGGAGTCTGACATTGTCTTCTCGGGAACCGCACCCGGACAGCAAGTTGTTTCGCTGACGCAGGTATCGGACACCTCTTGGGCGTTGGTGACCAAGGCAAACGGCACCGGCACAATTGTTCCAACCATCCCAACCGGGGCCATCAGTGACCTCGCGGGAAATGTGAGCGTTGATCCGTCAAATACCGCAACAGCCCCAATTAACTTTGCCGGCTACACCGATGCGTCGCAGACAACCGGAATCGCCGGGCCGGATGTTGACCATTCCGTGCTGTACAACTCGCCCCTTGCGATCACCGACCCGACGCCGCTTGAGCTTACGGTTGCCGAACCTGGCACCAACACCTCAACCTTCCGAGTATCCAATCTGTCAGTTGACGAGTTTGACCGGGTGACAAAGGCCCCCTCCGCAACGGTCTTCCTGAATCAGGTCTGGTCGGATCTGGTACCCGATGCCACCCTCCCCATTCCGACACCGCCCCAGACTGCGGCCGGTATCGTCAAAGCGCTGCCAACCCACGACAACCTGAGCACCACAGAGCCAACACTCGACACGATTGACCGTTACGTGGATGTCCCGGTACAGGCGATCGACAACCTCACCGTTGACGGTACGAGGGGCGCAACGCTCAACCTCCAGGTCACCTCTGATGATCCCGAGTTTGACGGCCTGCTCCTCAGCCCGGTTGACGTGACAGTCACGGATAACGACCGGCCGGTTGCGGCGTCATCGACGCTTGCCGTGAGCCAAAATAACCAGCTGGCCAATGGCGCCGCGGTGAACACCCTCACCGCAACCGTGCAGAACGCCGACGGTGCTCTGGTAAACAATGCGTCTGTAACGTTCAGCGTGCCCGCAAACACCACCTGGCCAGGTCCAGACGGGACAATCGGAACGGGCGATGACGTTGTTGGGCCCGGCACGGCAACGATCTTGACCGGGGCGACAGGGACAGCGCTCCTTGCCCTTTCGAGCACAACTCCTGGTACCTATCCGGTGACCGCGAGCGTCAACGGGACCGAGAGCATTACCGGCTCGCCGCAGAGCGTGACGTTCACCCGCGTACCAATTGACGTGGCATCCCCTGACACGAACTACACCGTCTCGACCGGAAACGCCGTTGCAGACGGTTCGGCAACGCACACCATCACGGTCAGGCTGATCGATGGAGCTGGACATCCTGCCGCAGGATGGGCCGACCGCCTCGCTGCCGTCGCTGCCCCGGCAACGGGTGTGTCGGTAAGCGGATTCGCTGCCACCGCCACGCCTGGCGAGTACACGGCGACCGTGACCTCAACGCAGGCCGGAGCAAAAGGCATCACGGTTTCCCTGCTTGACGATGATGATGCGAGCCACGCGATTAGTCTGCTCGCCGCTGGGAACCCAAATGCGGTCTTTATCGCCGGCACCCCCGTCATCGGTGACGGGTTCTCGTCTGTCGCGATCGACGACAGCAACGACAGGCTTGCTGACGGCAGCGCATTCCACCAGGTGACCGTTGTGCTGGCCGATGCCAACCACAACCCCGTCACCGGAGCGGCCGCGCGGCTCAGCTCAAGCGTCGCTGACAACACCAACGGCGCCGTGACGGTGACGGCATTTGCCGAAACCGGCACCCCAGGCACCTACCTCGCCCTCGTTCGGTCAACCGAAGCCGGCGCCCAGCAGGTCACGGCCGCATTTGACGGCACCCTGACCATAGGCACGGTTACCGCCAACTTCGCGGCGGGCGCCGTTGATCTTGGCAACCCCGGCAGCCGCTTCAGCGTCTCGTCAGGCAATGAACTTGTTGGCACGGGCCAGCACACCGTCACGGTGACCCTCGCGGATGCGAACGGCAACCCCGTCGCGGGCCAGGCGGCAACACTCAGCGCGACATCCGCAGGCGCCCTTGGCGCCGGAGTGATCACCGGCTTTGTCGAAACGGGAACACCGGGCACCTACACCGCGACGGTCACGTCAACTCTTGCCGGCGGCAAAGTCATTACCGCCCGCTTTGGAGTCAGCGCGATCACGCTCGCTGGCAACGGAACGGCAACGTTTATCGCCGATGAGGTTGACCTTGGCAACTCATCGTCGGGATACACGGTCTCGGGCGGAGAAGTATCGGTTGAAGACGGCGAACACGGTGTAACCGTCACGCTCGCTGACCGCTTTGGCAACCCCGTCACCGGCCGTGCGGCCGATCTGCTGGCCGTAACAGGAGACGACCTTGGCACCGGCGCGATCACCGCGTTTGTCGAATCAGCGAAGCCAGGCACCTACCTTGCCGTGGTGACCTCCTCCGTCTCCGGCGAGAAAACGATCACGGTGACCCTCAGCGGCGACGACGTATCCCTGACTGGCAACGACGTGGCGAGATTCGAGGCCGGCGGTGTTGACGTCGACAACATCGGGACCCGATACTACGTCTCAGGCGGAGACGAAGTCGTCAGCACCGGCGAGCACGTCATCACGGTGACCCTGTCAGACGCGCTTGGTAACGCGGTTCCAGGGCAGGCCGACGGCATCCTCTCGACCACCCTGAACGACCTTGGCACCGGGTCCATCTCGGCGTTTACCGAGACCTCTACACCCGGCACGTACACCGCGACGATCACCTCAACCGTTACTGGCGACAAGGTCGTGACGACGGTCTTTGGCGCCGAGCGGCTCACCGTCCTTCTCGACGGCAACGACACCGCCACCTTTGTTCCCGCGCCGGTTTCGCCGGCCCTGAGCGGGTTTGAAGTTTCGACGGGCAGCCAGACCGCCGGCGTTGGTAGCCACTCTGTGGTGATTCAGCTGAAGGATGCGTTTGGCAACCCGGTTCCCGGCCGCGCCGGAGACCTGGCCGCGACAACCAACACTCCGGACGGCGTCTCAATCGCCGCTGTGGTTGAGACCGGCACTCCCGGAACGTATTCAGCGGTCATCACCTCAACAACTGCGGGAGCCAAGGTCATCTCCGTCACCCTTGACGGCGATGCCATCACCGCGACGGGCAATGACACCGCGCTCTTCGCTGCGGGCGGCGTAGACCTTGGAAATCCCAATAGCCACTTCTCGGTCTCTGGCGGCAGCGTTTCGGTGTCTGGCGGCTCACACTCCGTGACGGTGACCCTTGCGGATGCGTTTGGCAACCCGGTCTCGGGCCAGGCTGTGAATCTTGTCGCCGCAACGGTTGATAGCCTCGGCTCCGGCGCCATCACAAACATCGTCGAGACGGTTCCCGGCACATACACCGCCACGATTACCTCGTCGGTCTCCGGGGACAAAACCATAACCGTGACGCTTGGCGGGGCGGATGTGACCCTTGCAGGTAACAACATCGCAAGCTTTATCTCGGGCGGCGTTGCGCCAGGTAACGAGAACACTCGCTACTCGGTTTCATCAGGCAACCAGACCGTTGGCACCGGATCACACACCATTTCGGTGACACTGGCCGACGCCGACGGCAACCCGGTTGGCGGCCAAGCTGCCGGCCTCACCGGCGCAACATCCGCGGGTATCGGCACCGGTACTATCTCGACGTTCACCGAGTCGGGAACCACGCCAGGTACCTACACCGCAACCATCAGTTCGTCGGTCTCAGGCGGCAAGCCAATCACCGTCACCTTTGGCGCAGTGTCACTCACGCTTGAGGGCAACGGCACGGCGGCCTTTGTCGCCGGTGCAGTTGATCCCGCGAACACCCTCACCGGCTACGTCGTATCCGGCGGACAGGTCTCGGTTGCAGGCGGGTCTCACTCCGTGACGGTCTCCCTCGCCGATGCGTTTGGCAACCCTGTTTCTGGACAGGCCTCCCTGCTTACGGGTGCCTCGTCGGCCAACCTTGGCACCGGCGTCATCTCGGGCTTTACCGAGGGCGGCGTCGCGGGAACATACACCGCCACAATCACCTCAAGCAATGCCGGGGCAAAGCCCATTACCGTTACCCTCGACGGTGATGACCTCACGCTGAGGGGCAACGGAACGGCAACGTTTATCGCCGGCGGCGTAGATCCAGGTAACGCCGGCACTCGCTTTTCCGTCACCGAGGGCAGCCAGCCCGTTGGCACAGGAACCCACACCGTCACCGTGACCCTCGCAGATGCTGACGGAAACGCGGTTTCTGGACAGGCCGCAGGGATTGCCGCCAACACCACCGGCAACCTAGGTACCGGAGCAATTAGCGCATTTACGGAGACCGGCACTCCCGGAACCTATATCGCCCTCGTGACGTCGAGTGTTGCCGGTGGCAAGACCATCACCGCAACGTTTGGCGGCTCTGGCCTGACCACTGTTGCCAATAATGTGGCCAATTTTGCCGCGGGCGCAGTTGACCCAGCGAGCCCGTTCACCGGGTTTGCGGTGAGCGCAGGCGAGGCATCCGTCATCGGGGGAACCCACACCGTGACGGTGACCCTGTCGGATACCCTCGGGAACCCCATTTCGGGGCAGGCAGCTTCGCTCGCGGCCACGTCATCCGGAGACCTTGGCACAGGCCTCATCACCGGGTTCGTAGAAACGAGCACACCAGGCCAATACGCGGCAACAATTACGTCATCGATCGCGGGCCCTAAGACCATCGCGGCCACCTATGTTGGCACCGACCTTGTTGCGCTCGGCAACGAGATCGCGACGTTTGTCGCCGGTGACGTCGACTTCACAAACGACGCCACAAACTACTCCGTCTCGACCGGAAACCAAACGGTTGGCACCGGTGAGCACACCGTGACGGTGACGCTTGCGGATGTAAATGGCAACCCCGTCTCGAACCTTGCGTTTGCGATTGTGGCCGCAACATCCGATGATCTTGGTGCTGGCGCCATCTCGGCGTTCACCGAGTCGGAGACCGTGCCTGGCACCTATACCGCCACCGTCACATCGACGCTCGCTGGAGGCAAAGCCATCACGGTGACAACCAATGACGAGGCCGTGACGCTGCAAGGGAACGGGACGGCAACCTTTGCCGCAGCAGCCGTTGACCTCGGCAATGCACAGAGCTCGTACTCGGTCTCAACCGGAGACGAGACCGTCGTATCGGGATCGCACACGGTGACGGTGACACTCGCCGACGAGTTCGGTAACCCCGTTCCCGGGCAAGCGAGCGAACTCTCGGCAACAACAACCGACGACCTCGGTTCGGGAACGGTCTCAGGTTTCACTGAGTCTGGAACCACACCCGGCACGTACACGGCATCCGTCACCTCAAGCATCGCCGGCACAAAGGCGCTCACGGCGACGTTCTCTGGCGATGACATCACGCTGAGCGGCAACGATAGCGCCACGTTTGTTGCTGGTGCCGTTGACACTGGCAACGCGGGGACGGCGTATTCCGTGTCGGCCGGCGACCAGCCAGTGAGCACCGGTAGCCACGTTGTGACGGTGACCCTCGCGGATGCCGAGGGCAACGCGGTTTCCGGCCAGGCAGGAACCCTGACCGCCGCAACCACTGACCCGCTCGGAGCCGGAGACTTCTCCGTCTTTACCGAGTCTGGTTCAACGCCTGGTACCTACACGGCATCCGTGACCTCGACGATCTCGGGAAGCAAAGCAATCACCGTAACGGTTGGTGCCGAGCCCGTCACGCTGGATGGCAACGGGACAGCTATCTTTACCTCGGCCGCCGTTGATCTCACGAACGACGGCAGCGCGTACTCCGTGTCGACCGGTAACGAGACCGTCGGCACCGGCTCGCACACGGTGACCGTGACGCTCGCGGATGAGTTTGGGAACCCCGTTCCCGGACAGGCAGGCGATCTTCTCGCCGAGACGGTCGACAGCCTCGGTACTGGCAGCGTCTCATCCTTCACCGAGTCGGGCACAACACCCGGTACGTATACGGCTACCGTGACCTCAAGCGTGTCGGGGTCCAAGACCATCACGGCCACATTGAGCGGCGACCCGGTCACACTCTCTGGCAATGGCGTCGCGGTCTTCGTGGCAGGTGGCGTTGACCTGACAAACGATGGTTCGAACTACTCCGTTTCGACGGGTGACGCCTCCATTGAGGGTGGGTCACACATCGTCACCGTGCATCTCGCGGATGCGCTTGGCAACCCGGTTCCCGGCCAGGCCGCGAGCCTCTCCGCAGACACGGTCGACGATCTTGGCTCCGGGTCAATTACCTCGTTCACCGAGGGTGCCCCAGGAACCTACACTGCAACGGTTACCTCGAGCCTTGCCGGTGGCAAGACGCTGACGGCGACCTTTGCGACCGAGGCAATCACCCTCGACGGCAACGACGTTGCCACCTTTATCGCTGGTGGCGTTGACCCGGATAATGACGGTACGCGCTACTCGGTTTCGGCGGGTGACGAGATCGTCAACACCGGATCGCACACCGTGACGGTGACCCTCGCGGATGTTGAGGGGAACCCTGTGCCAGGGCAGGCCGTTGGCCTCGTCGCGAGCACCCTTGACGATCTTGGCACCGGCTCCATCCAGGGCTTTGTAGAGAGCCCAACAACGCCGGGAACGTATACGGCGACCATCACGTCAACGGTTTCGGGTGCGAAGGTCATCACGGTCACCTTTGGTGGCTCCGACATCACCCTCGACGGGAACGACACCGCAGTATTTATCGCTGCCGCGGTTGACCCAGGCAACGCCGGCACCAGCTATTCCGTCTCGGCGGGAAGCGAAACGGTTGGCACCGGCTCGCACACCGTAACGGTGCTGCTGGCTGACGCGTTTGGCAACCCGGTTCCCGGCCAAGCCGCGACCCTGACCGGCAGCTCGGTAGCCGACCTCGGCACGGGCGTTATCACCGGCTTCACGGAGACGGCTACGCCAGGAACATACACGGCGACGGTCACCTCCAGCGTTTCGGGTCCAAAGCCCATCACCGTTACGGTCGGTGCCGCCTCCGTCGAGCTTGCTGGCAACGGCACTGCCCTCTTCGCCCCCGGCGAAGTAGACCTTGGTGCCTCTGGAAGCGGATTCTCGGTCTCGGGTGGGGATGCCTCCGTTGAGGACGGCGAACACACCGTCACCGTGACCCTCACCGACGCGTTTGGCAATGCGGTATCTGGGCTGGAAGCTGATCTCACGGCATCCACGAGCGACGACCTTGGCTCAGGCTCGGTCGGTGCGTTTGTGGAAACCGGTACAGCTGGCACCTACACGGCGACCATTACGTCGAGTATTGCCGGTGGGAAAACAATCACCGTGACCCTCGGCACCGATGCCGTGACGGCAGACGGCAACGTGGTCGCCACGTTTATTGCAGGCGGTGTTGACCCAGGCAACGCTGGCACGCGCTACTCGGTATCTTCCGGCGACGAAACGGTTGGTACGGGCGAGCACACAATTACGGTGACCCTTGCGGATGCAGCCGGCAACCCGGTTCCTGGCCAAGCGACTGGTCTGCTGGCCGTCACCGCCGCTGATCTTGGCGCGGGTGACATCTCAGCATTCACCGAGGTCTCTGGGACCCCAGGTACCTACACGGCGACGATCACCTCCACGATTGCGGGCGACAAAGCCGTGACCGTGACAACGGCCGGCTCCGCGGTGACCGCAGACGGTAACACCACGGCAACCTTTGTTGCTGCCGGCGTTGACCTGAACAACGCTGACACCTCGTTCTCGGTATCAACAGGAGACGCCTCCGTTGATGGCGGCAGCCACCAGATCACCGTTCTTCTTGCCGACGAATTTGGCAACCCGGTATCAGGTCAGGAAGCGGAGCTCGCGGCAGCAACGGCTGACTCGATTGGGTCGGGAAGCATCTCGGCCTTTACCGAGAGTGCGAGCAGCCCGGGCACGTATACCGCAACGATCACGTCGAGCGTCACGGGCGGAAAGACCGTGACGGCAACGTTCGCGACCGAGGCGATCGCGCTCAACGGCAACAACGTGGCGACCTTTATCGCCGGTGGTGTTGATCCTGATAACGCCGGCACGCGTTACTCAGTTTCAACAGGCGACGAGACGGTGAGCACGGGTTCACACACCATCACGGTGACGCTTGCGGATGCCGAAGGCAACCCAGCCCCCGGCCAGGCCGCGGGTCTGACAGCAGACACCGTCAATGACCTCGGGGTTGGCTCCATCTCCGGCTTCACTGAGGTCTCGGCAACTCCTGGCACTTACACGGCCACCGTGACCTCGACGGTCTCTGGTGACAAAGCCATCACGGTGCTCTTTGGGGCGAGCCCAGTGACCCTTGACGGGAACGGCAGCGCATCCTTCGTTGCGGGCGCCATTGACTACGGCAACGCGGCTACCGCATACGCCGTCTCGACTGGCGACGAAACGGTTGGCACCGGCGAACATACCGTCACGGTGACGCTTGCGGATACCCTTGGCAACCCAGTGCCAGGCCAGGCGGCTGGTCTTGTTGGAGCAACCGTTGACGGCCTTGGAACCGGCGGTATCTCTGGCTTCACCGAAAGCGGGACGACTCCAGGCACCTATACCGCGACGATTACCTCGACGATTGCCGGCGAGAAAACCATCACGGTCTCTCTCGGGGTCAACACCATCAGCGCCTCTGGCAACGTCATCGCGAGCTTCATTTCTGGCGGCGTTGACCTGGGGAACGGCGGAACGAGCTACGCGGTATCGACGGGAGACGTCTCGGTTTCCGGCGGCGTCCACGAGGTCACCGTCACGCTCGCGGACGAGTTTGGTAACGCCGTTTCCGGTCAGGCCGCTGGTCTCGCGGCCACGACGGTTGACGACCTCGGCTCTGGCTCGATCACCACGTTCACCGAGGTTGCTGGGACCCCAGGAACCTACACCGCCGAGATCACTTCGAGCGTTTCTGGCGGCAAGACGATCACCGTCACGCTTGGTGACGAGGCTGTCTCGGCAGCGGGCAACAGCATCGCGAGCTTTATCGCAGGAGGGGTAGACCCCGGAAACGCTGGTACCCGCTACACGGTATCCACTGGCGATCAGACAGTTGGCACTGGCGAGCACACAATCACGGTGACCCTCGCGGATGCCGACGGCAACCCCGTCCCCGGCCAGGCAATTGGTCTTGCCGCGACCACAACGGACCCAATCGGCACGGGTGATATCTCGCCCTTCACCGAAGACGCAGGAACCCCAGGCACCTACACCGCGACCGTCTCCTCCAGCATTGCCGGAGACAAGACGATCACGGTGCAATTTGGCGCAAGCTCCGTCACCGCAACAGGCAACACCGTCGCGACCTTTGTCGCCGGCAGCGTCGACCTCTCGAACCCCGGCAGCGGTTACTCCGTGTCAACGGGTGACGAGACAGTTGGCACGGGAGCCCACACGGTGACGGTCACGCTCGCCGATAGCCTTGGCAACCCCGTTCCCGGCCAGTCGGCAGAGCTCGACGCGGCGACGGTCAGCGGCCTTGGCACTGGCTCCATCACCAACTTTGCAGAGGATGCCGGTACCCCTGGCACCTACACGGCAACGATCACCTCCACGGTTGCCGGAGGCAAGGTCATCACGGTTGACCTTGCTTCGGCAGACGTGCCGCTCGTTGGTAATGACACGGCAGTATTTATCGCCGCCGCAGTTGACCTCGCAAATGGGGGCACGGTCTACACCGTCTCCACGGGGAACGAGACGGTTGGCACTGGCTCGCACACCGTGACCGTAACGCTGCTTGATAGCTTCGGCAACGGCGTGACCGGGGCGGCAGGTCTGCTTGTTGGCAGCGCGACCGGCCTCGGCACCGGTTCGGTTTCGGCGTTTGCGCCAACCGGAACCGACGGCGTTTACACCGCAACCGTGACGTCGAGCGTGGCCGGCGACAAGCCAGTTAGCGTGACGTACGACGGCGATGCGGTAACGGCATCCGGAAACACCAGCGCGGTATTCGTTTCTGGTGGTGTTGATCTCAGCAACCCAGCAACCTCGTACACGGTCTCGACCGGAGACGCGACGGTTGGCACCGGCTCGCACACCGTCACGGTGACGCTTGCCGATAGCTTTGGTAACCCCGTGAGCGGGCAGGCGGCTGATCTTGAAGCGGCCACCGCATCCAACCTCGGAACGGGCATCATTACCGGCTTTGTGGAGTCGGCTACTGCAGGCACCTACACGGCCACCGTCACCTCAACGGTTTCGGGCGCGAAGCCAATCGCGGCAACGCTGAATGGCGACACCATCACGCTTGCTGGAAACGGAAGCGCAACGTTTGTCCCTGCGGCGGTTGACCTTGGAAACGGGGGCAGCGGATTCGCCGTCTCTGGTGGCGATGTGTCGGTCAGCGGAGGCTCCCACCTTGTCACGATTACCCTTGTGGATGCCTTTGGCAACCCGGTGCCGGGACAGGCATCCGACCTGCTGGCCGCAACCGCCGATTCGCTCGGCAGCGGATCCATCACAGCAGTGAGTGAATCTTCCACAACCCCAGGCACCTACACGGCATCCGTTACGTCAAGTGTTGCCGGTGGGAAAACGATCACGGTTACCTTTGGCGGTGACGATGTCACCGCATCCGGCAACGTCGTGGCGAGCTTCATCGCCGGCGGCGTAGACCCGGGTAACGATGACACCGGCTATGTGGTGAGCACCGGAGACCAGACCGTTGGCACCGGATCACACACCGTAACGGTGACCCTTGCCGATGCCGACGGCAACCCGGTCCCAGGCCAGGCGGCTGGACTCACTGGCGCCAGCGTTGACCCCCTCGGAACCGGCAGCGTCTCGGCGTTTACCGAGTCAGCAACCGTCCCTGGAACCTACGAGGCAACCGTCACGTCGAGCGTTGCTGGGGAGAAAGCCATCACGGTGCTTTTCGGTGCTGCTCCGCTCACGCTGCGAGGCAACGGAACGGCGACGTTTGTCGCGGCCGCGGTCGACCTTGGAAACGCCGGTACTCGCTACGGCGTCTCAACGGGTGACCAGGTTGTCGGCGCCGGCTCGCACACCGTCACCATTACTCTCGCGGATGGGCTTGGTAATCCGGTTTCCGGCCAGGCAACAGCGCTGCTCGCGGCCACCTCTGGCAGCCTCGGCGCAGGATCGATTACGACAGTGATCGAGACGGCCACACCAGGAACCTACACGGCGTCAATAACGTCAACAGTTGCGGGAAGCAAGCCAGTGACCGTCAGCTTCGGCGGCGACGCCGTGACGGCATCCGGCAACACCTCCGCGGTCTTTATCGCGGCGGCTGTTGATCCCAACGCCGACGGCACGTCATACTCCGTTTCTGGCGGCGATGCGTCGGTCGAGGGCGGTTTGCACCTCATTACCGTGGTGCTGGTGGATGCCTTTGGCAATCCCGCACCAAGCCATGCCAGCGAAATCGCGGCCTCAACCGCAGCCGACTTGGGTACGGGCGCAATCTCGGCATTTACCGAGACCGGCACGCCCGGAACATACACCGCCACCGTGACTTCGTCGATTGCGGGAGACAAAGCGATTACCGCGACCGTGAACCTTGCGGCGATCACCCTCAACGGCAATGGAACGGCGACGTTTACCGCCGGCGGCGTTGACCCAACCAACCCTGGAACCTCCTTCTCCGTCTCGACCGGCACGCGGCCAGTTGGTGCCGGAGCGCACACCGTCACCGTGCTGCTGGCGGATGCTGCGGGCAACCCCGTACCCGGCCAGGCCGCTTGCCTGACCGCCTCGACCCTTGACCCGCTTGGCGCCGGGCTGATCGACGGATTCACAGAGACGGTACCCGGCACCTACGAGGCTGACATCCACTCCACCATTGCTGGTGAGAAGACCATCACCGTGACCTGCGGGGCAACCGCGATCGCGGCAGATGGAAACGATGTGGCCGAGTTTGTCGCCAATACCGTTGACCCAGGTGACTCTGGCACTGATTTTGGCGTTTCTATCGGAAACCAAATTGTGGGTTCAGGCTCGCACACGGTCACGGTGCACCTCGCCGACGAGTTCGGTAACCCGGTTTCCGGCCTCGCTGCGATGCTTACCGCATCCACAACGGACCCACTGGGAACCGGGGTTGTCACCGGCTTTGTCGAATCGGCAACGACCCCTGGAGAGTATGTTGCCACGATCACTTCAACCGTCGCCGGTGTGAAGCACATCAGCGTCGAGTACAACGGCATTGAGCTTTCATCTCCCGGTATTGACACCGCCTCCTTCATTGCGGCGGCCGTCGATTTGACCGCAGATGGCACCAGCTATTCCGTCTCGGGCGGCAGCGTGTCGGTCAGTGGAGGATCACACACGGTGACGGTGACCCTCGCGGATGAGTTTGGTAACCCAGTTCCCGGACAGGCCGCCCAGCTTGTGGCCGCCACAGCGGCCGACCTCGGCACCGGCACGGTCACTGCGGTGACCGAGTCTGCCACGCCAGGCACCTACACCGCGACCGTCACCTCGTCGATTGCGGGTGGCAAGGCCATGACCGTTGAGTTCAGCGGCAGCCCCGTAACGCTCAACGGGAACGATACGGCCACGTTTGTGGCTGGTGGTGTTGACCCGGGTGACGCCGCGACTCGATACTCCGTCTCCGGCGGGGTTGAGCGCGTTGGCACCGGTTCGCATACGGTGACGGTGACGCTCGCCGACGCGTCGGGCAACCCGGTCTCTGGTCAGGCCGCTGGACTCACCGGTAGCTCGTCAGCATCCTTGGGCACCGGAGGTATTTCGGCCTTCACCGAGACGGGAACTCCTGGAACCTATGAGGCGACGATCACGTCAACAGTTGCAGGGGCGAAGGCCATCACCGTTGCCTTTGGCGGTTCAGCCCTGACGCTCGACGGGAACGGCACCGCGCTATTCTCGCCGGGGAACGTTGACCCAAACCACGCGGGCACCGTCTACTCGGTCAGCCCCGGCGCGGCAACGGTCGGCACGGGTTCGCACACGGTCACGGTGACAGTCGTTGACGAATTTGGGAACCCCGTCAGCGGGGTGACCGACCTGGCCGCGGCAACGTCGGCGGCGTTGGGTGCAGGCACAATCTCGGCCTTCACCGAGACGGGCACCCCCGGTACCTATGCGGCCATCATCACGTCAACGATTGCCGGTGCCAAGCCCGTTACCGTGACGCTCGGGGCAGAGAGCCTCAACCTCTCTGGAAACGGCAACGCCCTGTTTGTATCGGCGGCGGTTGATCCGAGCCGGACGACCGTAACGGCCACTTCTCCAGTTGCCGCCAACGGTAGCGACTTCAGCGTTGTGACGGTTTCCCTCTTTGACCAATACGGCAACCCGGTCACCCAACAGGTGCCTGTTACCGTGACAACAACGCTGGGTTCAGCATCCGCCAGCGCCTACCAGGGCAACGGAATCTACACGGCCCAGGTGCGTTCGACGGTGGACGGGACGGCCACGGCATCCGCCACCATCAACGGCGTGCCGTCAACGGCCTCGGCCGAAATCGTCTTTACCGACAGCACACCCCCGACGCCGCCAGTGGTTGACCCCACAGATGGCAACGAGGTGACTGGCTGCGCAGAGCCAGGATCAACGGTTACGGTGTACGACTCGGCGGGCAACGTTATCGGCACGGCTGTTGCCGGCGACGATTGCCGGTTTGTTGTGACGCTCAGCCCACCGCAGGAGCCAGGCAGTGAAATCACGATCACGGTGACGGATCCAGACGGAAACGTGTCTGAACCGATCACCGTGCGCGTTGGCCTGATCTGGATGACGCTTGCAGCAGACTCCCTCCGAGTCGGTGCCACCCAGCGTGCCTTCGGTCATAACTTCCAGCCCGGCGAAGTTGTCTCGGGACTCCTCCAATCTGACCCAATCGATCTTGGTACCCAGGTTGCGGATGCCAACGGAGACGTGACCTTTGAGGTCCGCATCCCCGCTGGCTTCGATCTTGGTCGCCACACGATCACGCTCACTGGTGACTTCAGCGGCAGCGTTTCGGAATCCTTCACCGTTATCGGTGCACCAGAGGTTGCCGTGACGGGTGCCGACGATGTCCTGCCGGTCACCCTCGGTGGCCTCGTGCTGATCCTCGGCGGCTTCGTGCTGGTCGCCGTACGCCGTCGACGGGAGGACACCCGCTAGCCCGACCAGACGCAACCAATCGTGACATCTTCAGAAGGGGAATCCCATGAGAAACGTTCGAACGCTTCCAGCGGCTCTTGCGCTCGCAGCCTCGCTGCTGGCCGGTGGCGCGCTCGCCGGCTGCACCTCGACAGATAGTGGCTTGCCTGAGGGCATGCCCAGCGGGTTTAAGGCCGCAACGGGCGAGGTATCCAACGCCGTCACGACGGGAGACAACGGCTGGTCGTTCTCCGTCACGGTGAGCGACGCAGAGGCCCAGGATGCCGCAATCAAGCGGCTCACCGACGACGGCTATGAGATCATCGGCGAGAACGAGGCAGGCGACACGAGGACGTATTCGCTCAGCAACGGGGAGATTAACGCCACCGTAGTGCTGAGCACCAACGGGGACGACCGGTTGGTGATCTATAACCTGGTGCGGGTGAAATAGGGTTGGTCGGCACCGGCTAACTCTGAAGCGGTGTGGTTGGCTTCGCAGCGTTACTGAGTTCTGGGGTGAGTTGTTCTACTTCGCTGCGCGTCATGCCTGCGGCGTCTTTTGTTCCTGTTGTGGTCATTCCTGTGATCCCATCTGATCGAGCGATGTCGGCCCTCGTCATGGTGTCTATCCGGATCTAGCCACAGCTGTAGATGGTGAGCGAATCCCTCAGAACGTTGGTCATTTGCATCATTCCGACCTCGACCGTCGTTCCATACGAAGATAGGCATATGGCCCGGTTAGTGCTTCACCGCAGTTGAACGTGAAGAAGTTGTCCGGAGATAAATTGCAAGAGCCAGAGTCGAGGCGACCGTGACGATGACGGCAGAAAGAGGCGCAATCAAGAGTCCTGGTTGTGAGACTGAGATCCCTGGGCGGGTCAACAAGATATAGACCAACACCGCTTCGATGACGCACACTACAAGCCAGCGCAAGATTAGAGCGATTCTGCGTTTGTTGTTGTGTAGGTTATCGCGTACGTAGAGCGCCGAGGAGATAGCTGCGGCGAGAGTAGCGCATATGAGCAGCAGCGGCCCGATGATGTACCAGGCAAGCAGAACGGCTAAGAAGGCGAACCAAACACTGCCCTCGGATTCGATTTGGATGGTAAAAGGAAGAAGAAATACCACAATGGCGACAATCCCTACGATGAGCGCAATCAGCCGAGCTGTTTTCATCATCTAATTTTATAGGTAAGATCTTTTGCGTTTTGATGGTTTTGTCAGAGAAGTTCTTCCGACGAACGTGCCGTCACGTTCGATTCTGAGACGACAGGCGCTGCCGCTGCGCGGCGATTGCATCGGCGAGATCTTGGGCACCTCGACACCGTATCCCGACCGTCAGGCCGTCGCTCAGTCGAATGACGACCGTCTTTTTGACTGAGGTTGGATGGATCCAGATATCCAATGCAGCATCCAAGCCAACTCCAAAGTCGAGGTGTGGCCCACCCTTGAGCCCGGTGAATGCGGCCAGTAACAATCGGTTGAGCCGGTTCGCCGCAAACCAAAGAACGTCGGGTTTGAGTGTTACGGTGCCGCCCACCCAGAGGAGGTTGTCAGCCGGGCCTGAAAGATCGGACGCTCCTTCGGGGGAGAGCGAGACGTACCCTGTCTTTCTCATCAATGGAGTAGGTGCTGGCTTCATTTGATGATCCTAACGGCCATCAGTGGCGGTCGTTCAATACGACGTGCGCGGTGATCTATCGAAAATTGCCAACCTAGCAGGGGCTGGCCGCCTAGCATCGACCGCCCATGCTGGGCGAGGTTAAACAGACACGCTTGGCCAGCGTCGTAGCTCGGCTCTCGCCACAACGTTCCAATGCCTCCCGCGGGTTTGGCACACCATTCCCGGTTGGGCCCACGCGTTAGCCTGGACCCAACCGGCAAAAATGGGCCGCAATGGGATGTGGGTTGAGTCGCGCCTAGCGGAACCGCAGTCGCAACCGGCCCAGATCATCCTGGCTCAGGCCGAGGCCCTCCGTTGCGTATGCCTCGAGCGTGCCAAACTGCTCCCGCAGCTGGGTGAAGGCAGCGTCGAGGTAGCTCTCGCGAACGCCAAGCACCGGCATGAGTACCTCGCGGTCAACGCCGCGAGCCTCTACCTGCTGCAGCAGCGGTTCGAGCGCTGGCAAGAGATCGGTGTTGGTCTGCAGGTAGTCAGCGTAGATGTCTTCCTTGTCAACGCCAAGGAGGCCGAGCAGGGATGCCGCCGCCCAGCCCGTGCGGTCTTTGCCCGTTGTGCAGTGGAAGAGGGCAGCGCCCTCGCGGCTCTCATCGAGCAGCCCAAGGTAGAAACAGCGGTAGCTGTTGAGGGCCGAGGGGAGGCGAACCAGATCACGGTAAGTCTCCTCAAACAGCCGCTCGGCTTGGCCC
Organism: Lysinibacter cavernae; assembly: GCF_011758565.1. Lineage (GTDB taxonomy): Bacteria > Actinomycetota > Actinomycetes > Actinomycetales > Microbacteriaceae > Lysinibacter > Lysinibacter cavernae. The sequence continues at coordinate 759,429 of NZ_JAAMOX010000002.1, forward strand.
CCAGAGAGTGCCGAGGCCAAGGCCTGTGGGTCGTTCTTGAGATCCCCAAGGTTCGCCGCGACGCTGAGCGAACTATCCGCGAGCACGTCGAGCTCGACACTGTTGACGCCCTCCGGCAGGTGATCGGGCGAGGCAGCCACCTCATCCGCGGTGCGCAGGTCGTAGACGGTCTGCACCCCAAGATCGCTGAACTGCGCCATATCGGCGTCAGACAGGGAGGAGAGCGTCGCCGAGCGGTAAATGACTCCCTGCTTTACAGGGCCGTCTGTTGTTGGCAGTCCGCCGAGGTCGCGGAGATTTGGGGCGCTCGGGATTAGGATGTGTCGGTTGTGCTGGATGTTCACGCTGTCTCCTCGGTTCACAGTGCTTCAGGGCGCGGTGCCGTCCACGTTCCGTCGAGCACCGATGGGCGCGGGCGGTACAGCCGCAGCACATAGTTCCAGCCTGGTATGATCGGGAGGGCGTTCGCCACATGTTCGAGGTGAATGCCAAATCGGATGGTGACGCCACCATCCGCATCCAGGGTCGCCGTCAGGCTATTGATGCTGTTGACGCCGAGCGCGTTCTCTTCGAAGTAGCCGGCCGCGTTGTAGAGGGAGACGGACCAGAAGGCATCCACTGGAACATCTTTCAGCCGGAGGGCGTATTCCGCAACGGGCATGTTCTCGTCAACGCTGATGTAGGTTGCCTCATACTCGGGGAGGCCGCCCCAGCCGGACGCGGTGCCGAGCAGATGCATGATCGGGTCAACTTCGTCTTTGGTGCCGAACGAGTGATCGTATTTGCTCACGCCGCGGGCGAGCGTGAGCAGGGCCTCGCGTGTCTCGGTTTGTGACTGCTCGTCGTATTCGGCGAGTGGGAAGCTGCCTGTTCCGCCGCCCGTGATGGTGAGCGCATCCTGCAACCGATTGACTTCCGCGACGTCGTCTTGGCTGTTTGGGTCAACGAGGATGCGAACGATGAGCGCGGCATAATCGGTGTCGATCAGCTCGCGCGTGAGAACATGGTCGCCTGGCGTGCTGAGGATTACCGGACCGTAGTGATCCTGACTGATGACCCACACCGAGATATAGCGATCGCCGGTGTCTGGAAGGGTGACGGTGACATCCTCGCGCACATCGATGATTGCGCTGCTGTACAGGGTGTCGCGGTTTTGGCGAATGATTGGCTGATCGTCGAGTGGTTTCAGCTCGTGGGTGTGATTCCACGCGCCAACACCAACGCCGGCGGCGAGGCGGGCAAACATGAGGTCAGTTTCGGCCCTGTTGAAATTCTGAACGTTCACGGGGATGGCAGGCACTGCGGGTTCCTTTCGGCGGCGGGGGAAGCGGATGCGGGGTGGGATTCGTGGTATCGGTTGAGAACGGGTCGGGATGCGGTCGGGCTAGGAGTCAACTGGACGGGGTGCTTAACCGTAACGGTCAGAGCGAGCCGATGCCCTTGCCAAGCATCAGCACGCCAATCACGGTCAGGAGCACGGTTGTGATTGTCACGTTCTCGCGGGCGAGCCACTGGTGGAACGCCTCCAATGGGCCAATGAGTCGCTTGGACGCAACAAAGAACGCAATAACGGGGACAAGGACCGTTGAGATCGCGCAGCAGACAAACACGGCAACCGCGATGGCCCCATCACCGACGGAGAGGTCGGCGCCCGCGATGATGACGCCGGCGCTCGCGGCGATGAGGAGGTTCTTCGGGCGCGGGGCGGAGAGCAGGATGCCGAGGCCAAGCGCACGGCCAAAGGTGAACGAGTCGATTGCAGACATCCACTTGGGTAGCGCCGGCTCTTCCCCAAGTGTTGGCCTGCCGCGCCACTGTTTGACGGCGACCAGGAGTAGGAGGATGGCGAGCACAAACTGCGCAATCGCGCGCGGGATGTTTGGCCCATCCGAATCGCCTGATGAGGGGAGTGTCCCTGCCAGCAAGACAAACGCGACGACTGGAGTTGTGATTCCGAGGGTCCAGCCGATGAGAAAGCCGGGGCCGGTGCGCCGCGCGTTTGGCGAGAGGAGCATCAGGATGACGGCCACGATGGTGAGCGGGCTGATGGAGATTGCGAGCGTGAGGGGGAGGATCTCGCCGATGACGGGACCCAGCACGGTTAGATCCCTCCTTGGCGTCGGAGGTGGGGTGTTCTGTCTGGTTGTGTTTTTTCCATCGTTGCAATGATCGCGATAGAAGGTGTGCTTCGACGAGTCCCTCATCCTTCGGGGATGAGGCGTTATTTCGTGAGTCGACCACCCTGTTGGCGGGATATTCTGCCCGCTAGTATGTTTTCATGATCGAAGCCGTGCGTCAGGAGCTTGCCGCAGGGTCCAGCGAACGGGCGACAATGCTGCTCAGGCGAAACTGGCTTCGGCTCATCCTCGAATCCCGCACGAGCGAGCTCGAACAGCTGTGCGTCGAGTTCCCGAACCCACACGACCCGCACATTCTGCTCATCCGCGCCTGCTGCAGAGACCTCGCCGGCGACCCGCACGGCGCCGTCTTCCTCAGGGGTCAGGGGATGCGCGTTGCCGACGACGATTTTGTTGTGTGTTTCACAAGTCTCCTGCTCGCGCCCGACACCCCAACAAAGGCGTCGATTGCCGACCGCGCACGCGAGGCCCTCGCCCGGTGCGGGTCGGAAGAGGACTATCCCTCTGCCCTGTTCTTGCTCGGGTGGACAGAGATTCGTCTGCGGCGAAACCTGCCAGACGCGATCGCCCTGCTGCGCTCGGCCAGCGACGAGGCCCGCCTGCACTCACGCGACGAAACGTTCCGGCTCGCCCAATCAAACCTCGCCTTTGCACTCACTCACGCGGGTGTGTTCAGCGAGGCCGAGCGCATTCTCGACGGGCTTCCCGCCTCTCCGCCCTCCAACGACTGGGATCGCTACGAGGGAGGGCTGCTTGGGTCCACCCGCGGAACCATCGCGTTCTGGCGGGGCGATTTTGAGCACGCCGTTGCCCAGCTGGATGCCGTGGTGGTTGAGGGCAGCCCAGGCACCAACTTCGAAGCGCAAGCGCGGCTGTACCTCACGATGAGCCTGATCGCGCTGCAGCGCAAGGATCGCTATCGCGAGGCATCCCAGCTCGTCAGGGGTGTGAGCACGTCGGATAAGCACGGCATCCCGTGGGCAACGCTGCGAAGCGTTGTGGCCGCCTGGCTCGCGCATGCGGAGGGTCGGGATGTCTTTGCCCGCACCATTGCCGCGCCAGCCCTCACCCGAGCTGGCGCCCCAGTTGCGCATGCGCTCTTGGCCGAGCTCTATCAGCGCCTTGGCGAGCCAGTGCTGTCGCGGCAGGCGCATCGGCTGGCGACCGCGACCGCCCCGCCGTCGTATGTGCTCGTCAGCACCTTGGTGACCTCGGCCGCGCTGAGCTCGGCGGCTGGTCGCGGGCAGCAGGCGCACGAGTACCTCGACCGGGCCCTTGGCCTGGCAACCGCGGAACAGGTACTGGCGCCCTTTCTTTCGCTCGATACGCCGATTGGCGACCTGCTCGCGGCGCACGCCCAACGCGGTTCGGCGCACGACGAGTTCTTGCGCGTGATCTTCGTTCGGCGGGATGCCCTGTCCCTGGCCGTTTCTGGCGTGCTGACGGTACGTGAACGCGAGATTCTCGCCTGCCTCCGCACCACGATGACTGCCGTTGAGATTGGCGACCAGCTCCAGATTGCCTACCCGACGGTCAAAACGCATATCCGGTCGATCTATCGCAAACTCGGGGTCAATACGCGCAGGGCGGCGCTGCAGGTGGTGGATGCGCGGTAGAGCGCGTCTGTCCTCTCGCGGGGCGCATTTGCGCTCGTGGGGTGCGAAAAACTGCACCCCACGAGGCAGAACGCGCCCCACGAGACGACCGCGCTGACCTCCCGTTGCACGTGAAACCTCCCACTGTGGACTATGCTCAATTCGCAGTCCTCAAGATGGAGTAGTAATGGGCATCATTGAAGCCGTGGCCGTAATCGTGGGCCTCGGGTCGCTTCTCTATCTTGCGTACGCCCTCATGCATCCGGACCGGTTCTGATGGCCTGGTTTCTTGCCATCACGGCGTTCCTCTCTATTGCGATCGTTATCGCGCTGCTGTACCGGCCGCTTGGCGATTACATGGCGTGGGTATTTACCTCGCAGAAGCACTGGCGCATCGAGCGGATGATCTACCGGCTGGCCGGGGTGCATCCAGAGCGACAGCAGTCGTGGCGCGTGTATCTCGTGTCGATTCTTGCGTTCTCCGTAGCGGGATTTGTGCTGCTCTTCCTGATGCTGCGCTTCCAGAACCTGTTGCCGTATTCGCTTGGCATGCCGCCCATGAGCCTCGACCTCGCCTTCAACACGGTTGCGTCGTTTGTGGCCAACACCAACTGGCAGTCGTATTCGCCTGAGCAGACGGTTGGCTACGTCGCCCAGATGGCCGGTCTCGCCGTCCAAAACTTCGTGTCGGCCGCCGTGAGCATGGCCGTCGCTGTTGCACTCATCCGCGGGATTGCGTCGCGGGGCGGGCGAAGCGGGCTCGGCAACTTCTGGGTGGATCTGGTGCGAGCCAACCTGCGCATCCTGCTGCCGATCTCGCTGGTGGCCGCCGTGTTCCTGCTCGCGGGCGGGGTCATCCAGAACTTCGCAGGCTTCACCGACATCCAAACTGTCACAGGGGCGACGCAGACGATTCCCGGCGGGCCGGTGGCCTCCCAAGAAGCGATCAAGATGCTCGGCACCAACGGCGGTGGGTTCTATAACGCGAACTCGGCGCATCCGTTCGAGAATCCAACGCCCTGGACCAACATGCTCCAGACCCTCCTCTTGCTGCTGATTCCGTTCACGATGCCGCGGATGCTTGGCACGATGGTGGGGGATCAGCGGGCCGGATACGCGCTGCTGCTCACCATGGCCGTCCTCTTTGTCCTGATCTACGTGCCGCTCACGGCGTTTGAGTTCGCCGGTTCTGGCACCGCGCCCGAACTCGCCGGCGGGGCGATGGAGGGCAAGGAACAACGGTTTGGCATCGTTGGGTCCACCCTGTTTGCGACGGCCACCACGGGAACCACCGGCGGCGCCGTCAACTCGATGCACGGTTCGTACACGGCGTTCGGCGGCCTCATGCTCATGTTCGACATGATGCTCGGCGAGGTTGCCCCCGGCGGCGCGGGTTCGGGTATCTACACGCTGCTCGTGCTCATGGTCATCGCGGTGTTCCTCACGGCGCTGCTGCTTGGGCGCTCGCCCGTGTACCTCGGCAAGCGGCTCGGCGTGCGCGAGATGAAGATCGTGAGCATCGCCATCCTTGTCATGCCGACCCTCGCGATTGGCGGCATGGCCGTTGGCTTCGCGATCCCCTCGGTCAAGGACGAGATCATTTCGAGCATGGGCAACGACGGCTCGCACGGGCTCTCAGAGGTGTTCTATGCCTTCGTGTCGGCGGCAATCAACAACGGTTCCGCGTTTGCGGGCCTGAGCGCAAACACGCCGCTGCTCAACATCGTGCTTGGCGTGGTCATCCTGCTCGGGCGCTTCATCCCCATCGTGCTCGTGATGGCGCTCGCCGGGTCGCTTTCCGTGCAGCGCAAGGCCGAGAGCACCCTTGAGCTGCCGCTACACCGTCCGCAGTTTGTGGCGCTGCTCGTGTTCTTGATCGTGTTTATCGCCGTCCCCATGTTCATCCCGATCCTGCTCGTCGGGCCGTTGGCGGAAGGATTCATGCGATGACGACCCCAACGCTTCGCCGCCGCGACACCGTGCTCTCGCCCAGCGCCATCCGCACGGTGCTGATCGATGCGCTGCGTAAATTTGACCCACGCTACCTGTGGCATAACCCCGTACTCCTCCTCACTGAGGTTGGCGCGGCGCTGACCACCGCCATCGCAATTGTTGAGCCCTTTGTTGGCGGGGCGATGCCGTCTGGCGGGTCGATGATGCCGCCCAGCTTCACCTGGCTGCTGGCCGTTGGATTCTGGATGTGCCTGTTCACCGCCACCCTCGCCGAATCGATTGCCGAGGGTCGAGGGCGCCTGCAGACCCAGTCGCTGCGCCAGGCCGGCACGAGCGTCGTGACGCGGCGGGTGCTGAATTACGACCAGTCCAAGGATCGCGCGGCTCGCGACGCGGCTGTCGAGATGGTCGATTCGCACGAGCTGATGCCAGGGGATGTAGTGATTGTCGAGGCCGGCGAGACCATTCCCGCCGATGGCGAGGTGCTGTGGGGCGCGGCCGAGGTCGACGAGTCGGAGTTCACCGGGCATGCCGGCGCTGTCATCCGCGAGGCCGGAGGCGACCGCACGGCAGTGACCGGCGGCACGCACGACCTCTCCGACCGGCTCGTGGTGCGGATCAGCGCATCCTTTGAAGCGAGCGCCTTTGAGCGCACCATCCGCCTCGCGAGCAAGTCGCGCCGCCAGAAAGCGCCGATCGAGGTGGCGTTCAGTGCCCTACTCGCGTCGTTCTCGCTGTCGTTTGTGATTGTGGCGCTCACGCTGAACTCGGTGGTTTCGCCTGTCGCTCCGCCCGTATCCATTCCCGTACTCGTTGCGCTTGTGGTGTGCCTCATCCCCACCGAGATTGCGGCGCTCATGTCGGTGACGGGCATCGCCGGGATGTCCCAGCTGCTGCGCCGCGGTGTGCTCGTGATTTCGGCAAAATCGCTTGATACCGCCGGCGACATCACGACCGTCCTGCTCGACAAAACCGGGACCGTCACCAAAGGTAACCGCAGCGCGATCGAGTTCGTGCCGCTTGCCGGGGTGGATGCGCGCGACCTCATGCGGCTCGCGGCGCTGGCATCCGTTGCCGACCCCACCCCCGAGGGGGCATCCATTGTGCGGCTCGCCGCGGAGTCAGGAATCGAGCCGAGCGAAGCGGATACCTCGGGCGGTCGGCCCGTGCAGTTCAGCGCCGTCTCGCGGATTTCGGGCATCGACCTCCCCGACGGAACCAAGATCCGCAAGGGCGCGGGCATGGCGGCCGCCACCTGGCTCAAGCAGCAGGGCACGCAGCCGCAGCGCCACGTGATCGACGAGCTCAAGGCCGTCACCCGCGAGATTGCGAGCACTGGCGGCACCCCGCTCGTGGTTGTGATGAAGCCCGCCGAGGGCCCGGGGCGCGCTGTGGGGGTCATCCACTTGCAGGATGTTGTGAAAGAGACGGTCCCGAAGCGCATCAGCAAGCTGCGCGCGCTTGGCATCCGCACCGTGATGGTGACGGGTGACCACGAACTCACCGCCAAGGCGATCAGCGAAGAGGCTGGCATCGACGAGTACGTTGGCAACTCGACGCCGGAGGATAAACTCGCGCTGATCGTGCACGAGCAGGAGCAGGGTCACCTCGTGGCGATGAGCGGCGACGGTGTGAACGACGCCCCCGCGCTCGCCCAGGCCGACATCGGCATTGCGATGAACACGGCGACGTCGGCGGCCAAGGAATCGGCCAACATGATCATCCTCGACGACGACCCGGCCCATCTCGTTGACATCATCGAGGTCGGCCGGCGGCAGATGTCTACGCGCGGCGCCCTCATGACCTTCAACCTGGCCAACGACGTGGTGCGCTACTTCACGCTCTTCCCCGCGCTGTTTGTTGGGGTGTTCCCTGGCCTGGCTGCGCTCAACGTGTTGCAGCTGCACTCGCCCGCGTCGGCCATCCTTTCGACCGTGATTTTCAGTAGCCTGGTTATGGTCATCCTCATCCCGCTCGCGCTGATCGGCGTGCCCTACCGCAGCACCGAGCCGCGGTCGGCGCTCACGCGAAACCTGATTGTCAACGGACTCAGCGGCCTGCTCGTCCCGATCATCGGCATCAAACTCATCGACCTTGTCGTGAGTTTGCTGCCGGGATACTGAGGAGGCTGACATGCCAAACCGTGTTGCTCGCAAGGTCGCCCCGCTCTGGACAGCCCTTCGCCTCATGCTCATCTTGACCGTGGTGTTGGGGGTTGGGTATCCGCTCGTCGTCTTCGGCATCGGTGTGGTCGCGTTCCCCGGGCAAGCGGAGGGCTCGTATGTGCGGGATGCCGACGACCAGGTTGCCGGCTCATCCCTCATCGGCCAACGCTTCGACGCGGCCGACGGTTCGCCCCTGCCCGAATACTTTCAGCCGCGCCCGTCGCTGGCCGGCGACGGCTACGACCCGCTCGCATCGGGCGGCTCAAACCTCGGGCCCGAGAGCCCAGAACTCATCGCCCAGATTCAGGAGCGCAGGGCGCAAGTTGCTGCGTTTAATGGGGTCCCGGAGGCTGACGTGCCGGTGGATGCCGTGACCGCCTCCGGCTCCGGCCTCGACCCCGACATCAGTGTTGAGTACGCGCGGCTGCAGGTGCCGCGGGTGGCATCCGCTCGGGGGCTGCCGGTTGCGGATGTTGCGGCGCTCGTTGAGGAGTCGATTACGGGGCGGGATGCCGGGTTTATTGGTGAGCCGCGGGTGAATGTTGTTGGGTTGAACTTGGCGTTGGATGGGTTGGGTTAGGTGGTGTTCTGAGCCGTGGCTTTGACCATCACAATAGTGATTACACGACTCTCATGCTGTGACCGAGGGCTTTATTTCACTCTGCGAGCGGATCGATCCGAGTAATCCCGGGGATACCATCGAAATCCTTGTCAGGGGAGAGGATTTTGGTGATGCTATAGACCAGTGCCGTGGCCGCATGGATCGCATCGCGGCCGCGCACGTTGGGCAGCTGTTCGATGAGCCGAAGCGAGGTATCCAGTACTTCGTTGTCGAATTTCAGCACGGTGAATGATCGCATCAGCCCGCGACCTTCGGCGACTGACTGCGCGCGATTTTGCGTTTTTCGCATGCGGTGGAACACAACTTCTTGAATCACCTCTGCGCTCACATAGCCGCGGCTTTTGCCTGAGGCGAGATCAAGGAGGTGCTCTTGGCACGCGGCGCTTCTTGGGTCATCGGGACTGAGCGCGTACAGGACTGTGGCGGCGTCGATAAGTACTGCTTGTTCCATTGCCGACACTGTCACTCCGTGCCTTCTGCGTTACTTCGTGCGAGCCGGTAAAGCGGATCCAGCTCACGTTCGTAGGCCGCCTTGGCTTCATCCCAGTCAACTGGTGCGTAGCTGTTTCGCTTTGCGTCTTCAGCTGCGTTGGCGAACATGTCCCGCAGCCCGTGACGGGCATCTTGACTCTGTTGATCGAGCAACTGGTCGGTCGCCATGCGGATGAGGGCGCCCGCGCTCATTCCTCGTACCCGCGCTTCGGCTTCAAGGGCGGCGTAGCGTTCGGGATCAAAGAGTACCTGCACTCGCTTCTCTAACGTTGCCATGATCCAAGGTTATGCAGGAATATGAACATGCACAATAGGTGTGTATGTCTTTGTGAATGTTGCAGGACATCCTTGAGTCGCGTGCCGTGGGTGAGCATTACTGCAGTCTCGTGGCGCTGGGGAACGGGCGCTTTTTATGACGAGCATGTTGGTCGTTAAGCGCCTCAACGACTATTAAGTTAGTCATAAGGATGATCTGGGAGGACGTTCAGAGCGCTCGGCCAGATCCTTACAGCATTGTTCTTCCGAGCGGATGACCCAATAGGCTGCATGACATGATCCGCACTTCGGCAATTGTCGCCTCACTCATGCTTGCGCTCGGATTGACCGGTTGCTCTCTGCTGAGTGGACCAGAGTCCGCGAACGAATCGTCGGCGACGGACCCTGCCGCACCGGAGGCTTCGGCGGTGCCTATGGACGAGATTGAGCCCGCGGCGGCGGCCGTGAAGATCCCAGCGACGTGCGATGAACTGATTTCACCGGAGACGGTAGAGACAGCCGACCCACGGATTCAGTCGTACCATCCCGGTTCGCAAGAACTTGCCGAAACCATGCTTGGCCCGAAAACGGTCGCGGCTTTGGTCGGTGGCAGCCAGACAATGTACTGCGGTTGGGGGATTGAAGGCACGGATGCCTTAGCAGCCGTAGCTATCTCCGTCCTTGATGACACGGTGAGAGACGATCTCGTCGCTGCGCTTTCGGACTCCATCTATTCGGATGTGACGGCTGAGTACGCGACAAAGGGGGTCACCGCTGACGCTGTGTTTGGGCATGGTTACAGTAGCGAACGTCACAATATGGGCGTGATTATTGTTGACGGTCCGGTGCTCATTGCGACAGCGCACACGGTCGAGGGCGATTTTGCGGTGTATGCGCTGGATTCGGTGAGACAGCTCAACGCCGCTGGGTAGATACGAAGGCGCTTCTATTTCTTGCCGGAGGAGTTATCAGTTCTACTCAGACTGGTGACCCTGTCACCTATCGATGGTCGTTGGCTCATGATTAGGTCATGGCCTCTCAGCAGGGCGGCGCGCCCAAGGGAGAGGTATCCTTTCTGCACCTAAATTTGTGGTCATGATGTGGCCGCCCATTACTCGTGATGACCTCAAAATCGCAGCCAAAAGAACTGGCTTCGATCAGATGCTCCCCGTACTTATCCGTCGCCTCATTGCTGAAACCGCAGATGGTCTTCGTGAACTCGATATGCCTGGCGAGTCTGGGGTTGCTAGCGGTGGATTCGATGGCATTGTCACGACGGAGAGAGAGACTACCTTCGTCCCTGCTGGATCTTCGGTTTGGGAGCTTTCGGTCGGCGGCAACGATGCAAAAGCCAACGAAGACTATGCGAAGCGAACAGTAGGGCCGCCTGGACGAGAACCAAGTGAATGCACCTATGTTGAGCTGATTCTTGCTCCGTGGACCAAGTCGCGAGTGTGGGCCAGCGCTAAGTCGAAGGATCTTCGATGGTCAGAAGTTCGGGCATACAATGTGGACTCAGTCCACACCTGGCTTGAGATGGCTCCTGCGACTACTGTTTGGCTCGCAGAACAGCTCGGCAAATTACTAGCTGGAGTGCGGTCGGTTCAAGACTGGTGGGAAGAGACCTGGCTGCCGTCCACCGAGGTTCCTCTCGGTGCAAATATCGTGCTTTCTGGCCGCACTGACTCATCTCGAAAATTGGTCGATCAGCTATCAACGGGACCGATGCTCATTTCTTTGGGCGGAAACCTGCGGTTGGATGAGGCAATGGCTTTCGTCGCGGCTGTGTTGTCCGACTCAAATAACTCTCAAATTAATCAGTTGTATGCGCGTGCACTTCTCGTAGAAGACCGGAACAGTTTGCTTCAGCTCGTTGCGCAACAATCACCCCTACTGATCGTGCTCTCCGATCCGCGCATGGCGCGTGACTTGCCGGCAACGCATCCGCACAGAATAATCACGTTGGCGCACCCTGGAGACGAAACTGCGATTCTCGTGGAACGGCTGGACTCTGACCTTGTAGCTGCTGCATTAGGGGATGATGAACAAGCGAGGGAGCTTGGCTATCTGGCGCGTCGGAGCCTTCTCTCACTGCGACGACGCCTAGCGGTAAACCCCAGCATTCTCACCCCCATTTGGGCCGATAATCCGGACCAAGTAACAAGAAGGCTTTCACTAGCGGGATCCTGGCACGCTGATCATGAGGGTGACCGAACTGTTGTTGAGAATTTGGTCGGAGAGAGTTATTCCAAAGTTCGTTCCCGAGCAGAGATTCTGAGAACGGGACCAGACCTTCCACTCGTTGATCATGTTCAAGATGAGTGGTATGTCGTGGCAAGGGATGACACATGGTCCCTTATCTCACCTTCACTTGATGCCGATGACGTAAGGTCCTTCCAACGGGTGGCTCTCGAAGTATTAACTGTTCCGAATCCCGTTCTGAATTTGAGCCCAGATGAACGGTGGAAGGCTGGATTGAAGGGTATCCACCCTACGCACACGGCTTCTATCCGCAGAGGGCTAGCTGAGACTATTGCCCTCATGGGTGCTAACAGTCAAGTAGTTCGTGGCGTCACGGTGAAGGAATCAGACTATGCCCGACAAATGATGCGCCAGATCGCCGACATCGCAAATAAAGATGAGAGTTATCGAACTTGGATTTCACTGTCAGATGTCCTTTCCCTGCTGGCCGAAGCTGCTCCTATCGAGTTTCTGGCAGCCATGCGCGATGGCTTGGAAGGCGATGCTCCTTTACACCGGCTCATGTTTGCAGGTGCCGATACCAGGACCTCGTTGTTTAGTGAGACCTCCCCGCATGTCTATTTCTTGTGGGCGCTGGAACGTATCGCGTGGTCCTCGGACCATATTGATGAAGTCGTGCGTGTACTCATACGGTTACAAGACCTCGACCCAGGTGGTGAAACTAATAATCGACCAACCGCAAGTCTGCTAGGAATCCTCAGCGTGTGGTGTCCGCAAACGTCGGCCTCGACTGCTGACCGAAAGCGTTGTCTTCGATTGATCAGTTCAGCTTCCGAACGAGGATTCGAGACCTTACTTGCACTCATTCCGGAGAGTCGTCCGATGCAAATGAGTCACCCGGGTCCAGAGTTCCGTGATTGGCGGAAAGTAGAACACCCAACTAGAGGTCAGATTGACGAAGTAACGAATCAGATTGCAGAAATGCTTCTCAAAGAGTTTGAGCTAACTGCTCCTCGGGCTCTCCAACTCATACCCCGGTTGGATGATTTCGGTTCCGAATTCCGAGATAGTTTCGTGAATAGCGCGAGCGTAGCTGCAGCTCACTGGACTTCGAATGATCGTGCTGATGTATACGACGCGCTGCGGGAATTCGTTGCACGTCATTCTGAGTATGCCGATACAGAATGGGCGCTCTCGCCGGAGGCGTTAGAACCTATTTCGATACTCCGGGACCGCGTTGAGCCCATGGAGCCGGATCTGAAATACCGTTGGCTGTTTACAGAGGATTGGTTGACGCTTGGCGACCTCAGCCGGCGAGACAGCCATGAGGTATATGAATCCATGATTACGAGGCATAGGCGGCAAGCTGTAGCTGAAGTCCTTGAATGGGGAGGCTTGGTGGGAGTGCTCAAATTAGCGGAGGGAGTGGAATCGCGGATTGTGGGACAAGCCCTGGGGTCATTGCAAAGCGACGTCGGTGTCCAACTGCTGGATTCATTAGCTGGAGGCGTCACCGCGGTGTCAGTTGCTGCAGGATACTTTTCGGTCTATTTGACACGGGAGGACGTATCTATCGACCAGCTGTTGGAAAGCTTTTCAGCTCCTGAGCAACAAGCCTTTATCCTTCGCCACTTTCAAGACCAGGAGGCTGCAATTGCGAAGCTCGCGTCAGTAAGTGAAGCGGTGGCCGAACTCTTCTGGAAACATTTCAGTATTTACGGGTTGGGAAAGGACTTTGCAATGGCGGTGATGGCCGGGCGATGCCTCATCGACGTGGGTCGTCCTGTAGCCGCAATCAAGCTCAACTTATTGTATGAACGGGAATCGGCGTCCGATCAGAATATTGCTGATCTATTCGCATCTGCTCTTGAGCACATTCTGGAAATGCGGGAACCTGATCCTGAATTCATCACCCTCCGTGGACGAAGAATCGAGCGAGTCTTTTCTGTCCTGTCGGAATTTCGGGAGAATCTCGGTAGTCAGCGGGTTATTTCGTTGGAGTGGCAACTTTTGCCTTTGTCTGGCTTCAACAGTTCCGCACCTTCGCTTCACGCTGAAATCAAAGCAAATCCTGACTTCTTTGTTGGCCTAATCGTGACAGGTTTCCGTTCTAAAACCGACGACTTTGATGTAGATCAACCTGCAGAAGACGAGGGATTCTCAGACGGAGGCGAAGGTCTCCGCAAAGTGAACTCAGTTAGAGCTTGGGAGGTGTTGCGAAGCTGCCGCCAGGTCCCTGGCGTTGAGGGTAAAGAGATGAATATCGACGTAACGAAGGATTGGATAGAACGCGCAAGACGCTCCCTTGTCAGCGCCGATCGCATTGAGCTTGGTGATATCCATATTGGCTCTTTGCTTAGTCACTCGCCCCGCAATGAGGATGGTTCGCCGATCCCTACTGAACTACGATCACTACTCGAGGAATTGTCCAGTGCGGAAATCACGCGGGGAATCGTCATAGGACTCTTCAACTCGCGGGGTGTAGTAAATAGGAGCTTGAGTGAGGGCGGGAGTCAAGAGCTGGCGATTGCAGCCAGTTATCGCGACTACGCAGAAGGTGCTCGTGATTACCCCCGCACTCGAGGCGTATTCGAGAGCGTTGCCGAGAATTATGAATCTTTTGCGCGGAGAGAAGATCTGGCAGCTGAACGGTGGAAGCAGGGTCTGAGTTGAAGGAGCAAGGTTCCGCCAGTACATATGGGGACAAGCCCTATGGAGGAGGCTGGCGTTTCATGAGAAAAGTAATGGTCTGAATATACACAAGCACCCCCGAGCCATACGACTCGAGGGCGCCCGCTTACCTCTGACCACCCCACGGGGCCAGAGAGCTCTAACCGCTCCGCTTAGTAGTGCGTCCCGCCGTCAATCCGAACCTCGGTGCCGGTAACAAACGACGCATCGTCGCTCGCCAGCATTGCGACGACGCTAGCAACAGCCTCCGGCCCCGCGAATCCCTGACCAAGGGCCGGGCTGAGCTTGGCGAAGAGTGCGAAGTTGGCATCCTCGGGGAGTCCGGGGCCCGCGTTTTGCTTGCTCTGGCCGCTGCCGTCGGTCATCCCGGAGCTGATGGACCCTGGCTGGACCGAGTTGAAGCGGATGCCGTCGGTCGAGTATTCGGCGGCGAGGGCGTGGGTCATTGACTGCACGCCGCCCTTGCTTGCGGCGTAGGCCGCCATGTAGGGGTGGGCGAACTGCGCCGAGGTTGAACTGAAGTTGACGACCGCTGGGCCGTTGCCCGTGCGAAGCGCCGGGATGGTTTCGCGAATCATCAGGAACGTGCCTACGAGGTTCACGCGCAGCACCTGTTCAAAGGCGTCAAGCGTGGTGTCGTGGGTGTGGGATGAGCGGAGGATGCCCGCGGCGTTCACCAACGCATCCAGCCCGCCGAGGAAGGCGAGGGCATCCGCAACCCCGGCCTTGACCGAAGCCTCGTCCGAAATGTTGAGGATAACGGTGTGCAGGCGGTCGGCAGCGGCGCCGGCTTTTGCGACGGTGTCGGCGAGTCCGTCAGCGCTCATGTCGGCGGCGACAATGCGGCCTCCTTCGGCGAGCATGCGGAGGGTGGTTGCCTGGCCGATGCCAGAGCCGGCTCCCGTGACTAGCACGCGGCGTCCTTCGTAACGGTTCATGATTGACCTTTCCTAGAAGCTTGTATGACCTCCACCATACGCTTAATGTCAATTTTTGTCATGACGGCACTTTTTGTCTCGAACCCAAAGCGCCGTACACTGGATGCGTGGAGCAGACGCAGCCAACCCTCACCGAGCGACGCCGCGCAGCCACCGAACTCGAAATCGCCACGGCAGCGGCCCACCTCTTCACCGAACACGGCGCCGCAGAAACATCGGCAGAAGACATCGCCGAACGAGCGGGAGTCTCTCTCCGCACGTTCTACCGCTACTTCCCCAATAAACACGAGGCCGTTGCCCCGTTCTTCTCCAGCGGCGCGACCCACTGGCAGCAGGCAATCGCCGAATCCACGCCGGGGATGAGCCCGCTGGAATCCGTTGAGCAGGCCATCCGCAACGAACTCTCCCCCACGAGCCACAACGAGGCAATCGACTTTGCGCGCACCCGAGCCTTGCTGCGGGTGACCCTCGCCGACCCGGAACTACGCCGCGTCTGGATGATCGTGAATCAGGAGTCGGAGGTGGCGTTGCTCCCCGTGATCACGAGCATTACCGCGGATGATTCAGACCCGCTATCGCTCAGGCTGCTCGCGGCCGCGGCGACCGACGCGATTCGCATTGCCCTGGAGAGTTGGGCTCTTCAGGAATCGAGTTCCGCGGCGCCGCCTCTTGAGCTCGCGCTCACAAGCTTTGGCCGGCTGACGGCTGGGATTCCCGAGCTGCACGCGGCGAAATAGACCACGGGCGAGAACTCGCAAATCAGTGGGCAAGAAAAGGGGCCAGCCGATGAGACTGACCCCTGAGATCAACCTATGACCTCAGTCGTTAGCGATTGCAGCCCCCGAAATAACCCCGGCCAACCCCTCAGCCCGACTCCACATCGGCCAGTGCCCGGTCGGGAGGTCAACGAACTCGCGGTTCTCAAGGTTGGCAACTTCCGCGAACATTGGATGGCCGGCATCCACCAGCTCCAGGATCTGCGCGCTCGTGATTGAGCAGCACACGAGCGTTGTTGGAACCCGCAGTCGCGCTTCGTTGCCCAGCTCAACCGGCTGCCGAAGCACCGGTCCGGGTTCAGGAACTGCGCGGGCTCGGAGCCGCTCAAGATCCTGGTTGCTGAGTCCGTCTAGGCTCGACTGCTGCCCAAGCGCGTCAAACGCTGGCAGGGGCAACTCAGCTACTTCCGCTGGCAGGTCGGGGGCAAATGCGCTTCCGGGCGATACCGGCCCGCTGTCGATCCAGACCACGCGCTTGACGAGTTCGGGGTAACGGTCGAGCACAAGGCTCACGGGCGCGTTGGCCCCGCTGTGTGCCGCAATGACCACGGGGCGGGTGGATGCCCCCGCGTCATCCATTGCCTGTTTGATGGCCGCGGCCTGGTCGTCGAGGGTTCGGAGCATCCGCTCGGGGTCGCCCTCGTCGAGGCCGGGAAGGGTGAGTGCCACGGCTTGACGACCGGCGGCCGTCAGGTACTCGGCTACCTCGTCCCAGGCCCATGCGCCCAGCCAGTGGCCAGGGATCAGGATGATGGTTGGTTCGTTCGTGTGTGTTGTCATACTGCGATCGTAAGTTGCCCCTTTGACAACGGTATGTCACTATTTGTGACATGATTTCCGACGAGGTTGAGAAGTGAAGCGCGCAGAGCGGCTGCACGCCCTTTCGGAGATGCTGCGTCGCTCCGGCGCTCGCGGATGCACGGCCGAGCGGCTCGCCCAAGAGTTTGAGGTGTCGGTGCGGACCATCAAGCGAGACCTCACCGCCCTTGAGAACGCTGGGGCCCCGCTCTGGTCGCGGCCCGGGCCCGGTGGTGGGTACGGGCTCGTCGCCAGAGTGAACCTCCCTCCCGTGAGCCTGTCCCCGCCGCAGGCCGTGGCGCTGCTCGCTGCCGTCTCTGCGGCATCCGATGCGCCCTATGCCGACCTGGCGGCGTCCGGGGTTCGCAAGATTCTGGATGTGCTCGACCCCAAGACTCGTGCACAAGCCGACGAGCTCGCGAGCCGCATCTGGGTCAACGCGCCGCCCGCGGCGAGCCGCGTAATCAGGTCGGCCATTGAAGAAGCGATGGCCGAGCAGCGCGTTGTGCGAGTCTGCTACGTCTCCGGTGACGGCGATGCGACAACCCGCGATGTTGAGCCAATCATGTTCGGGTCCACGGATGGTCTCTGGTACCTCATAGGTTGGTGTCGGCTGCGCGGCGGCATCCGTTGGTTCCGGGTGGAGCGAATTGAGCGCGCTAGCGTTACAGCGATTCCGTGCGAGGGGCACGGTATCGAGGAGGTTGGGATGCCGCCGGCGACGGCCCGCTCCGTGCGGAGCCGCGGCGAGTGAGGGTAGCGCTGCCTGCGAGACCGAGGCTGTGAGCGGCCAGGCGATTCAGCCCAGGCGCGCCCTACGATACGAGCGAAACGGGATCGGCCTACTAAACCGCCTCCACACACCTCTCACCAGGAAAAAGAACAGCGTCGCCGAGACCGCGTAGTACAGCAGGCCTCCGATCCAGACAGGAATCGCTTCCCAAGAAACGTATCCAAGCCCCCGAACCACGCTATCCAGGCTGTACCCGTCGAACAGTGCCAGGAATGGCGCCAGAGCGAGGAGTACCGCGCAGATCGCCATCATGGCCGCGAGGTACCAGAACAGAGCAACCGAGTATCGTTCGTCCGTGAGGCTCGGGATGCTGCCGTCGTTGGACACAAACGCATGCGGAATCACGCTGGCAAGCCCGGCCGAGAAGGCGAGCATTGTGGCAGAAACGAGCATCACGTTTCCGTCGTACGCCGTTTGCCCCGTGAGCATTGGCGGGATGGTGAACAACGGGTACAAGCTGGCAAGCAGGACGACCACGCAGAGCACCGAGAGCCCAGCCCAGTTCCTCGGGCCGATACCGAACAGGTCCTCATCCTCATCGATGGCCGACGGTTTCTTGTTTTGAGGCCGGGGCTGCTTTTGGGCATGATTCCGTCGTCGCCTGGCGACATCCTCTGCGGACGCGGCCGGACGCGTTCGCCTGGCCTCCAGCCACGCCAGTTTCGCTCGTTCCCGTGAACGCCGTTCACGAATAGTGCCCACGAACGTCCCAGTTCCAAAGGCGGCGAAGAGGAGGACGAATCCCATTCCGGCCAGAGACGCCCCGTTCGCGCCCCACCAATCAGCTGGTGTGGTGAGCGTTGGCGAATCAAGGAAGGCGGCAATGAGGATGAGGAGCAGCGGAAGGCTGATAAGCGAGACTATGCCCGAAAACCAGAGTGAGTCTTCGCCTTTCTCCTTCCGAGGTATCAGCACCTTCAGCTTTGGAGGCTCGGTCTGCTCGGTTGCGTACGACCATTTGACGCTCCGAGGCACCACCGTGAATCCCGCGCCCACGTCGGATTCGCAGAGTTCACGAAGATCTTCACGGTCGATGGTCGCGGCTACGGCCAGGTCGGGAACGATGCCGGGAGCCCACCCATCCCGAATCTCCACGTTCCAATCGTTCCAGTGGAACGTCGCGTCCTGGTTTGACGAACTCCCGTACTTGTCGGCGCGCTCGAAGTCCTCAGCAAGGTCTTCGAGGTCCTCATAATCGCTGCGGGGACCCCACTCCATTGGCGAGAAATGCAACGTGGAATAGAACACGTAGAAGTCTTCATCTGGCCTTGGCTTGATGAGAATTTGATCTTCGAACGCGTCCATGACGAATGACTTTCTCTACGGTTTCTCGTTGCCGGCAAGCCCCCACGCCCGGTGTGAACACCTCGAATCTTAACACCTTGCGAACGGGGTGCTCTCGAAGGCACCTGGGAGAAAACACACTCGATGATGCAACAGCGAAGAGGCCTTCCGAATCGTCGAATGGCAGCGACCGAAAAGCCTCCTCGTCGAGGCGGTTACCCGTGGACTGCCTCTTGCCGTGCCAGCCACTCCACAATGACCCGGTTCGTTTCCTCGGGCCGCTCCTGCTGAATCCAGTGCCCACTATCGAGGCTGATCTCCTCAACATTCGGAACAAACGCCGCGAGGTTCTCGGCGGGGGCCACGGCATCCCGAGACCCATAGATCATGAGCGCGGGCTGCTGGATGATCGGGTCGGCATCGGCGAGCAGGTGCCAGTTGCGGTTGAGGTTGCGATACCAATTGATGCCGCCGGTGAATCCGGAGTTCTCGAACGCCGCGGTGTAGACCGCCAGGTCGCTGTCGTTCAGCATGGGGTCGCCTGCGGGGGTCTCGGTGCGCGCAATCTCAATCATCACCATCCCTGGCTTGGGCGGCAGGAGCGGTTCGTTCGTGCGATACAGGTTATTCAAGAAGCGGGCAGGATCGGCGTCAAATACGGCATCGGCAACGCCCGGTTGGCGGTTGAAATGCACAAAGTAATAGTCGCTGCCGAGCACCGCCTCCATGAAGTCCAGCCAGGGCATCTCGCCCCGGGCGAGGTAGGGCAGGCTCAGGCAAATGACCCGCTTGACGCGTTCCGGATGCAGCAGGGTGAGGCTCCACACAATAAACGCACCCCAGTCGTGGCCGATGAACGTGGCATCGTCGTAGCCGAAGTGGTCGAGCAGCGCGACGAGGTCGCCAGCCAACTGCTCAATATCGTAGGCATCGACCTCGGTGGGCCGGGAGGATGCGCCGAAGCCGCGCTGGTTGGGAGCGATCACGTGGTAGCCGGCGGCGACAAGCGCCGGCACCTGGTAGCGCCAGGTGTAGGCGAGGTCTGGCCAGCCGTGGCAGAGCACGATTGGGTTTCCGGCGTTGTGCTGGCCTGCTTCAAAAACTTCTAGCTCCACGCCGTTGACGGCGATACGAGTTGGGATAGGAAATGCGTTCTGGGTTGTGTTCGAGTTCATGCTTTCCAAACTAGTTACCTAAATAGGTCACCCCATGACCGGTTTTTCTGAAAAGATCTTAATTATGCGATCCGACCGGTTGATAGCCATCCTCCTCATGCTGCAGCGCCGCGAGCAGGTCACGGCCGCCGAGGTGGCGGGTGAGCTGGAGATCTCCGAACGCACCGCTCGCCGCGACCTCGACGCCCTTGGCATGGCCGGCATCCCGGTGTACTCGGTCCAGGGGCGCAGCGGTGGATGGCGTCTGCTTGGCGGCGGCCGCACCGACCTGTCCGGGCTCACCGCAGGTGAGGCTCGCGCGCTGTTCCTGGTCGCCGGGCCAGCGGCGGCCGCGACTCCTGCCGTGAAAACGGCCCTCCGCAAGCTCGTCCGCGCGTTGCCTGAGACGTTCCGATCTGAGGCTGAGGCTGCTGGTTCATCCCTGGTCGTGGATGCGCAGCATTGGGGTTCGAGCGGCACAGCGGAGCGGCCTCCTCATTTCCTTGATCAATTGCAGGATGCCGTCATCCGAGGCGTGCAGACTCAGATCGGATACGTCGACAGCGCGGGCAACGAAACCGAGAGAATCATCCACCCACTCGGCATCGTGGCGAAAGGCCCAGTCTGGTATCTCGTCGCTCACACTGATGCGGGTCGGCGAACGTTCCGGATCGACCGGGTCTCGGCTGTTGTTCCGAGCGATGACCCCGTTCACCGGCCAAAGGACTTCGATCTCGCCGAAAGCTGGCGCGAGATCGCGGATGAGGTCGACCGCCGGCGCACCCCGGTCGAGGTCCACGCGCTGTGCACGCCCGAGGGGATCAACTTCCTAAGGGTCGCGGTTGGCAGCAACCTCGAAATAGGCGCGGCAGGGCATGACGGCCGCATCGCCGTGGTCATCCGAGCGCAAAGCGAATACGGAATCGCGGGACACCTCTCCGGGCTCGTTGAATGGCTTGAGATCACGGGCCCTCGTGGTGTTGTTGACCATTTGGCGGGGATTGGTGCGGCGCTGAGCGAGCGATATGGCGGGCCGGGATTGCCGAGCACCCCGCGATGATTTATCCGTGATTGAACGCATGCCTCAGCGCGGTAATGGAGACAGGGAGGAACTACGCCCTGGCGGCTAGTCGCGAGGCTCGGTGTAGCTGCTGAGCAGGTGGTGCAGTGCTTGACGCTCGTGCTCGTATTCGCAGAGCTCGATGGCTCGGCGGATGAGTTCATCTGCGGCTTTCTCGTCACCTTCCTGGCGGTGCAGGTGAGCAGCTACCACTAGTACGCGGTGGTGATCAGGCAGCTCCTGACGCAGCCGGTCAACGTCGGCTCGGTTGATTGGTCGTCCGGACGCAGCACGTCCGGCCGCGCGATCCAGCCGGTCCAGCGGCGAGTCGCCCAACTGCGCGAGCCGACGATGTGCGGCGTCGATGAGGCTCCAGTCAGTGCGTTCGATATCGGGGGCCAGGGCGTGTGCGGCCGCGATCGTGGCATATGCGCGCAATTCTTCCGCGTAGCCGCTGCTCGGAGGCAGGGCGCTGTATCGGCGAAGCGCTGCCGTCATCTCATCCACTCTCCAGAGGGAACGATCCTGCTCAGCCAAAGTGAGTAGGCGGCCATCGTCACCAATACGAGCGTCGCGTCGGGCGTGTGTGAGGGAGACGAGCACATCGAGCGCCTCGAGCGCTGGGTGAGGGCGACTCCGAGCGGTCTGGTGCAAGAGGGTCACGAGGTCATCCGAGGCATCGTCTCCGGCAAAGTAGGCAGCGGCATACGCCACCGAGATCGCCCGCGCAACATCGTCGGCACGATCAGGGTAATCCCTGGACGATGTCAGCGCGAAGCCAGCCGAAGCGACGCGCCTCTTGGCGCGAGTAATGCGCGCGGCCATGGTTGGTGTGCTCACCAGAAACATGCGCGCGATCCGTTCTGTGAGTAGCCCAAAGACAAACCGCAGCGCGAGAAGCGGTCGAGACTCGCTTCCGAGAGCTGGGTGACAGGCCAGCCATAACAACTCGATACGATCATCGTTGTCGCTCGGCAGGGCCTCTTCCGCATCCACCAACTCGTCGGTTGCGATGAGGTGCCGCCGCCGCACGAGCGCCTGCTCGCGGCGCAGCTCGTCGATCAGCGCGCGCTGCGCTGTACGGCGAATCCAGGCGACAGGATGGCCAGGGATCTGCTCGGCCCACGAGCTGATTGCACGCTCACAAGCCGTGGCGAGAGCATCCTCCGCCAGATCAACCCGACCGGAGAACGCGATCAGAGACCGCAGGAGCGGCGCCCAGTGCTCGCGCACTAGTGCCGCTACTGCTTGGTCTGCGCGGCCCATCCTCACCCCATCGAATCGACCGGCCGCAGTTCCATGTCGTACGGCGGCAGAAGGTCCGATAACTCAAGCAGCAGATCAAGATTTGGCGTCTCTACCAGGAAGAACCCGCCCAACCCCTCATACGCGGCGGCGTACGGTCCTTCTGAGACCACTCGCGCGCCACCGGATCTGCGCACGGTTGTGGCCGACTCCCCTGTTTCGAGTGCTTCTCCCGCCAGGATCTCAACGCCGCGGGTGGCACAAGCGTTTTCGAATTGTTCGAACCGCTCTATAAGCGCGGCCTGCTCAGCCTCACTCAGCCCATCCCAAGCGGGGACGTCACCGTCGCCAGTCAATAGCAGTAGGTACTTCATGTCGCTCTCCTCTCGGTGGTGCGAACGCATCCACTCATTATGATGACGGATGAGCAGCTACAGAATCGACACCTGAGTCCCAGAATGTTGTGAAGTAGGCGGAGGCTGCTTATCCGGGTTCGTGGTGGGTGACCGTTGCACCCCGTCCGCGTGCTGCCGCGCGGTCTGATCTGGGCACGACCCGATACGGGCAAGTCGTCCTGCTCTATACTGATCCCATTGGAAGTAAAAACGTGAGCGTTCTCTCACGCGCATACGCCGCTCGCTGAGCCGCCACTTCTCCTTACTCAGGAGCAAGTGCATGAGCGTGCAGCACCAATCACCGAGCAACAACACCGCCACTTTGGCCGTATCTGGTCGGCGTCCCCAGACGCTTCGAGCTGCCGCGGTCGCCCTGGCCGGACTGTCGGCCGTGTTTCTCTTCGAGATGCTCGACAACTCGATTCTCAACGTGGCGCTGCCCACGATCGGGCGTGAGCTCAACGCCTCCACCACCGCGCTGCAGTGGGTAACTGGCGCCTACGCGGTTGTGTTTGGCGGGCTCATGCTGCTGTTCAGCGCCATCGCGGACCGGTTCGGCCGTCGCCGCGTGATGCTCCTTGGCCTTGCGTTGCTTGCCCTGTCCAGTCTGGCGACCGCCTTCGTCACCACGCCAGAGCAGGTCATCGCCGTCCGCGCCGCGATGGGGATCGCCGCCGCCATGACCACCCCCGGCTCCATGGCGCTTGCCTTCCGGCTCTTTGATGAAGAAGGCCTGCGAGTCCGCGCGCTGACCCTCATCTCCACGGTTGGCCTGGTCGGTCTGGCGATCGGCCCTACCGCCGGCGGGCTGGTCCTCCTAGTCGCACCCTGGCAGGTTCTGCTGCTGGTCAACGTGCCCATCGCCATCCTCGCCTTCATCGGAATCCGGCTTGGCGTCGCCAACGACCTGCCAGTAGAGCTGCACCGCGACCCCCTCGACATCGCGGGCGCGTTTCTCGGTACGGCCACCATCGTGCTGGCACTTATCGCCCCGACGCTCTTCGTTGACGAGGGCGCCGGCTCGTGGATGCCCTGGGCCGCGACGGCCGGCGCGGTTGCCGCTGGCATCCTCTTCGTTGTTCGCGAGCGAACGGCCCGCTACCCGCTGATCGACCTGAAACTCGTGGCGCTCCCGCTCGTATCCAGCGGGCTCGCCTATAAGGCGGCATCCGGGCTCGCGATCGCCGGCCTCGGCTACATGGCAACCCTGCAGCTGCAGTTCGCCTGGGGCTGGTCGCCCGCTCAGGCCGCGATCGGCCTTCTGCCCCAGGTGATCGTGTTACTGCTTGGCGGCCGGTTGGTTGGCCCGCTGCTGCGCACGGTCGGGATGAGCCGGGCCGCGTGGATGAGCGCCGCCGCCGTTGTCTTCGGCCTCGCCGTCTTTGCCGTTGGCGGCCGCTTTGGCTACGTCTGGATCGCCGTCTCCCTCGTGCTGGTCGCGGCCGGGATGCGCGTGGTCGGCGTCGTTGCAGGCACCAACGTGATGACCGGGCTGCCGGAGAACCGCACAACCATCGGTGCGGCCCTTGCCGACACGTCCAGTCAAGTCGCGACTGGAATTGGGATCGCCGTGACCGGCACCATCCTCGCGGCGTTCTTTGCCGGCGACATCTCGTCACCAGCCTGGAGCGCCCAAGAGGCAGCCTCGTTCCAGGACGGGGTCACCGTGGCGGGGCTTACCCTGACGCTCGCGGCCGCCGTGCTTGTGCTCGTCGGGATGGCCAGGGGGGCGAACTCTCGCAACCGCTGATGAATGAGACACGCTTGCGTCGCTCCCCCAGGGGCACGTATCGCCCATCGCTTCAACCCTCAGCTAACCGGTCCCCGCGCCCGTACTCTTCTTTCACCGTCCGCAGGTTCGTCCAGGTGCGGATGCTCGCGATCTCGGGGCTCGCCCGCAGTCGGTCGGCGAGGTCGAGCAGCCCCTCAACCGAATCCGCAGAGAGCGTCGCGATGAGCTCGTACTCGCCAATCGTGATCGCCAGAAACTCGGGCTCCAAACTGCGCACGAGTTCGAGGGCCGCCGCGAGTTCGCCGCGGATCTGGATGCCAACGCCGAGCGTCAGCAGGTTGGGCCCGTCGTGCCGCACGGGGATGCCGACCACCTTGACCGCGTTGTGTTTGACGAGCCGGTTGAGGCGCAGGCGCGCGCCGCTTGGGGAGACGCCCGCCGCGGTTCCCAGCTCAAGGAAGGAGGCGCGGCCGTTGATACGAAGCTGCTCCACGATTGCGCGGTCGGTGGCATCCAAGGTGAATCCGGCACGGCCTGTGCGGAGCGGCGAGTAGAGATTGATGTCGATGTTTTCGTACAGGTGTGTCTGCATGCTGCGCACGCCTGGCAGGCAGCGGATGCGGTCAAGCGTCTGCTGGAGGTGAGGGTCAGGCCCAACGCGTATTTCGGCGTCGATCGGGGCATCCCCGCTGATGTCCGCAATGAACGTCGTCTCCGGCATCGCGATCAGTGCCTCGCGCACTGGCGCAACCGGCCCGTCGAGGCGCAGTTGGATGTAGCCAAAGCGTTGCAGGGCCAGCACATCCGGGCTCACCGAAACGGTGAACATGACCTCTCGGTGCTCAACCGCTCGCTCAACGATCTGCGTGACCCGCTTGCGCGTGACGCCAAGGGATGCCGCGATGCGCGTGTAGCTGGCCCTGCCATCCTCGCGCAGCGCCTTGAGCACGTGCGGGGTGAGGGGGTCGCGGTGTTCCATGTGGGGTCCCAGATTATTTGGCAAAGTTGGTGCGTTTTGAGAGATATTTCACTCCAAATGCGACGCTAGCCTATCATTTTGCGTCAACTTGGAACGAAAACGCATTCAGCGCGGATTGAAGCTCGGTTTCTGCTTTACATCGCCTGTCTTCCGACCTAGTGTCGGTTGAGCCCGAGTCAGGGGTCGAAGCGGTTCTTCAAACGCGTGACGTCGCCTCCGATTCTGCTGATCTCTCAACGGCGAAAGGTATCCAGACATGTCCACCTCAACTCCATCCTCCGGCCCAGCGACGGGCCAGAGCAGTGATGAGAACGAACTCGCTGACTACGGCTACAAGCAAGAACTCAAGCGTTCGCTCTCGCCGTGGGCCGTATTTGCCCTCGGGTTCGCCACGATTTCGCCAGTGGTTGGCATTTACGCCGTCATCCAACTCGGTTTTGCGTTCACCGGCCCCGCCTGGATCTGGGCGGTGCTGATCGCCTTCATCGGCCAGCTGTTTGTTGCTGTTGTCTACGCGCAGCTGTCATCCCAGTTCCCCATTGCGGGAGGCGTCTACCAGTGGGTGCGTCGCCTTGCCGGCCCCAAACTGGGCTGGATGACCGGATGGGTCTACCTCGCCGCCGCCATCGCTTCACTGTCAACCGTTGCCTACCTCGGCGGCGGCTGGATGAAGGAATTCATCGGCGACACCTCCGACAATTCCTGGGGACTTGTGTTGTATGGAGCCGTCTTCCTGCTGGTTGCGCTCGGCGTGAACCTGCTTGGCGTGAACCCGGTGAAGCACTTCCTGAGCGCCGGCATCATCGCCGAGGGTGTTGCGTCGATCGTGGTCAGTCTGCTGCTGCTCATGTTTTTCATGCATAACGACTTCGGCACGCTGTTCGAGACGTTGGGAGCGCCAGAAAACGCTGGCGTCACAACCCTCTCCGGCGTCCTCACGTGCCTTGCGGTTGCCGGATGGGCTTTCCTCGGTTTCGACGCAACCACCCAGGTGGCCGAAGAAGCTCATAACCCGCGGCACACCGTGCCCCGCGCGATGCTGCGATCCTTCCTCTTTGTTGGCATCACCGTGCTGTTGAGCGGCGCGGCAGTGACCCTTGCGTTGCAGGACCCGATCCGTGCCGTGAACGGCGAGATCGGTGACCCGGTGCTCACCTCGGTCACGGAAGCGTTCGGCGCGTGGAGCGAGAAGCCCTTTATCGCCGTTGTGCTCATCGCATTCTTCGCCTGCGCCATCTCGATCCAGACGTACATCGGCCGCATGGTCTTCAGCTTCGCCCGCGACAAGCAGATCCCGTTCTCCAAGCCGCTCTCGCGCATCGGGAAGAAGGAAATCCCCTACGTTTCGCTCATCGCCACGGCCGTTCTTGCGACCCTTGGCCTGTTGCTTGGCCTCAACGGCAACGCTGCGGCGACGCTCATCTCCTTCGGCTCCGGCGGGTTCTACATCGTGTTCCTCATCGTCGCGGCGGTCGCCCTCTGGGCTCGCCTCACCAAGCGCTGGGACCCGAGCCTCGGATCGTTCAAGCCCGGACGCTTTGGGCTTGTCATCAACGTGCTCGCCGTGATCTGGCTTCTCTTCGAGGTTGTCAACGTGGCCTGGCCGCGTGCGGAGCTCGCCCCAGTGGACGGCACGTGGGTGCAGATTTGGGCGGTCATCCTGGTCTTCAGTGCGCTCATCGTCATCGGCATCGTGTACCTGGCCGTGCAGAAACCCCACCTCGAAATCGCGACCCCCGCGCAGCAGAAAGAGACCAACCGATGAACCCAACGAATCCAGCCGCTGAAGACTCCAACACCGTTCAACAGGCGGTTGTTGTCGAGCCGGGCGAGGGGATGCGCCTGCGCGAGATCACGGTGCGCGGCCCGCGAGCCGGCGAACTTGCCGTTGAGGTTCGCGCCGCGGGAGTCTGCCACTCCGACCTGCACATCTTGAACGGCGACTGGCCGTCTGATCACCCACTCGTGCTTGGGCACGAGGCCGCCGGAGTGGTCACCTCGGTTGGCGACGGTGTTGACCTTGAGCCCGGCGATCACGTGGTGCTCTCCTGGTTCGCGCCGTGCCGCACGTGTGACCGCTGCGCCGCAGGAAAGGCGTGGCTCTGCACGGGCACGCGTGCCGTCGAAAACGTGCTGCCGGATGGCGGCACCGCGTTCAGCCTCGACGGTGAAGAGGTTTTCCCGTTTCTTGGCCTCGGAGCCTTCACCAAGTCCGTGATCGTGCCCCGCTCGGCCGCCGTCAAGGTTGCCCCCGAACTACCGTTTGAGGTTGGCGCCCTGCTCGGCTGCGCCGTCACCACCGGTGTTGGAGCAGCGGTGAATACCGCAGAGGTGCGTCCCGGTGAAACTGCCGTGGTTGTTGGCTGCGGTGGCGTTGGTCTCGCGATCATCATGGGCCTCAAGCTCGCGGGTGCCGGCACGATTGTGGCCGTTGACCTCTCGGAGGAGCGCCGCGCTGCGGCAGAACAGTTTGGCGCGACCGTGACCCTTGACGGTTCGAAGGTGGATGTCGCGGCCTGGTGTCAGGAACACCTCGGCGGCGCCGACTACGCCTTCGAGGCCGTTGGCAGCCCTCGCCTGATCGAGCAGCTGCCCGGCATGATTCGTTCCGGTGGTGCCGCGGTACTCGTTGGTATGCCGCCCATCGGCGCAAAGGCGCAAATCGATGCCTTTGACCTCGCCGACCAGGGCAAGCGCGTGCTCGGCTGCAACTACGGTTCGAGCGTTGCAGCGGTGGACATCCCCCGCCTCGCAGAGCTGTACCTCACGGGCCGCCTGCCGCTCGACGAACTCGTTGGCAAGACGCGGCCATTGGCCGAGGTTGAACTGGCGTTTGAGGACCTCAAGGCGGGCATCGGGCTGCGCGGGATTCTCATTCCCTAGCCGTTCGGGTAGATACGCGGACGACTGGGGGCCTATGAGACGTGTTCCTCCCGCGACGAACGGTGGTTACAGCTTTGCTCGCTTTTTCTTGGCATTCCAGAACTCCTGCGCAGCCGCTTCGCCTTGCTGTTTCTTGATCGTGTTAAATTTCACCGTCTTGACGACGGCGCTGATAATTGGCCAGGCGATGAGTGCGGCGAGAGCAATTGCGCCAAAGATCTTTCCGAGTTCGTAAGCGTCCATGTGATGTTCCTATCGTTTGTGTTTTGCGCACGCCAGGGCACTGGCGTGCGAGGGGGACTCGAACCCCACATCCGAGAACACTGGAACGTGAATCCAGCGCGGCCGCCAAACGTGCCGCTTCCTACGTTCAGTGTAGGGGCGCACAAGAGCTTCGCCCGCTCACTACTCCATTCGCAGTAGACGCTTCGGTTCCGCAAGACGATTCGGCACGGGCCAAACACCGGAAGTATCGGGTATTGAATTCGTTTCACATACCCGAGGAGCATCCGAATGTCTACTTTTCTCGCCCGACTTGGGCGTTGGAGCGCCCGCCACCGTTTGGTGGTGATTGGTGCCTGGCTGCTGATCTTCGCCGGACTCATCGGCGCAATGATTGTTGGAACCAATAGCGGCGATGTGGGTGAGGCATCCGAGTCGATTCCCGATTCGCCAGCCTCACAGGCACTTGACCGCATGAACGAGGAGTTTCCGTCCGCGGGCGATTCCGGCGGCGCCGAATTGCAGCTGGTGTTTGCCCCCGACAACCAGGATGTGACCAACAGCGCGACGGCGGCCAAGATTTCCGGCATCCTGAGCGACGCGGCTCAGCTGCCTGGCGTTGAGGCCGTGAGTGACCCGTTTGACTCGACCCGCCCATACGTTTCGCAAGACCGAAACCTGGCCGTCGCTACGCTCTCCTACGGCGAGCTCACCGATCAGCAACAGATTGACAACTACGAGGCCGCGCTCGATCTCCAGCAGGATGCCGATGCCTCGCTTGGCGTCGAACTCGGCGGAAACCTTGTGCCGCTTGGGGCTCCAGCCCCCGGTCCTGGCGAGGGCGTCGGCGTGATTGTCGCGTTTCTGGTGCTCATTCTTACGTTTGGTTCGCTGCTTGCCGCCGGGGTCAACCTGCTCATCGCTGTCTTCGGCGTTGGCGTGAGCCTTGTTGGGGTGCTTGCCCTTGGCTCGTTTATGCCGATCGGCGAGAACTCGATCATTCTTGCCGCCATGCTTGGCCTCGCGGTTGGAATCGACTACAGCCTCTTCATCCTGTCGCGTTTCAGAAACGAGCTTCGCAGCGGCAAGAGCGTTGAGGATGCCGTGGCACGGGCAACGGGCACCGCCGGTACGTCCGTGGTGTTTGCCGGCCTCACCGTCATTGTTGCGCTGGTCGCCCTCCTCGTCGCGAACCTCAGTTTCATTACCGAGATGGGTTTTGCGGCAGCCGCTGCCGTCGCGGTCTCGGTTCTGCTCTCGTTGACGCTGCTCCCAGCGCTCATGCGCACGCTCGGCACGAAGGCCCTGTCAGGGAAGCAGCGTCGTGCGCTCGCGGCTGGCGAACTGTGGGTCGAGGGTGCGGAGCAGAAGCGCGGATTACTGCGCGGCTGGGGAAGCTTTGTTGTGAAGAAGCCGGTTGTGTCGATTCTTGCTGGCACGCTGCTGCTGGTTGTTGCGGCCCTCCCGCTGCTCAGCATGAAAACGGCGTTCAGTATCCCCGGCGGGTCAGACCCGAGCACAACGGAGCGCGCCGCCTACAACCTGATTGTTGACGAGTTTGGCGGCATCCAGAGCCCGCTGTTGGTGCTTGCTGAGGGCGACGACGTCCGCTCGCACACGGCAGCGCTTGCGCAGGACCTCGCGGATCGTGACGGGGTGCGGATGGTGCTCCCCGCCGAGTACTCGGCCGACGGGACCATGGCCCGCATGACGGTCATTCCAGAGGGCAGCCCCATCGACCAGCAGACGAAAGACCTCGTGCAGCAGGTGAGGGACGACGCCGACGCGATCAGCGGCGTGCACGTTGAGGTCACCGGCGAAACCGCCATTGGCATCGATCAGGATGCCGCGCTCATGGCTGCGCTCATCAAGTATCTTGTGGTGATCGTGGTGATCTCCCTGTTGCTGTTGCTGGTGATGTTCCGTTCGATCCTCATCCCGCTGATCGCAACCCTCGGCTACCTCCTGTCGCTCGGTGCATCGTTTGGTGCGAGCACGGCGGTGTTCCAGTGGGGCTGGCTCGACCCGGTCATTGCGGCACCGCAGGGCGACCCGATGCTGAGCCTGCTTCCGCTGCTCCTGGTCGGCGTGCTCTTTGGCCTCGCGATGGATTACCAGGTCTTCTTGGTCTCCAGGATGAAGGAAATGCACGATCGGGGGATGTCCCCAAAACAGGCCATCCGCGAGGGGTTTGCCCGCTCGGCGCCCGTGCTTGTTGCCGCTGCCACGATCATGACGGTGGTGTTTGCCGGCTTCGCGACTGGAACCTTCGCCATTGGTGCCTCAATCGCCTTTGGGCTCATGATCGGGGTCATGGCCGACGCGTTTATTGTGCGGCTTGTACTCATGCCGGCGCTGCTGAGTCTGCTTGGCGAATCGGCTTGGTGGCTCCCCCGCTGGCTCGACCGGATTCTTCCACGGGTTGATTCAGAAGGCCACGCCCTCGATGCCGCCGAAGACGAGGCCGCAGCGAGTGATGGTTCTGGTGGCGGCCAGGATGCCCCATCCCCTCGGCAGCTGGCCGGCGTCTAGGCACCATCAACGTGGGGTTGTCGCCAATCGGCGGCAACCCCACAACCAGGAGAACATCATGCACCCGCGCAACACACTGCAGCAGGAACGCGCCACGGAACGAGACGCCCCTACCGGGCGCGGCGAGTCAGACATCCCTGCCACCCAGCCGCCAGGCCTGCTGAGTAGATCTCTCACGGCGCTGCGCAACACGAGCCAGCGCAACATCTACTTTTCGGCCCTCGCGATTCCAGGTCACCTACTGATGGCTCTTTCAAAGGGGTTGGTGTTGGCGGTGAGCTTTTCGGCCTTCATCGCAGCAACGGTGCTCTTCACGCTTGGGCTCGCCGCGATCAAGGCGCTTGTGGTGTCGACGTATCGCCGGGCGAGTGAGCTGGATGCTGCATCCGCGATTCCCCGCACCTACCGACGCATCGGCACTATCGTCGTGACGCTTTCGGCGCTCTGGATGGTTTCGTGCTTGCCCCTCGCCTTTGGTGGCGAACTGAGCGGCAGTTATGACGGTTTTGCCGCGGTCATGATCGCCGCGCTCGCCTTTGTTGAGCTGGGATTTTCGGTGCACGGCTGGATCTCGTCGCGAAAGCGCAAGGATGCGCTGATGGAAGCGATCAAGCTCAGCAACCTTGCCGCCGGCCTCATCTTGCTCGTCCTTGCCCAGACCGCGCTGCTTTCGATGGCTCAGGCCACGGATATGTCGAGGGCAAACGGCTGGTTTGGGGTCGGGATCGGCGTCATTTCGGCTGGAATCGGGGCGTACATGATCCTGCGCTCCGCCCGTCTCCCCGTGGAACTCTCCGAACCGGAATCGACCTGACCCAAATGTTCCTATTTTCACGAGAATAGACACATTTGGGTCAGGTCGATTGGCCGCGACGTGGGCTAGGCGGGGTCGCCGAATCCCGCTTTGATCGCGATTGAGACGAGCTGCGCGCGGCTCGCAACGCCAGACTTCATCATGGCTCGATTCACGTGCGTCTTGACGGTGAAGGGCGAGAGAAACAGGAGCGCGGCAATTTCGGGATTGCTCAGCCCAGAGACGACCAGCCGAACGACCTCCCCCTCCCGTTCGGTCAGCTCCGCAAACCTGGCGGCGGCCTCAGGGTCAACTGGGGCCTGCTGCGGTTCGAGAGCGTGCCCGATCAGGGCGCTCACCGCGGTTGACGACAGCGCGTGCTCCCCCGCGGCAACCGAGAGGATGCCTGAGGTGAGTTCTGCCGCGCTCGCGCCCTTACTGAGAAAGCCGTCAGCGCCGGCCCTGATGGCGCTCAGCACGTTCTCGTCTTGGTCGAATGTGGTGAGCACGAGGATGCGAAGGGCGCTCGCCGGATGCGTCGCCCTCATCCGTTTTGTGGTCTCAACGCCGTCGATGCCTGGCATCCGAATGTCCATCAGCACCACGTCGATGTCGGTGCTTGCGAGCTCGTGGAGGGCCGTGATGCCGTCGCCCGCCTCCGCGGCAACCGTCAGTTCTGGGTGCGTGTCAATAATTGTGCGGAGGCCAGCACGAATCATCTCTTGGTCGTCAACGATCAGTATGCGAATCACGCGGTTGGTACTCCGTTCGGGGGAAGCTCTGCCGTGAGCCAGAAGAGGTTGTTTTCTGAGCGGGTGGTCACCGTGCCGCCAACGGAGGCGGCCCGTTCTCGCATGCCGATGATTCCGTGCCCTCCCGAAATGGGCGCCTCAGCAGCGCGGCGTTTGCTCGGATGGTTGAGTGCAGAGGCGTTGGCGATCATGCTCACGACTTCGATGGACACGGTTCCGGCCTCGGCTATCGAAAGGCGAAGGGATGCCGTACCCGTGCCGTGTTTCTGGGCGTTGGTCAGCGCCTCTTGCACGATGCGGTACGCCGCGGCGCTCACCGGCTGGGCGAGTGGATGCGCGAGCCCGTCGAGTTCCGTCTCTAACGTCATACCTGCCGAGCGGAACGATTCGACGAGCTGCGGAACCCCGCCGTGCTGGGGCGTTGGCGCGAGGTCAACAACGGCATCCCCGACCCTGAGGATCTTGAGGATGCCCTGCACCTCGACGAGCACCGATTGCACGCCAGCCCTCGCCGCGGCAAGATCGGCAGGCACCGCAGCCGGGTCGTGTTCCAGGTGGGCTTCTGCCGAGCCAAGGTGCATGCTGACGACCGCAATCTCGTGTCCAATGCTGTCGTGCAGGTCGCGGGCGATGCGCACCCGTTCTTCGGCGACGCCCTGTTTGATGGCAGAATCCCTGGTGGCGACGGCATCCTCGACCCGCCCCTCAAGCTCTGACCAGTACTGGCGCTGACCGTAGGAGGCGGCCCCGGCCGCGGCTCCAACGAGCGCGGCGAAGGCTGCGATTGAGGCTGAGGCATCCACCGAAACGTCGAGGGTTCCCTCGTGAAAGGCCGCCGCCCCGAAGTTAGCGATGCCGATGATGAGGCCGGTGAGGAGGCCGGGGGCGCCGCGGAGGGTGAAGAGGAACGCGATAAAGCAGCCGATTGACCAGATTGCGATCGGGTCGACCCCGAGGATGGCCTGCGCGAGCGGCGCCGCCGCAACCAGCAGCGTGCCAAGGAGCGGGCGCCCTCGATAGCCGAGGGCAAGCCCCGTCGCCGAAAGGGCAAGCCCAACGAGCGCAGCTGGCCCCCACTCTCCGATGGCGGTCATGAACGCATCGAGGAGATACGCGACGGCGACGATGCCGAGGACCGTCCGCTCGAGGGTGCGCGATGAACGCACCAGCAGCGGCGGGCGGGTTCGTGACTTGGGTTCGGGGGTGTGCGGCACAGTGCCAATTCTTTCACCCCTGCCCGCGCCGCGTGTACTCCGTTTGCAGTAGCTGAGGATCGTTCTGCTGCACGATGATGTGCTGAGGGAAAGCGAGGATTCTTGAGCTATCAACAGGCCCAGCAACGGGCCGTCAGGCAAGGAGAACGAACATGAGCATCACACAGATCGCAACGCCAACCAGCGCAACGGCCCTCACCTCGTATGAGTACCTCACGGTCAAGGCTCTGCGTCACAACGAGTTGGAACTGGCCGACACGTACCGCAGCTTTGGCTGGACCCTTGAACAGTCGGATGCGGCTGGCGTTGGCTCCCCCACGATCTTCCTGCGCTTCAAGCGCGACCGTCACATCAAGAACCGCCCGATGATTGACGACCTGCAGCGCACCGCAACGACCGCCCTCAACGCGGCGGAAGAACTCGACCGGACAAAGACCAGGAAGGCGATGCTTGTAGCGCTCAGCACCGGGCTTCTTGGAACGGTTTTGCTGGCGGTGTCAGTCTTTTTGCTGATCGGCTCTGCCACGTTCTTGTCGTGGGTGCTTGGTATCTTCGGGCTTATTTTTTGGGCGCTGAGCCCGCTGCTGTATCGCCAGGTAGCCACAAAGAGTGCCCAGTCGGCCGGGCCAAAGATCGCCAAGCAGCGCGACGTGGCCTACGGGGCAATGGAGAACTCGATCCGACTCCTTGGCTAGGTCGCTGGCCGCAGCCTGGCCCAGCAGCGAACGCGGCATGGCCAGCTGAGCCGAATGTGGCGGCGCAGGAGGTCCACCTCCTGCTGGGCCGAGGCCAGCCGAATCCTGCCGCCGCAAGAAAGAGGGAGCCGGCAGGGTCGCTCGACAAGCGTTGTTCCCGTCCGAGGTAGTCACAGTGCCCCTCTCATTCCGCGCGTCGGAGGTATCCTCTGGTCATGGGAGATGTACAAGCGGACATCCGCGAATTTCTGAAATCTCGGCGAGCCAGGCTCACCCCTGAGCAGGCGGGCTTGCCCATCTATGGCGGCAACCGTCGGGTGGCTGGCCTCCGTCGCGAAGAGGTCGCGATGCTCACCGGGGTATCGGTTGACTACTACATCAGGCTAGAACGCGGCAATCTTGCAGGGGCTTCCGAGAGCGTGCTCGACGCACTTGCCCGCACCCTGCAACTTGATGAGGCCGAGCGGGAGTACCTGTTTGACCTTGCGCGCGCGGCTGGCCCGACGCGGCGGCCGAAAAAGCAACCGGCCTCGCTAGTACGTCCGGCCATCCAGCAGGTTCTGGATGCCATGGCCGACGCCCCCGCCTGGGTTCGCAACGGGCGCCACGACATCCTTGCCGCCAACCGGATGGGCAGGGCCCTCTACGCCCCCATGTTCGAGGGTTCCGCTCACGCGGTGAATACCGCAAGGTTCACCTACCTCGATCCAAGGGCGCATACGTTCTGGCGCGATTACGACGCCGTCGCCAATAACGCGGCTTCGATGTTGCGGCTTGAGGCCGGGCGCAACCCGCACGATCCCGAACTGATCCGACTCGTTGGTGAGCTCTCGACGCAGAGCGAGGTGTTCCGCGAACGCTGGGCCTCCCGCGATGTTGTGCTGCATCGGAGTGGAATCAAGCGGCTGCACCATCCCATAGTTGGGGATCTTGACCTCAACTACGAGTCGATGGAACTCCCGAGCGAGCCCGGACTCGTCATGAATGTTTACACCGCTCCCGTTGGCTCTGCTTCGGCGGATGCCCTCAGGATGTTGGCATCGTGGGCGGCGACGCGCGAGGAGGAAGCCCCGATCATCGGGGTGAGCGCAGAGCGTTAGCTCGCACAGTTGGGAGAAGGGTGCTTGCCGAACCAGGGTATGCCAGGCCCTCCCAGCACCGCGGGGGCGGGCGTAGTGTCAGGTCCATGACTGTTACCAATCTCACCCTGAACAACGGAATCACAATGCCATCTCTTGGCTTCGGCGTGTTCCAGTCTCCACCTGAAGAGACGACCGCAGCGGTCGCCGAGGCGCTGCGCGTTGGCTATCGCCACATCGATACCGCCGCTGCTTACGGCAACGAGCGAGAGGTTGGCCAGGCGATTGCTGCCTCTGGCCTCCCGAGGGACGAAGTCTTTGTTGAGACCAAAGTGTGGATTAGCGACTACGGCTACGACAAGACCCTCCACGCGTTCGAAAAATCGGCCGCAAAGCTTGGTATCGAGCAGATTGATTTGCTTATTCTGCACCAGGCGTTGCCCTCCGAATTTGCGCAAACGTTGGATGCCTACCGCGCGCTTGAACGGCTCGCAGCTGACGGCAAGGTGCGGGCGATCGGTGTGAGCAATTTCATGCCAGAGCACCTCACGCAGCTGTTGGATGTTGCGACCATCGCGCCAGCGGTGAACCAGATCGAGATGCATCCGTACTTCCAGCAGCGCCAGCTCGTGGCGATGAATGCTGAGCACGGCATCCTGACCCAGGCGTGGTCGCCTATCGGAGGCATCACGTTTTACCGCGAGGGCCCGGGCGGCAGCGTGCTTGACGACCCCACAATCGCCGCAATCGCTGAGGCTCACGGCAAGTCTGCGGCGCAGGTCATGCTGCGCTGGCACCTGCAGCAGGGGCGATCAGCTATTCCAAAGTCGGTCAAGCCGCATCGAATCGCCGAGAACTTCGATGTCTTTGACTTTGAACTGACCGACGCCGAGCTCGCGCAGATTGATTCGCTCGACACGGGCATCCGGCGCGGTCCTGAGCCAGAGCAGATCACGCTTGAGACCTTTTGGCGAGACATCCCCGAGGCCTAATCCGAAGCCAGCGAGGGCAGCGGGTGCGTGCTCGCCCTTGTTCCACGCACCGAACGAACGTACAGGAGAAAACTAATGGAATATCGACCACTCGGACGCACCGGCGTTCTTGTCAGCCCACTGTGTTTGGGCACGATGATGTTTGGCCCGTGGGGCAACAACGACCAGGCCGACGCAACACGCATCATCCATCACGCCCTCGACGCTGGCATTAATTTTGTCGATACCGCGGATGTGTACTCCGGCGGTGTCTCCGAAGAGATTGTCGGAAGGGCCCTTGCCGGCCGACGGGACGATGTGGTGCTCGCAACCAAGTTCTTCATGCCGATGGATGCTCGCCCGAATCATTCTGGCGGCTCTCGAAGGTGGATCATGCGGGCGGTCGAAGACTCGCTCCGCAGGCTCGGCACCGACTACATCGACCTGTATCAGGTGCACCGTCCAAGCCCGACGACGGATGTTGAAGAAACTCTCGGGGCGCTGACCGATCTCGTGCGGCAGGGAAAGGTCCGCTCCATTGGCTCATCCTCGTACTCTGGGAGCCAAATCGTTGAGGCGCAGTGGGTCGCTCGCGAACGCAACCTGTCGCGGTTTGCGACTGAGCAGCCGCCGTACTCAATTCTTGTTCGGGGTATTGAGCAGGATGTGCTGCCAGCGATTCAGCGGCACGGCATGGGCTCGCTGAGCTACAGCCCCCTCGCTGGCGGCTGGCTGTCTGGCAAGTGGCGAAAGGATGCCGCGCCGGTGCCGACCTCGCAGGCTCGGCCAACAGCTCGCTTCGACATGACGACTGCAGCCAATCAGCGAAAACTTGACGTTGTTGACGAGCTTGGCCGCCTCGCGGATGACGCGGGAATCCCCTTGATCGAGCTGGCTATTGCCTTTGTGATCCGCCACCCGGGCATCACATCCGCAATTATTGGTCCACGCACGATGGAGCAACTGCAATCGCAGTTGCCTGCCGCCAGCCTCACGCTCAGCGATGAGATTCTGGACCGTATTGATGGACTGGTTCCGCCGGGAACAACGATCAACCCCGACGACAATAGCTATGGCGCGGCCGAGCTGTTGCCGTCCTCGCGGCGGCGCTGAGCAAGCGTGACGCTAACCGCTGGTGTCGCGCAGGCTGTGCCTGTCAGGGGTGCCGAGTCGCGGCACCCAGCACCGAACTCGCGTCTGGTAGTCGAGATAGGCGGCACCAAACCGTGCGGTGAGGTCGGCCTCCTCGACCGGGCGGATGAGCCAGTTCCAGACCAGCGATCCGCACAGTGCGTATGCGATCACGAGCCACGAATTTGCGATCATGCCAACCGCGACTCCCTGCGCGATGCCGGCAACGGCCATTGGGTTGCGCACCCAGCGGTAGGGCCCGGCGATCACCAGTTCCGACGTCTGCGCGGCCGGAAGCGGGGTGCCTTTGCCGTGACTGACCATGCTCACCGCCGACCAGATGCCGAGGGCGCTTGCGGCAATGAGGAGCGCAATGCCGGAGGCATTTGTAGCTGGAGTGAGGTCAATGTGCAGCCCCCAGCGCCATTCGACGGCAACAAGGATGAGCGGAACCACAGCGAGGGAAAGCCCCCAGAAGACAGTGATTTGCAGGGCAGTGGTCGCCAGATGCGACCGGGTGGATGCCTGGCGAGCCACACGAAACTTGAACGGACCGTTTGCGATGAGCTCAACAGGGAATCGGCCAGCGTACATGAGCAGGGTCGCCGCAACCGTGCCAACCGAGCTCGCGATCATGAGCAGGGCTCCCCATCCGGCCTCTCCCGTGATGGTCGCAACGAGCATCATTGCCGCGGTGACGAGCAGCGTCCACGGGGTCACGACCCAGAGGGCCCAGCGGATGCCGAGGCTCGCGAGCGCCGAAGCCCCAACAAACAGCGGCAGGTCGAGGGCAGCGACCAGTGCCGGGTTGAGCGAGCCGAGCGTGACGTCTTGCACTAATGGCGAAAGCGGCACGAGTATCCACCAGAGGATGCCGGCGAGGGCCTGCAACGCAAAATACAGGCGTCCTGCTCCTCGGCCAAGGCGGACGACGGGGTTGCAGGGAGCCGGCCGAGTGTCCGCCGCTCCCCCGCTCATCCCGCCGTTTGCTTCGACCGTTTGCATGGCCTCAGTCTACGGTTTGGCGGTATGGCGTGTCGGGACCGTCGTTCAGGGAACGCGAATGTTTGGGCGCTGTTGATTCGAGTACGATTATGGGATGTCAGATTCCAGCCGTGCGCAGATCCCGAGCCGTCGGAACGTGCGCTGGGCCGCGATTCTGCAGCTGATTCAGGGTGGGCTCATGGAGGGGTTGCCGTTTCTTGGCCTTCTCGCGCTGCTCCTGTTTGGTGTTGACGCGTCGATACCGGCCAAGGGCTTCTCGTTTATCGTTCCATTTTTTAATGAGCACCTGTACCTTATGATGGCGATGAGCGGCGTGTTTGGGGCCCTCCGCGTCATTGGGGCCATTGGGCTGCTGCGGAACCGGATGTGGGGCTTCGCTCTTTCGCTGATCAACTGCGTCGTGACGCTTGTGCTCATGATGTTTATGCTGCCGGCGGGTATCTTTGATGGCCTGCTCTCGGGCGGTGCGCTGTTGCTGCTGCTCACCGCATGGTTTGGTCGGCGCG
The DNA here is from genome assembly GCF_011758565.1 of Lysinibacter cavernae. GTDB lineage: Bacteria > Actinomycetota > Actinomycetes > Actinomycetales > Microbacteriaceae > Lysinibacter > Lysinibacter cavernae. Next base: position 798,479 of record NZ_JAAMOX010000002.1, read on the forward strand.
AGATTGGTCCGGCGGGCTTACGCTAAGCGTCTTTGTTTGTTGTGAGACCCGTACCTCCGAGCTGCGTGACGCCTTGAGCATCATCGAGCGAACGACTACCGGATGGGCGAGACGGACCGGCGCAAAATAGAGCTTGCCTCGCCACCCGTTGAGGGTCACGGCGGTTGTGACGCGCAGGAGGCGTTGTTGCGCATCCACGCCAACTGCGCAGTGGAACGTGAGGTGCTTGTCCGGCGCAACAATCAGGGCCTCCTCTCCCTCGACTCTGGTGACATCAAATACTGAGGTGGCCGCGCGAGGAATGCCGATGAGTGGGACGAGGAATTGACGGATGGCGAGCGCCGCGCCTACCCAGACGGGTATTCCCGCGGTGCCAAAGATAGCCTCTGCCCACACTCGTGGGTCAGTTGACGTCCCCGAGGGCAGGGGGATCGCGAGTAGATCGGTGAAGTCGGGCGCTGGCATGCTGTCGAAGACGAGTGATGTGAAGGTTGGGGTGATCATGACTCTCCGTACGGGTGCGTATGTTTCTTAAACATACGCTATCGTATGGTGATGCGAATAGAGAGCGAATCTGCCAAGAACCAGTGGGTTACTGCCGCGTTTGAGTGCATGCTCGATGGCGGCCTTCGGAACATCCGCATTGAAGCCCTCGCTCGCGCGCTTGGTGTCACGAAGGGCTCGTTCTATCATCACTTTGCCAACAGGGCGGAGCTTGTTCGCGCTGCGGTTGAGCGGTGGGAGCTTGAAGGAACCGATGCCATTATTGCCCTGGCGAACCGTGAAGGCGCCCCGGCCGAGCGGCTTCACCGCTTGCTTGGGGTTATCGCGGGCTCAAGTGCGCAGCAGGGTAGAGGCGAGCTCATGCTGTTCCTTGAGGCCTCGGATGAAGGCGTGGGGGATGCCGTCGCCAGGGTCACGGGGCGACGGATCGCCTATGTTGCGCAACTGCTTGAAGAGCACGGGGTGCCAAGTGGCCTGGCGCAGCGCAGGGCGGTCATGGCGGTGGCTGAGTATCACGGCGCCCGCGTGATCGCGGCCGGAACCGACTCGCTGCCGGTGGACGAACGGGTGCTGGATGTTGGCGACGCCATCCGGTTCCTCGAGACCACGCTCTTGGCGCCATAAGATTTGCCTGCGAATAGTCGCGCAGCTGGACAATCTCGCAAAAACTTGCTATCTTCGTGAACGCTGCGGGTTTTTGCCCCCTAAGAAACGGGACAAAAACCTATTGTAGAAAGCCTAACCGAGGGAAGGGGTCCCGTTGGCTATTCAACGTTGGCGTGTCGCCGTTGCGCTCGGCGCTGCCTTCTCGACGGCTCTCCTCTTGCTTCCGGCAATCAGCATGCAGACCAACGTCAGCGACGAGGTTTACGTTCCAAGCTATGCCGCAAATACCGAGGTGAGTGCCGCGGATGCCAAGCGCCCGGCCGCCTTTGACCCAGAGTCGGTCTCTCCGAGCACCCTCGCCTCCATCGACGCCGAAGTGGCCGATCATGTCCTTGCCGACTTACAAGCACAAGAGGCCGCCGCGCTCAAATCCAATGCCGCGCTCCTGACTGGCCCTGTTGTTATGCCGGCCGACGTCGATCCAAAGAGCGTTGTTGGTCTTGCCTATTCAAAGATTGGTTCGGCCTACGTGTTTGGTGCCACCGGCGCTTCGACATTTGACTGCTCAGGGCTTACGCAGTGGGTCTACGGGCAGACGGGCGTCTCAATTCCGCACTACACCGAAGCCCAATACGCGTCGGGCCGAGTGGTTTCCGCCGCAGACGCGCGCCCAGGCGACGTCGTGTACAAACCGGGTCACGTTGGCATCTACATTGGTGGCAACGAGATGATTCACGCCGGAAACGAGGCGACCGGCGTCGAGAAATCGAGCATCTGGTTCACGCCAACCTTCTTGCGATTCGGCGAATAATCACGCCAGAGCGTCACGCTACCGACTAGCCAGCGCGTGTTGTCTTCAGCCCTCGCAGTTTTCGACCCATACTGACGCAAGCGCAACCGACCCAAGATCTACCGGTGCCTGATCTGGCGCGGCCTCGTTGGCGATACGAATGCTGCTGACGCCCGCATACGGCCGGTGCTCAACAATGGTGACCTGGATACCAGGCGTGAGTCCGAGGCCAGCAAAGTAGCGCAGCATCTCGGGGTTATCGTCTGAGATGCGGCTGACCAGCACTGGCTGCCCGATGGGGGCGCTCGACAACTGGTAGGCATCCTGGCGGCGAGGGGTTCCGGATGCCGTTGGAATTGGGTCCCCGTGTGGGTCGCGTTCTGGGTGGCCAAGCGCCGCGTCGAGGCGGTCAATGAGCGTATCGCTCATGGCGTGCTCGAGCACTTCGGCTTCGTCGTGCACCTCGTCCCAGGTGTAGCCCATCATGTTGACGAGGAAGGTCTCGATGAGTCGGTGGCGGCGGACCATAGAAACCGCGTAGCTGTGGCCAAGCTCGGTGAGGGTGATGCCGCCGTATGGCTTGTGGTCAACAAGGCCCTGCTCGGTGAGCTTCTTGAGGCCGTCAGAGACGGTAGAGGTGCGAACGCCAAGCGATTCGGCAACATAGGTGACGCTCACGCTGACATCGTCGCTCCACTCGGTTGCGGCCCAAATGACCTTTAAATAGTCTTGGGTCGCGTTGGTGAGAGAGGAAACAGCCATTGGACAATCTTACGATGCACAAGCGACAAACGGGGCGACGCGCATCCTGAGCCCCTGTAGGCCGCGCAGAACGTACGGAATCGGTAGGGTGATGTGCATGACAACAGCAAGCTACACGGTTCGCAAATGGGTGAAGCCTGAAGACCTGAACCAGCACGGCACGCTCTTTGGCGGAAGCTTGCTGCGGTGGATTGACGAAGAGGCCGCGATCTGCGCCATTTTCCAGCTTGGTAACGACCGGCTGGTAACCAAGTTCATTTCCGAGATCAACTTCGTGAGCTCGGCCGTGCAGGGCGACCTCATCGAGATGAATTTTTCGGTCGTGAAGTTCGGTCGCACCTCAATTACGCTGTCATGCCACGTGCGCAACGTCCTGACGCGCGACGAGGTGTTGACGATTAGCACGATCGTGTTTGTTGGCCTTGGGTCCGACGGGCTGCCGGTGGCTCATGGGCTCACCGACGCAACGCAGGGCAGCGAGCGGGTGCCATTCCGAGAGAGCCGACGGCTGGGTTAACCGTTCGCGGGAGCTACCGCGTTGGTACTCAACGAGGGTAACTGCTGACAAGTTCGCAACGTCTGGCCCTTAGGGGGCCGAACCCTCGGTGGCCAAACAAGGACGTGGGCTACGGAATCAGGCGCGAACGAAGCTGATCGGTCGAGTGCACGATCGAGAGCGCTCCTGTCGACTCCTCCGGGCTGCCGTAACCCCACTCCACAACGATGGTTGGGATGCCGTGGGCAGCCGCACCGTTGATGTCAAAGATCCGGTCGCCCACCATGACGGGGTTGCTTGTGTCAACGCCGGCGGCGCTGAGGCGAATGAGCGCCTCCTCAACAACATCCGCTTTGGCGCTTCTGGTCTCATCGAGCGACGCGCCAACGATGGCCGTAAAGCAGTCGGTGAGGTCAAAATGTTCGAGGATTTCGACGGCCTGCAGCTCGCCCTTAGATGTGGCCAGGCCAATGGGGATACCGGCCGCGTGGACCTCACGAATCAGACCGGCGACGCCAGGGTACACAGCAGAACCAGAGCCTGGCCCGAGCTGTGCGGCGATATTGCGCTGGATGATGAGGGTTTCGTCGGCAAGCTCTGGAGTCATCCCGAGGGTGTGGATGAACGTGTCGCGAAGCGGAGGACCAATCATCGCGAAGAGCTCTGCCTCGCTCGGTTTTGGCTGGCCGACCTGCTCGAGTGCCTGGCTAATGCGGGCCATGATCCCCGGCGCCGAGTCGGTGATGGTGCCGTCGAGATCAAACAGGATGCATGACCACGGTGGGGTCTTTGCCGAGAGTTCTGCCGCAACCTCGGGGCTGATGCTGTTCGGGTTTGCAACGAGGGAACTATCGGGGGTGCCCTCAACGGTGCTGTTAATCGTGGTGTCAGTCGTGTTGGCCATTCGACCAAGCTTACCCGTGATGATCTGGGAGAACGGTTGATACGAGCACCGGCCACGCTGGCACACGGATGTGCTTCATGGAATCGAGGTCGCAATTAATGCTGTCTTTTGCGCAAAACGCAGCATTAATAGCGACCTCGAATTGTTGATGACCGATGAGGTGGGGGCAGGGGCGGGCGAGGAGGGGAGCCCGGTCTGTTTGGGGCTATGACTGAAGTGCGTCCGCCGAGATGTCCTCGCCGGCAAGGATGCGCTGCAGGTACTTTCGCAGCACCACAAAGGCGGCAGATCCAGCATCGAACTGGGCGCCCACAAAATTGTCGGTCGTGATGAGGGCGAGGGCATCTAGCGCAGGCATGACTGCCCCCTTGACCGTCTCGCGCTGGGCGACGGGAACGGCGGCCCGCAGCTCGGCCATCGAGGTGAAAACGGGCAGGATGAGCTGGCCCTTCGTCGACCGCACGGTACGAACTCGGGTGCCCTTCTTTTTATGTTTTGAGCCGCTCACGTCAACAACGAGGTAATCGCTAGAAATTGCGGTGAAAAACGCGGAAAGTCGCTCGTAGTCTGGCGTCGCCATGAGGGCATCGAGTGCGATCTTCGCGGCTTCGTTCTGGTAATCGGCCGTGACCTCGGCCGGGATGATCCCCGCCGCGATGCCGCTGGCTGCACTCACGCCATTGGCTGCACCACCACCGGCACCAGTTCCACCGGCGACCGCGTCTGCAGCAGCATCCGGAGTCGCGTCGCTCTGTTCCTCCGGCGTGCCTTCGCCCAGAACATCATTGGAATCGTCGTGCGTATCGCGTGAGCTCATGCGCTTCTCCTGCGGTGGTGCGTGGCTGGTGGGTGAACGCGGCCTAGAACAGCGCGTTGTGGTCGGCCATGCCGCGAAGCGCGTCGTAGTCGAGTACAACACAGCGGATGCCACGGTCCTCGGCGAGGGTGCGTGCCTGCGGCTTAATCTCCTGCGCGGCAAATACGCCCTGAACGGGCGCAAGCAGCGGGTCGCGGTTCATGAGTTCGAGGTAGCGAGTGAGCTGCTCAACGCCGTCGATGTCGCCGCGGCGCTTGAGCTCGACGGCAACGTGGCCGCCGTTCTCGTCGCGGGCGAGGATGTCCACGGGCCCGATCGCGGTGAAATACTCGCGGCGAACCAGCTGGTAGCCCTCGCCGAGCGTCTCGATGTGCTCGGCGAGCAGCTTCTGCAGGTGCGCTTCGACGCCATCCTTAATGAGGCCAGGGTCGACCCCAAGCTCGTGGCTTGCGTCGCTGAAGATCTCGTGGATGTTGATCACGAGCATGTCGGCCGTCTTGTGGTGCACGACCTTCCAGATCTCGGTGATGCCGGCATCCGCCTGGTCTTGCTCAACCTCAACGTCGCTCACGCTGCAGGGTGGGCTCATCCAGTTGAGGGGCTTATAGGAGCCGCCATCCGAATGGATGAGCACGCTGCCGTCGCCTTTCAGCATGAGCAGACGGGTCGCAAGGGGCAGGTGGGCATTGAGCCGACCCGCATAATCAACAGAGCATTTCGCTATCACCACACGCACCCGAATAGCCTACCCGTTGGTGAGTGCGCTCGATTTCGTCGCGGTGACTTTTGGCTCGCGGGCTGCTGGGGACGCGAGGCCGGCAAGCACGATCAGGATGAGCACAAAGATGAGCGCGTGCAACAGTCCAACGTGGTCGCCGAGGAAGCCGATGGCGGGAGGGCCAACGAGGAAGGCAACGTAGCCGATGGTTGCTACTGCGCTCACGGTTGCGGTTGCGGTCTTCGGGTCGTCGGCTGCCGCGGACATCCCAACGGGGAATCCGAGCGAGGCGCCGAGGCCCCACAGCACAACGCCAACGACGGCGAGCCACGGGACAGTTGCGAAGATCGTGAGTCCGAGGCCAACGGCGGCAAATGCGGCACAGCCCAGAAGTACCGGTACACGACCGAAGCGGTCGAGCAGGAACACGCCTCCGAGGCGTCCGATGGTCATGGCGGCGAGGAACACTCCGAGGATTGCGGCGCCCAGCGCGTTGTCGAACCCGTGACCGTCAACCATTGCGAGCGGCAGCCAGTCGTTTGCCGAGCCCTCTGCGAGTGCCATGCCGAGCACAATTGCGCCGAGCAGCAGGGTGCGCTTTTTGCCCCACACGCTGAGTCGGGTTTTCCACGCTGGGGTTGAGGATGCCCCTGCCTCGCTTGGCTCCTCCGGCTCGTCGGCGGGGAGTTCGGGAATGTAGACGGTCGCGACGATAACCAACACAAACACAAGCGCGGCGATGACGCCCATGTGCACGGTGATGGGGATGCCGAGCAGCTCGGCCTGTGCTCCGATAAAGACGCCGACGACGGTTCCGCCGCTGAACAGCGCGTGGAATACCGGCATGATGTTGCGGCCAAGCGCTCGCTCGTTTGCGGCACCCGAAACGTTCATGGCGACGTCGCACACGCTAAAGCCGATGCCAAAGAAGGCGAGCGCGATGATGGCGCCGATTGAGCTGCCAAAGCTCACCGCGATGCCGGCGGCTGGCAGGCCAAGCACGCCGAAGGCGAGGAACCATCTGATGGTGTTGCGGGTTCCCAGCGCGGCGATGATGTGGCTCGAACACAGGAGGCCAGAAATTGATCCGATGGCTATGCCAAACACGATCATGCCCATTTCGCCGGGTGTCGCCCCGAGTTCGTCTCGTACGGCTGGCACTCGGCTGAGCCAGTTGGCCATGCCGAAGCCGGCGAGGGCGAACACCGCAAAAATGGCGTTTCGCCAGGCTGCTGTGGAGTATTTCTGTGTGATTGGAAGTGACATGAGTGCTTTCGTGGTGGATGTCGAATCGATTCGATTCGACGGTACGAAGATCACTCTCCAAAATTCGAATCGATTCGACTAAGCTATCTCGCATGAGTGCCACGAGTCAAGATCGCAAGCGAGTAACCCTTGCCGACGTTGCCGCGCTCGCCGGCGTCAGCACGTCAACCGTCTCGATCGCATTCAGCGACGGAGGGCCGGTTTCCGACGCAATGCGCGAGCGCGTGCGCCAGGCAGCGGCCCAACTTGGCTACACCGGTCCAGACCCGCGCGCAGCATCCCTCCGCCGAGGGCGAAGCGGTCTGATCGGTGTGGTGCTCGACGAGCGACTTGGGGAGGCCTTTCGCGACCCCATCCGCATCGCGCTGCTTGACGGCATCGCCGACGAGATTGGCGCGGCCGGTTCCGGCCTTGCGCTGCTTGGCAACGTGGTGAGTGGGCCGCTCAGCGTTTCAACGGCACCCGTCGACGCGATCATTCTGTTTGGCTGCAGCACAACGGCATCCGAATCGCTGAGCCAGGCGCGGCAGCGGGGCATCCCGGCCATCGAGCTTGAAGGGCCAAGCAGCCTCGACATCGTGTCGATCGACTCCGACAACAGGGGGGCCTCGGCCGCGGCGGCCCGCCACCTTGCGGCGCTTGGGCACCAACGCGTCGCCATGGTCACGCTGCCGCTCACCCCGGAACGCGTTCCGGCGACGTACGGTTCCGATGAGGTCGTGCCAACCCATAACTACGTCGCCTCTGAGCGCGCACTTGGCATCAGGGATGTGTTTCCGGATGCCGTTGGCAGGTCGGTCACAGCAAGTCTTGTTGAGGAGGGCCGGGCTGCTGGCTTCGCACTGCTCGCGGATGCCGCCGGCGTGCTGCTGACGGCATCCGTTCGCCCTACCGCGATTGCTGCCCAGAGTGACTTGCTTGCCCTCGGCGTTATCCGGGCGGCCACCGATCTTGGGCTCGACGTGCCGGGTCAGCTGAGTGTGATTGGCTTTGACGGCATCCGCCTCGACGGGCTCAGCGACCGAGACCTGAGTACGCTCGTGCAGCCTGCTCGCGAGAAGGGTCGTGCCGCTGGCCGCGCCGCCATTCAACTTGTTGAGGGTGAGGATGTTGGCGACCTTGCGTTCTACTCAGAGCTGCGAGTTGGTGACACCACCGGACCAGCACCCTCCGCGTAGTGTTGGGCCATCCATTCGCCGCAGATTGCGATTTTTCCGCTGTTTTTTCGCAACGAGTGGCGAACGGATGCCGTGCTGCGCGGCCGCTCTTGGGTGTTAATAACTTTGTGTTTGGTGGGGATAACTTTCCTCAAACGCCGGAATTACAACGGTGTAATTCAGGGGTGCCTGTGGATAGCTTGTGGAGAGTTCGCGGTGTCGCGAAACGGTCATTCGCGAGCCAGTAGAGGCTAGGCCAGGTGTTGCCCGACCGTGAGCCAGCGCGTGCCTCGAACCCGAAGCCCGAGAGTGAGCGCTCGCGCGCCAACGTAGCCAAACGTAAAGCCGGCCGTGAGCAGACACAAGCCGAGGGTTCCCGACGGGGTGAACGCCAGAACGGCCGCGGCAATGGGCAGGTAGATCACAAGGTTGAGCGCGCCAGTAACGGCCAGGTATTTGGCATCGCCTGCCCCCATGAGGATGCCGTCGAGCACCCAGACGAACCCACCGAGCCCGAGGCTGAGGGACATGATGAGGATGGCGGGCGGCAGCATCCCGAGCACCCCCTCCTCGGTGGAAAAGGCGAAGCCGATGACCGGGCTGAGCGCGCCGATAATCAGGGTGAGGGCGACTCCGCAGATGAGGCCCCAGTGGATGCAGCGGCGCACGATCTGCTGCGTTTTTTGCGCGTCGCCGGCCCCGAGCGTGGCACCAACAAGCGCCTGGGCCGCGATCGCGATTGAATCGAGGGCAAAGGCCGCCGTAGAGAAGAGGGTCATGACCACATGGAAGCTCGCGAGCTCGTCGGTGCCGAGGCCAGTCGCCACAAAGATGGTGACCAGCATGGCGGCCCGGAGGCTCAGCGTGCGCAAGAACAGCCATCCGCCCATCGAAGCCCCAAGCCGGATGCCGGCGAGGCGTGGTCGACGTGAGGCCCCCGTTTCGCGGGCGATACGGTTGGCGACTACGACGTATGCGGCGACCATTCCCCACTGCACGAGCACGGTCCCGAGGGCCGAGCCAAAGATTCCCCAACCAACAACGTAGATCAGCAGGTAGTTGGCGACCGCGTTGACGCCAAAGCCGATGGTCGCCACCCAGAGCGGCGTGAGGGTGTTCTGGAGGCCCCGAAGCAGGCCGGTGGCGGCGTAAACGATGAGCATCGCGGGAACACCAAAGAGCGAGACCGTGAGGTACGTGTGCGCGGCCTGGCTCACATCGGGGGCTGCACCAAACAGATCGATGATGGGATTCGCGAAGAGCGCACCGATCGCGGCAACAACGACGCCAAGGCCGCCGGCGAGCCACAGCCCGTCGATGCCAACGGAGACGGCCCCCTTGGTATCGCCGGCGCCGAGCCTGCGCGCGACGAGTGGCGTTGTTGAGTATGCGAGAAAGACCATGAGGCCGATCATCGTCTGTAATACGGCCCCCGCGAGGGCGATGCCGCCCAGTTCTGCGGCGCCAATGTGGCCGACCATTGCAGAGTCGACCAGCAAGAAGAGTGGCTCAGCGATGAGCGCGCCGAGGGCAGGAATCGCCAGTCGACCGATTGTGCGGTCAACGGCGGTGAACTTCATGGCTCAAGGCTAGCCGAGGGGTGCGACAGGGGCGCTGTTGGCCGGGAGTGCTTTGGGCCGTGGATGTTGTTCTCCACAACCAGCCAATCCCGCAATTCGCTCACAGCAGACGACATCTCTGCCCACACGCAGCCTCGTCACAATAAGGTAGGTGTCATGGCTCAGAACACGGACACATCGCGCGCAGCAACCACCGCATCCACCCTTCCTTCTGGCATTGATCTTGCCGAGCTAGACCCAGAGACTCGTCCGCAAGACGACCTCTTCCGCCATGTGAATGGCAAGTGGATTGACCGCACCGAGATCCCAGCAGACAAGGCTCGTTACGGTGCCTTCCACGTGCTTGCCGAAGAGGCAGAGAAGGCCGTTCAAGACATCATCATCGAGGCCCAGTCGGCAGAGCCCGGCACCGAGCACCGCAAAATCGGTGACCTCTACGCGAGCTTCATGGATACCGAGCGGCGCGAAGCGCTCGGCACGCACCCTATCAACGACGACGTTGCCTCGGCGCTTGCCGTGACCAGCATCCCAGACCTCGTGGCCCTCACCGCCCGCCTTGAGCGTGCTGGGGCAAGCGGATTCCTTGGCATGGGCGTTGATAACGACCCGGGCAATCCAGAGCGCTACATTATCTTTGTGATGCAGGGCGGCATCGGTCTGCCAAACGAGGCGTATTACCGCGAAGAACAGTTTGAAGAGATTCGAGCCGCCTACCTTGCTCACCTTGAGCGCATGCTTGGGTTTGTTGGGCTGAGCGACGCGGCCGAGGCCGCCAAAAGCATCTTCGATCTTGAGACCAGCATCGCCTCGGTCCACTGGGACAATGTCGCAAGCCGCGACATCCAAAAGCTCTACAACCTGCGCACCCTCGCCGAGCTGCAAGAGATTACCCCCGGGCTTGACTGGAACCTCTACCTCGAAAACATCGGCATTCCACAATCTGCCGTCGCCGAGGTAGTTGCCGGTCAGCCGTCCGCGCTCACCGGCATTACCGAGCTGCTCACCGACGACAACCTCCCAGCCTGGCGCAACTGGCTCGTCTGGCAGGTTGTGCGTTCATCAGCTGCCTACCTCACCGAAGAAATCTCCAGGGCAAACTTCGACTTCTACGGCACCGCACTGACGGGAACCCCCGAACAGCGCGATCTCTGGAAGCGAGCCGTCTCGTTTACCGAAGGCGCCGTGGGCGAGGCCATCGGCAAGGTCTACGTTGAGAAGCACTTCGATAGTCGTTCGAAGCAGGCAATGGATGCCCTCGTTGACAACCTCATCGAGGCCTATCGCCAGTCGATTACGGGCCTCGAATGGATGGGCGCAGAGACCCGCACACGCGCGCTTGAAAAGCTTGAAAAGTTCACGCCGAAGGTCGGTTTCCCGGTCAAATGGCGCGACTATTCCGCGCTCGCGGTTGATGCAGCAGATTTGGTAGGCAACGCTCGCCGCGTCAGCGAAGTTGAGTTCCGTCGCGAACTCGACAAGATTGGCAGCCCAATCGACCGCGACGAGTGGTTCATGACCCCGCAGACCATCAATGCCTACTATAACCCTGGGTTTAACGAGATCGTTTTCCCTGCCGCCATTCTGCAGGCACCGTTCTTCGATGTCGAGCGCGACGCCGCCGCAAACTACGGCGCGATTGGTGCCGTGATCGGCCACGAAATTGGGCACGGCTTCGACGATCAGGGTTCCCGCTACGACGGCGACGGCAAGCTCACCGATTGGTGGACTGACGACGACCGCGCCGCCTTTGAGCAACGCACCAAATCGCTCATCGATCAGTACAACGCCCTTGCCCCCGCGCAGGTCCCCGGCAACTTCGTCAACGGCGAACTCACAATTGGTGAGAACATCGGCGACCTCGGCGGCCTGTCCATCGCCTGGAACGCCTACCTCCTGTCGCTCGACGGTGCAGACGCTCCCGTCATCGATGGTCTTACGGCCGCACAGCGGTTCTTCCTTTCCTGGGCGCAGGCCTGGCAGCAGAAGGGCCGCGACGAAGAAGTTATCCGACTGCTCACCATCGACCCGCACTCGCCAAACGAGTTCCGTTGCAACCAGATTGTGCGCAATATCAACGAGTTTTACGCGGCGTTCGACGTTGCTGAGGGCGATGCGCTCTGGCTCGCGCCAGAGTCGCGCGTGACCATCTGGTGACCGGCGTGAATGCCGGGCCATCCGTCGCAGGTGCAGATTCGGCGGCGGATTCAGACCCGTCGGTGGCAGGGTTAGTGCCTTCCGTGACGGGTTCAGATCTCAGCAATATCGAGGTAGCTGCCATCGCCCTCATTCGGGAGCGACGTGTGCTGATGGTCACGGCCCGCGGGCGAGACGTCATCTTCATGCCGGGTGGCAAGGTGGATGCTGGCGAGACGCTCGTGCAGGCCGCAGCGCGCGAAAGTCGCGAAGAGGTTGGGCTTGAGCTCGACGCCACCCAGCTCACGCAGCTCTTTACGGTGCTCACCCAGGCCCATGGCGAGCCTGAGGGGCGCATGGTGAATATGGTGATCTTTGCCGCCGACACCTCGGCAGAGCCGGTCGCCTCAGCCGAGGTAAGCGAGCTTCACTGGGCAACTACGGCCGACCTCTTCCGGTGCCCGCCAGCAGGTGCAGAGGTCGTCAAGCGGCTCAACGCGCTTGGTCTGATTGATTGATTGATTGATTGTTTGATTGACTGCTCTGCCGGCACGATGGCTTTGTGGCTTTGTGGCTTTGTGGCTTTGTGGCTTTGTCGGCACGATCGCTGTGCCGCTGTGCCGCCAGTCGATCTCCATTTCGGCCTCGCGTCCTGGATCGGATGGTGCGGGGACGCCTTGCCCGTGAGCGCACGCGCTGCGGGCATCCGGACAACTCAGCGCTTTCGCTCAGGCTTGGCTGTTAGCGTCTCAACATGAAGCACGATCTGCGACGCGACATTCAATTGGGTTCAAGCCCCGACCGACCGTTTCGCCGTTTCCTGCGGGCATGCCGTGCGTTTGTCGAGCGGCGACCGCTGCTGCGGATGCTGTATCGGTTGTTTGTTGCCGTGAGCGGAACCGCCGTTGTGCTGCTGGGGCTCATTTTGATTCCGCTGCCCGGTCCTGGCTGGCTCGTCGTATTTGTTGGGCTCGGCGTCCTTGGCACCGAATTTGCCGGCGCGCGACGTGCGTCGGAGCGGCTCAAGCGTTGGCTGGTGAATTTGTGGGAGTGGTGGCAGGCGCGCCGTGGGCGTTCGTCGGCAGTCGGCGGCAGTCGAGGCTCGCAAACGGGTGCAACGCGTCCGGGCCCTCACAATCATGAAGAATCTTTTGGCGGAAATGTGACGCTTGTTTCCGTGTCCGCCTCAGATCGCGTCTAGCCGCCTCCTTTCTGGCGACGGGATGCTTACGACCAGTTTTCGCCTCAGTGCAGGGATTTTATTGGGAAAAGACCGCCGGTAGGCTCGCATTGAAACACGGGGCGTTTTCGTCTCTCGGACGCAAATGCGGTATAAAAGCGTTATGCATAAACAAATGCGCATTTTGTGCCCTGTCTTGGATGTCTAGCGTGATTGAGCATTGTGGAATGTCTTCCCCTCGATCTCAGGCTGCTTCTCTTGTTGGCGAGCGTATTCGTGCCGAGCGGCACCGTCATGGTGTGAGCCAGATGGAGCTCGCGGAGTTGGCGTCGATGCATTTCACGAGCCTTGGCAAGATTGAGCGTGGTGAGGCAAATCCGAGTTTGGTGACGCTGGTGCGGATTGCTGCAGCGCTTAACGTTGATCCTGCAGTTCTGGTTGCGGGCTTGAGCGAGAGCGATTTGCCGTCTCAATCGCATGGGGTGACGGTCGCTGATCTCATTCGGGCTCGCCGGAACGAACGCGAGTAGTTCTTCCCTGGTGACAGCGGCCCAATCGTTAACGGGGGCTGTTGCTTGATTACGGCGTGTGTGCCCCGCGCGAGATGGTGCTGTAGCCGTGCGCAGTGACTTCAATATTGAGTTTTGCCGGTATCTGTTCTTTCATGGCCTCGACGTGGCTGATGAGTCCGATGGTGCGTCCGCCCGCTCGGAGGCCGTCGAGCGCATGCATGGCAGTTTCGAGGGTCTCGGCGTCGAGTGAGCCAAATCCTTCGTCGATGAACAGCGTGTCGAGTTGGATTCCTCCGGCCTGGTTTGTCACGACCTCAGCGAGACCGAGCGCAAGCGACAGCGATGCGAGGAAGGTTTCGCCTCCTGAGAGTGAGCGCGGTGATCGCGCGAGGCCAGTATGTTCGTCACGGACAGCAAGGCCAAGTCCTGCTCGGGTGTTGCGATACTGTAGCCCGTCGTCGTGCTCAAGTGTGTAGCGGCCGCCGGTTATTTCTCGGAGACGGACATTGGCTGCCGCCACGATCTCTTCGAGCTGGGCCGCGAGCACGTAGGTTTCGAGTCGCATTCGGCGCTCGTTGGGATCATTCCCGAGGAGGGTCTGTGAGAGAACTCGGAGTTGCTCATGGTCGCTCAGAAGCTGCTCAACGTTACTGATTCGCTGCCGGACATCGCTTACAACAGCTGAGACTTGGCTCATACGTTTTGCCGCCACGGCAGCGTCGGCCGTTGCGGTGCTGAGGGCTTCATCGGCCTGTGCTGCTGCATCCGTCGCCTCGGCGAGGTCAACCGGTTCGTTGGGAAGGTCAAGGAACTCATCGCTTTTGAGTGTTTTAGTCGCGTGGGAGTGTGCGTCGCGAACGTCGTCAACGCGCCGTTTGAGCGCAGAGAGGTCTTCTGGCGAACGATGGGCATCTTCTGCCTGTTGGAGTGACTCAAAACCCTGTTGTGTGAGTTGTTCGTTGAGCTGGGCGAGCGCTTGGTCAAGCATCCGGTGAGCCTCGGCAGCTTCCTCCTGTGCGGTGCCGAGCTCGGCGGCGGACTGACGCTGACGCATAAGCGTCTCACGGAGGGCAGCAACCGTCGGGAACGTGCCCTTTGCCTCGCTGAGGCGCTGGATGATGCTGTCATGATCTGCCTGGAGAGCGGCTTGCCTGGCAACAAGTTCTTGGCTGTGTTGTTGCTGATGCTCGAGTTCTTCGTGAGCAAACGCGATGGCTGTACCGATGCGCGTTGACTCCTCCTGTGTTTCAGCGAGCTGAACCGCTGCCGAGTCAAGGACGTGAAGCGAATCCAGCGTCGTGTTGATGAGCGCTTCGATGTCTTCCACCGGCATGCTCTTGGATCGGGTTCGGTGCTCGGCGGCCTCGGTGCTCAGCTTTGTAACCGTTCCGCGTGAGTCTGCAAGGGCCGCAAACGCGTCATCCAACTGCGCCCTGGCTGCTTCGAGTTGGCTATCGCTTACTGTTGCATCGTCTGGTTCAGCAGGATGTGGATGCTCGGCAGAGCCACATACCGGACACGGCATATCCTTGATGAGCGCCGCGGCAAGGTCGGATGCGCTGCCCCGGAGGCGGGCTCGGTTGAGGTCGTCCAGCTTGGCGGCCGCGCTGGCATTCTGCGTGATCGCCTTGCTTTCATCGGCTTGAGCGAGGTCCAATGCTGCTTGCGTTTTTACTGCCAATTCGGCGGCGGTGTGCTGCTGCCTGAGTTCGAGGAGCCTGTCGTTGAGGGATGCTCGGCCGGCCACAGTCGCGGTGAGTTCAAGTATCGTCGCGCCCAGCTGATCGCGTTGCTTTGGGAGCGACACGATGGCTTCCGTTGCCGCCAGTCGTCGCTTCTCAGCCTCGGCGTTCAGTTGGGCGGAATGAGCGAGCTGTTTGTTGAGTTCGTCGAGATGTTTCTCGTCATCAACAAGTTGAGAAAGGGAGCCAATGCGCTCAGCAAGGACTTGGATGAACGTTGACAGTTCGGCCGCGGAGAGCTCGCCTGCTGCCAGTGGTGCGCCTGCGTCGTTTTGCTCGTCGACATCCGTTTGATGCTGGCGAAATCGTTGTCTCGCCTCGGTCTCACGCTCTTGGGCCTTCGCGCTCGAATCACGTGCACGGGTGACGGCGGAACGGAACGGCCAGGCGGCCTTCGCTCGCTCACCATCTTCGAGTTGCTGCTTGTCAGCGAGGTGGGATTCGCGGTGCCGATCAAGTTCGGCAATCGTTTCACGTGCAACGTCTCGTCGCTGCTGAAGTGCAGCAATGTTCTGCAAATGGGCCAGTGTGTTCGATCTGGACTGAGCCTCGCTTGCGGCGGCATCCTGCGAACGGAGGGCCGTCTTGTGTTGCTCAGTGAGTAAGGAGAGCTGCGCCGTAAACCAGGCGAGGCTGTGTTTGTCTGCCTCGGGCTCGGGCTCGGGCTCGGGCTCGGACTCAGATTCGGATTCGCGGTCGGGGCCTTGCCCTGTGCTGGCATCCCTTGCCTTGTTCGCGCCGCCTGTCCCATCTGCACTGCCCGTGGAGTCGCTGGATTCGCTCTCGCTTTCGGCGTCGGATGTGATGCCAAGGGTTTCCACACCCGAGTTGGAATCCGCTTTGGCATCCTCGATTATCGACGACACGATTGCCGCCTGTTGGGCTACAAGCTCGAGAGCAGAGGCAACGCCAGCGCCGGATGCGCGACTGCGCTCGGCCAGATGCTCCTCGAGTCGTTCGAACCGTCGGGTATTAAACAATGACCGGAGAAGGGCTTGGCGATCGTCTTGTTTGGCCAAGAGAAATCGCTGAAAGTCGTTCTGGGCCAGCATGATGACCTGTGAGAATTGCTCGCGCGTGAGTGGCAAGATGCGACTGAGTTCGTGAGCGGCCTCGCGCTCCTTAGCGGCGATCACTTGCCATTCGTACTGGCCTGGCTGGCGGACAGCTACCTCGACGGAAGAAGCCTGTTTTGTGGTGCCGGAGCCTGATCGTTTGGGGCGCTCGTATTCAGGCGTGCGGTGAACCCGATACTCAGTGTTGTTGAGGGTGAACTCAAGCGTGACGAAGGATGCATCTGTGCCTGACGCATGATCGCTGCGCAGCCTCGGTTGGGTGCCATCGTAGCGGGTTACTTTCGCGAAGAGTGCGTAGGAAATGGCATCCAAGATGCTGGATTTTCCTGCGCCAGTTTTGCCACTGATGAGAAAGATTCCGTCATTGACATATTCATCGAAGTTTACGATTTCCTGGTTTTTGTAGGGGCCAAATCCAGCTACGGTGAGCGATCTGATTCTCATCGCTTCGCCTCCGTTTCGCCAACCTGTGCGAGTGCGTCAGCTATGCACTCACGTTCATAATCTGTTTGCCCTACACCGTTGCGAACGTATTCAAGAAACCCGGCGATGAGCGTGGGGTCGCTCTGGGATTGCACACGCTGCGCATACGTCGCCGTTCCGTGGTCGGCGGAAGTATCCGGCTGAAATTCAAGGGTGACGCAGTAGGCGAATCGCTCGCGGAGCTTGGCCATTGCATCGAGTGGCCGCTGCTGGTCAGTAAGAATCGCCGATACCCAGTGCTGCTCAGCCGAGTTATATTCCGATTGGGTTATGAGATCGTTGAGCGTGCCAGTCACAACAGAAAGTGGGCGGGGAATCGGAAGATCGTGCCACTCGACAGCGCCGAGCCCTGTAGCGCCGAGGTCGATTAACCACACACCCCGTGGTTTGTTTGCCTCTGAGAACGAATAGTGGAGCGGGGCCCCCGAATACCGCACTCGCTCGCTGAAAACGGCGCGTCCGTGGATGTGGCCAAGCGCAACATAGTCGGGGCCGTCAAATGTGCTGAGTGACACGTAGTCAAGCCCACCAGCGGTGATATCTCGTTCAACATCGCTTGCTTCGCCACCAACGACAAAACAGTGGGCCATGGCTACAGATCGGACCGGGGATGTATCGGAAGCTCGTGAGGCGAGGTCAGCACGAACGGCATCCATAGCCATTGAGAGCGCCTGCTGTTGGCTGCGGAGCTCAACCTCGGGATGCAGATGACGGATAAGAGACGGCTCAAGATAGGGGATGCCGTAGAAGAGGACTGGCCCGAATTCATCGTTGAGCTCAACCGGCCGTGAATAGGCGTCGTGTTCGGTGAGGATGTGGATGCCTGCTTGGCTTGCCCACTGGGACTGAAACCCGAGTCGGGTGGCTGAATCGTGGTTGCCGCTGGTCATCACGACCGCGATGCCTTCGGAGTGGAGTGCCGTGAGTGTTTCGGTGAGCACCGCATAGTGGTCTGCGGCAGGCGTTGACGTGTCAAAAATGTCGCCGGAAACGACAAGGACATCGACGCTCTGCTGCACGGCCAGCGAGACCAGCGCTGCGAGTACTTGGCGCAAGTGGTCGAGTGTCGATGTGGCATGGAACGTGCGGCCGATATGGAAATCGCTCGAGTGCAGAATCTTCAATGCTGGCTCCTTTCGGGTGCGCGCTGGTGTGGTTATGTTCAAGCCTAACGAGACCACTGACACTCGCATGGTTGAGCGAGGGAGAAGGCCCCTTCTCGGGTTCGTGCGGCTGGAGACGCAAGCAGCTGCCAAACTTTTCCACATCTGGTTCCGCTGACGTAGTTATCCACAAATTTCGCCGTGGCCACTCATTGCCCGTGCTGCGCGGTCAACATTATGGACATGACGCCAATTCCAGCAGACACCCTTCACGAACATCCACTCCTCACCGACCAGAGTATTACCGAACGCATGATTACCATCGTTGGGCGGGCCATACGCCCTCAGGCCTGGATCATGCTCCTTGCCGCCGATTACACACAACTGCCCATTGTGGTTCCCGTCGAAGAAGCTCGACCGCCGACCAAATCGGATCAGATCGAATGGCTCGTCTCCCTCACTCAGCAGCAGCTATTTGACCACACCGCCGATCACGCAATTGTTGTCTGGGAACGACCGGGCCCGCCGACTCTGCACGCAAGCGAGAGGATTGCCCTCGAACGCTTCGCTCAGGCTTGCGCTGACGCACGCGTATCGTTGCGGGCGCAACTGCTGAGTTCGTCGAGGGGTGTTGGCTACCTCACGATTGAACGGGGAACTCAGTGATCGTTTCGCAGGTCGGTTTCCGGCGAGATCACCCGTTCGACGTGGGCAAGCACTCGATCGCGCAGCGCGAGATCTACGAACCCAAGCTTGGCACAAGCCTCCTTCGCAACGGCGTCGTACAGATCAATGGTCGCCAGCAGGGCCTTGCCAATACTGTCCTGTGTATACAACGCAAACGTCGCAGCGACCTGACTGGAATACGGCTCAGGCAGCCATTCGCCCAGGTGATGTCCGTTGTGCCAGGTATCGGCGACGCCGGCTTGCCCCTCGACCCGCTCCGGTTGTCCTCGCGAGGGAGAAGGCGCGGTTACCATCCATTGCGACATGACCAACAGCTGTTCTCGCATTTCTGCCAGGCGAAGCTGAGCAGGCCACAGGTCATCTCGAGCGACATAGATAGGCACCTGCGTCGCTTCGAACCAGAACTCTCGCTGGTGAGCATCCACTTCGTCAGACGACGGCATTGCCGCTGCGGGGCGAGCCGGCGTATGCGTAGGCAGCTCCCGCGTGATACCGCTTTTGTCGAGCAGTACCGTGAACCCGCGTGTGTACGTGGCATCGAGACCGCTGCGCCGCATCCGCTCGATTCTCAGCGGCCCGGCCAGTGTGAAGTCAATCTTCCGACCGCCGGCAAATACGGCGAGACAGGTAGGCCAATCTGGCTCTCCGTCGCCCCCATTGGCAAGGTGAATACTCACGAGTACAGGCCCGATGCTTGTCAGCCAGACGTCCGAATCCCACAGCTGGTGAGTCGCGATGTCATTCGAGGTCATGATCAGTTCGAGGTCAAGGTCGGAAAATCGATCAACGCGCGCGTTTCTGCCGCGCGAACCGGTGAGGATGACCGCGTCGATGATGTCCGATTCGCGGGCAAACGCCAGCACCTTCTCCAGCAGGTCGTGAGGATTCTCCATGTCCCGCCTTAGCCGTTCCTGACGTGAACGACTCGAAGCCTGCTTGACCCCCACACGGCTGCCGCGCCCGCAAGGATAACGACCAAAATTCCGACACAGTAGAGCGTCACCGAGCCGTACCCGTTGGCAGGGTTGAGGAACGGGTAGGGAACCCAGCCGTCCGTTGCCCCACGAATCAGCACGACGGTGACCCATGCCGCCGGGTAGAACAGGATCACCCAGATCGTGCGCCAACCGAGCGGGGGCCTGTCATCGAACACAAGCCAATCAATAGCAACGTACAGGGGCAGCACCACATGAAGCATGCTGTTTGCCCAGGGGAGCGAAACGCCGCCGGCAACGTTTGTAAGCAAGGTGTTGTAGACAACACCAACGACGATCATGTATGC
Source organism: Lysinibacter cavernae (assembly GCF_011758565.1). Classification (GTDB taxonomy): domain Bacteria; phylum Actinomycetota; class Actinomycetes; order Actinomycetales; family Microbacteriaceae; genus Lysinibacter; species Lysinibacter cavernae. Next base: position 818,277 of record NZ_JAAMOX010000002.1, read on the forward strand.
GACGGCAGAACCCCTGACAAGCTGCCAAGCCGATGAAGGCGGCTTGGCAGTGAACGCCAGAACGGCAGTGACGATGAGAACAACAACCATGATCAAGTTGCCTTGGATGGTGAAAAATCCAAAGAAATTGAACGGGTTAACGGGGGCGTTCGACGCGGAATCGAAAAACGTCGCCACAATGGCGGCCACAGTGGCCAGCGCAAAGACAAGCCTCAGCAAGGCAACGACTTGTGCAGGGACCCCTGTGCGGCGATCCGAGCTTTCCGCTGGTTTTGGGCCTTCCGGGGTTGTGACCGTTGCGTTGGCCGTTTCCGCGTTGGCTCGGGCGTCTGGCCGTGGTTCAGTCATAAGATCACCTTCGCGTAGTGAGGAGTAGAAGTTATCTTTTCACCAACTACGGTCTGGCAGAAGCCTTACGACCTAATCCACCTGAAAGCCGGCGGCACGAAGCGCATCGGCCATAGCGCTATTTGCGGGTGCAGGCTTCTCCGAACGGGGTCGGCTGCTCTGAGCCGATTTACCGCCTGTTTGTCCCCGGTTGCCGGTGCTCGCGCCGCGAGGTGCCTGCCTGGCCCCGCGTTCGCCGCGGCCGCCAGCACCGGAGGTTCCTCCTGGCGTCGGCTCGTCGTCGAGGCGCAGGCTCAACGAGATGCGTTTCCGGTCGACGTCAACATCCATGACCTTGGCCCGAACAACGTCACCCGGCTTCACCACCTCGCGAGGGTCAGAAACAAAGCGGTCGCTCAGCGCCGAGACGTGAACGAGGCCGTCCTGATGGACCCCAACATCCACAAACGCTCCAAAGGCCGCCACATTGGTCACAACGCCCTCAAGGACCATCCCCGGCCGCAGATCAGAGACTTTCTCGACGCCATCCGCGAAGGTGGCCGTGGCAAATGTTGGCCGCGGATCGCGGCCAGGTTTCTCGAGCTCTGCAAGCACATCGGTGACAGTTGGCAACCCGAACGTCCCATCCACAAGATCGGCGGCGCGCACCTTGCGAAGCGCTTGGCCGTTGCCAAGCAGCGTAGGAACGTCGGCACCCGTTACCTGAACGATGCGTCCCACAAGCGAATACGCCTCAGGGTGGACACCCGAAGCGTCGAGAGGGTTCTCTCCATCACGGATTCGAAGGAATCCGGCACACAGCTCAAACGCCTTCGGCCCAAGGCGCGGCACCTTCGCGAGGGCCTTCCGAGATGTGAAGGGCCCGTTGGCATCACGAAATTCGACGATGCTTTCTGCCAGCCCAGGGCCGATACCAGAAACACGGGTCAGCAGGGGAGCAGAAGCGGTGTTCAGGTCGACCCCAACGCCATTTACGCAGTCCTCAACTACCGCGTCAAGCGAACGAGACAGCGAGAAATCGGGCAGATCATGCTGATACTGTCCAACGCCAATCGACTTTGGGTCGATCTTTACGAGTTCGGCGAGTGGATCCTGCAAACGACGGGCAATCGAAACAGCACCACGGATCGAGACGTCAAGCTCTGGCAACTCCTGGGAAGCAAAAGCAGAAGCCGAGTAGACCGACGCTCCAGCTTCAGAAACAACGACCTTCGTAAGCTTTCGTTCGGGCCGCAACTTGACGAGTTCAGCGGCGAGTTTATCGGTCTCCCTCGACGCCGTTCCATTTCCGATAGCGATCAGTTCAATATTGTGCTTCGTGATGAGCGCATCCAGCGTCACGAGGGAGTCCTGCCACTTATTGTGCGGCTGGTGCGGGTAAATGGTGTCGTATGCGACTACTTTTCCAGTAGCATCCACCACCGCAACTTTTGTACCAGTGCGCAGCCCCGGGTCAAGGCCAAGTGTGGCCCGAGGCCCAGCGGGTGCCGCGAGCAACAGATCGCGGAGGTTCGACGCAAACACCTTAATGGCGTCTTCTTCAGCTTTCTCGCGCAGGCGGGTCCGCAGATCAAGCTCAAGGCGCATCAGGATTCGGCCCCGCCAGCTCGTGCGCACAGCGCTAACAAGCCACGCATCCGCGGGCCGCCCCTGCTGGCTCACGCCAAACTGGGTGGCGATGGCCATTTCGTAGGGCGTCACTGCGAGCGGATCAGCCTCTTCGCCCTCGGCCGATGGGTCAACCGAAACAGAAAGGACCTCTTCCTTTGCCCCTCGGAACAGTGCGAGGATGCGGTGCGACGGAAGCTTGGTCAGCGGTTCGGAGAAATCGAAATAGTCGGCAAACTTGGCCCCCTTCAGCTCTGCGCCGGGCTTGACCGTCGAAACCATGCGGCCTTCCGACCACAGCCGCTCGCGGAGTCGACCGATGAGATCGGCATCCTCGGCGAAGCGTTCAGTGAGGATGTTGCGGGCGCCTTCAAGCGCGGCGGTGGCGTCCTTGATGTCCTTCTCGTCGTTGAGATATCCGGCGGCTACCTGCTCAGGCACAAGCGTCGGGTCTGCGAGGAGAGCATCAGCGAGTGGCTCAAGGCCCGCCTCGCGGGCAATCTGTGCACGAGTGCGGCGTTTGGTCTTATACGGCAAATAAATGTCTTCAAGACGGGCCTTCGAATCAGCCGCGTGAATTTGCGCTTCAAGTTCTGGAGTGAGCTTGCCCTGCTCTCGGATTGAATCGAGCACGGCCGTACGGCGGTCAGCGAGTTCGCGCAAGTAGCGCAGCCGTTCCTCAAGTGTGCGAAGCTGCGTGTCGTCGAGCATCCCAGTGACTTCCTTGCGATACCTGGCGATAAACGGGACCGTCGAGCCACCGTCGAGCAGCGCAACGGCAGCCCTCACCTGTTCCTCTCTGACACCAAGCTCATTAGCAATCTGCTGCTGAATAGACGGAAGGGGAATGCTGGATGCGGTTACTACAGAAGTCACACATGAATTGTGACAGGTCTCACTGGGTATCAAGTTCGCACGTGGCCGCCAACTGCAAAAACAGGAGGAGCTGAGACATCGAAGAGCGGATACAACGCCAAACTGTGCTTGTCGCCTTGTCGCCTTGTCGCCTTGTCGCCTTGTCGCCTTGTCGCCTTGTCGCTGTGTTGCTGTGTCTCCTTCATCGTGTTGCCGTGTTGCCGTGTTGCCGTGTTGCCGTGTCACCGTGTCGCCTCGTCCGCCCGTTCTCGACCAAATGTCAGTGGCCCATGCTTGGCTATGGGTATGAGCCTTCACCTGCACATGATCACCATTGACTCCCTTGACCCAATCCCGCTCGCCCGCTGGTGGGCTGCCCGTCTTGGCGGCGAAATTGTTGCCGAAAATGATGGGTGGTTCGTCATGGTGAAGATTCCTGGGTGGGAGCAGGCCCTCGGTTTCCAAAAGGTCGAGGCCGTGACCGAAGGCAAGAACAAGATCCACCTCGACATCGCGACGGAAGACCCCATTGCCGAAGTCGCCGCGTTCATCCGGGAGGGCGCCACAAAAATTGCCGTGCACGAAATGCCTGGCTTTAGCTGGACCGTGCTGGCTGATCCCGACGGCAACCAGTTCTGCGTTGGTGTCAACTAAAACGCCTGCCGTAATTAGGCGGCTGCCCCGCCGAGACCGCGTTCCGCCGCAAGCCGTTGCAGGTGCTCCGTCTCGTTGATTGAGATTGCCACATAGAAATGGGGGCCGTCCTCGTCTGCCCGAAGCGTGTACACGTACTCGGCATCCGTTAGCTCGCTGCCAGATGCTTCCGCAAAATGCCAGCGAAGCCGCACTTGAGTGATTCGTTCGGTGACGTTCACCCGTTCCAACAGGTCATACGTGACCCGCGCCAACCCAAGCAGCCGATAAAACGGGTACGCCTGAGCCAGGCCAAGCGCCATGTCAGCTCGAGAGTTCAGAGAGCCAGCAAAATCATCGGTCAAGATAGTGCCGGGCAGCCCCCACAGTGCTGCCGAAGCCTCCGCGTTGAAGTCCTGCAGAGATTGACCATAGGTATCAAGAAACCCGCGAAGGTCCTCGTCACTGAGCACGTTGGTGTCCTGTGAAGTAATCATGGCCACAGATTACGTCCGCCGCGGTTATGCCCGCTAGGGGGTTGCACCTGTGCGCAGAGAATGCTCGGCCCCAAAACCACACCGCATCACCGGCGCTTGACGCGACCAACCCCACAGAACAGAATGGCCAAATGAACACACCAGATGACGCCCCGTCAACTCCGCCGAAACCACGGAAGGCAGCGCCTGAGAAATCAGCGCCCGTCACCTCGCCGGCGATCGAGCCCTTTGTGGTGAAGGATGCCGAGGCCTGGCGGACCTGGCTCGACGATAACGAAGAACTCAACGACGGTGTCTGGCTTGTGCTCGCGAAGAAGGGCACAACACAACCAACCTCACTGAGCTATGCGCAAGCCCTCGACGAAGCCCTCTGCAGCGGCTGGATTGACGGTCAAAAACGCAGCCTTGATGCGGCAACATTCCTCCAACGATTCACCCCAAGACGGCCCAGAAGCATATGGTCGGCCCGAAACGTCGAACACACCGAACGATTGACAGGCGAAGGGCGGATGCGCCCCCGTGGTCAAACCGAGATCGATAAGGCAGTTGCCGACGGGCGCTGGGATCGGGCGTATAAGGGCTCGTCAACCATTGAGGTTCCGGAAGAGCTCGCGAATGCCCTCGCCGCCTCTCCAGTGGCGGCCGAGCGTTTCAAGTCGCTGACCGGTCAGAATCGATACGCGTTCTTGCACAGGGTTACCATTGGGCGCACCCCCGAGTTGCGGGAGCGCGCGGCCGAACGGCTCGTTGAGAAGCTCGAACAGGGCGTGACTCCGTACGAACAGCCTGAACCGCAGACGCCCACGCCGGCATCCGGATCGTAGAAGCCCACCCAATCCGGGACGCGGTTCGTTGCCGAGGAGGGCCACCTCGCGGCTTCGCGAACACCACAGCTCACTCGAATGAGCGACCGATCGCGCGCAGCCGCAAACAGCTACGCCCGTCTGGCCCCACCCGCCCTAGGCTCCGAGCGGCGAATCAACCAGCGACGGCGTGAGCCCAGCAGGCAGCGGCGTAGCATGCACAACAACAAGATCCTGCGTCGCCCGGCTGAGGGCAACGTATAGGTCGCGGTACTCGGGCAGGGTGAGTTCGCGTTCAGCTGTTCCAGGCTCCACCACGATGACCCGGTCAAACTCGAGACCCTTTGAATCGCGAGGGCTTCCCACCCAGAGGCGCTCCTCCCCTGTGGATGGGGCCGACCGGGTACCGGCCTTGGCCTCAGGCGATGACGCTCCGAAACCAGCATCCACGCCCGTATTGAGCAACCGCACGGCTTCGCGTAGCTGACCAGCGAGCGTGTCGGAGGTTCCAACGCCAGCAATGATCGCAACGGTGCCCTCCGTGGTGTCCCGCAAGAACTCCGTCGCCTCTGCGAGCACGCGGGCAACGATATCGTCTTCGGCGACTCGGTCGAAGGTGGGCGGTCGGCCGGTTGAGCGGATGGATGCCGAAGGCCGCTCGCCGGGATCAATCACCGAAAGCACACCGGCCGCAATGTCCATGACTTCGGCGGGCGTTCGGTAATTCACGGTCAGATCTTCGCGACGGTATCGGCGGATTTGTCCGCCGAAGATTCCGTCCCAGTCGGCGCGACCGAGCGTGACGGAGGCCTGGTGGATATCGCCAACCAGCGTCATCGACTGCGTTGGGCAGCGACGGATGAGCGAGCGAAGTGCCATCGGGGTGAGTTCTTGTGCCTCATCAACGATGATGTGGCCGTATGTCCACGCTTCGTCGGCGTAGGCGCGCTCGGCTACCGTGCGATTGTCGCGCTCCTGGTGTCGGTCGACGAGCTCGCGCGCGCTGACCGACGACGCCTCGTCGGCATCCTCCCCCGTGCTGTCGCCAAAAATGTCGAGCACTCCCTGCGCGTACTGCAACTGCTGCGAATCCGCGGCGCGTGCCCGTGCCCGAGCCCTGATTTCAGGGCGTGGATCGTTGCCAAGCAGCTCTTGAGCCTCGTCGAGCAGGGGGATATCCGATTCGCTCCAGCCCGACGCGTCGTAGCTTGCGAGCAAGGTTTCGCGTTCATCGCGCGAAAAGCCGTGAGTGCAGGCGGTGAGTTCGCGGGGGTCGGTGAGGAGCCCCCTGAGGAGTTCGCTCGGGGAGATGATTGGCCAGAGGATGTCGGCTGCCGCGTAAACGGCATCGTCCTCTGCGAGTTCGCTTGCGAGGTCGGCAATATCCTCGGCGCTGCTTGCCGAGTAGAGGCCCTGCAGATCACCCGACGACAGCGCGGTCTTGGCGACTAGCCGACGGAAACGCGACTCAAACACGGTTCTTGCCTGGTTGTGTGGCCTGCGGAGGCGACGCATCTGTTTGCGCAGCTCGGCGAGGTCGGAAGCGGACAGGGTGACCGCATCCCCCGAATCGAGCGTGACGGTCATGGGCTGGTTGCTCGAGATCTGCTTGCGCTCAACCGCGCGTTTGATGACACGGCTCAGCTCAAGGCGGCCCTTGAGTTCGGCGGCCGCGGTTGGGTCGGTCCTCGTCGCAGTGATGCCTGGCAGCAGGTCGCCAATCGTCGTCAGGATGGCGCTGTCTTCACCGAGCGACGGGAGCACGTTGCCGATGTAGCGAAGGAAGGTTGGGTTTGGGCCAACAATGAGCACGCCGGATTTTGCGAGCCGGTCGCGGTGCTCGTACAGCAGAAACGCAGCCCGGTGAAGCGCAACGGCGGTTTTGCCGGTTCCTGGCCCGCCCTGTACCAGCAGGGTGCCACGAAGCTCTGATCGGATGATGTTGTCTTGTTCGCGCTGGATGGTCGCGACAATATCGTTCATACGGCCGGTGCGGTGCTGGGAGACCGCCGTCATGAGGGCGTTTGAAACCCCAACGGAAGCAGCCCCCTCAGGGAGCTTGCTCGGGTCGAGCGTTTCGGTGCTGACCCGAGTGATGGTCCAGCCGCGTGACTCGATTGTGCTGCGATCCTCCGTGCCATCGGGCTGAAGCGGGGTCGCGGTATAGAAAGGTCGGGAGACGGGCGCGCGCCAGTCGACGAGCAGCGTATCCTTTTCGGCCGGGTCGGTGATGCCCATCCTGCCGATGTACCAGCGTTCTCCGTTGAGCATCCCAAGGTGTCCAAACATGAGCTTTTCGCCGGCCGATTCGAGGCGGTGAAGCTGCTGTTGCTGGTGGGCAGCCCGCGCGTCGCGTTCCCAGAGTTCACTTGCGTCGCCCGTTTCGCGGAGGGTTGCCGCGAGGCGGGCACGCTCCTGTTCTGCGAGTTGCGCGATGACCGCCCTGAGCGTGTCGAGGCGGTGTTGTGCTGCGTCTGGCGTGAGAATACGTGAGTCCTTCGACGGGGCGGGTTGGGATGTCGTAGACGGTTAAGCTATCAGGTTGCGAGGGTATCGTGAGTTCATGGCATCCAAGGTTTCCGGCATCGCCCGTCTTACCCTCACAACCGTTGTTGTAGCGCTCGCCGCGGTTGGCGTTGCGGTGCTTGCGGTGTTTACAACAGTTTTTATCTTCAAACTGTTCCTGATCGGAGTCGCGCTTTTCTTGTTGCTCATCGCCGGCGGCATGATCGGTGCCACCGTGATCGGGCTTCGGCTCAAGCGGATGATGCAGAACGAGGCCCCCATCGTCGGGGAATGGCACGAGGGTGGCGCGGGGCAGGGGAGCGGGCAGTCGTCTGCAGGCCAAGCATCCGAGCCGCCGCAGATCTTTGAGCGGGGAACCCCGGTGAGCGGTCCCATCATTGACGCGCGGCACGACGATGGGCCGGCGAGAGCAACGCCGAGCGGCCCATCCGCACCGATCATTGGTACCTGGCACGACGCGTCACCGGCCGATGATGGCGACGACCGAGACGCACGAGACGCCTAGTAGCCGGGCGGCTCAGGTTTGGGGCTATCCCCGAGCCGAAGCGGTCCGTGGTTGGATGGTCGTATGAGCGCGACGATCAGCACGAGTGACTACATCAGCGATTTTTCGAGGTTCATTGCGGCGAGCCCATCGTCGTATCACGCCGCAGCTGAGGCCGGTAGGCGCCTCGACGAGGCCGGATTCACGAGGCTGAGCGAATCGGAACAGTGGCCGACCTCGCCAGGAGGACGCTACGTCATCCGCGACGGCGCCATTATCGCCTGGGTGCAGCCGGAGACAGCCGATAAGGATACCCCGTTCCGCATCCTTGGCGCACACACCGATTCGCCAGGGTTTAAGCTCAAGCCCAAACCGACTATCGGCTCAAACGGTTGGCTGCAGGCAGGCGTTGAGGTATACGGTGGCCCTCTGCTGAACTCATGGCTCGACAGGGAACTGGAGCTTGCTGGGCGGCTCGTCACACAGGACGGGGCCGAGTTCCTCGTTCGGACCGGGCCGTTCTTGCGCATCCCACAGTTGGCCATTCACCTCGACCGCGACGCGAACTCGGGCCTGACACTTGACCGCCAGCGCCACACCGCGCCGGTCTTTGGCGTTGGTGATGACGGGCAGGCTGACCTGATCGCGCATCTCGCGATGCTTGCGGGTGTTGAAGCAGACGAGGTCGCTGGGTACGACATCCTGACCGCTGATACCAACCCGCCAGCGCGTTTTGGGCTTGAGGACTCCCTGTTCGCCGCGGGGCGGATGGACAACCTGTCTTCCGTGTTTGCAGGGCTCAATGCCCTCATCTCGCACTCGGATGCCGGCGAGGCAGACAGCGCAGGCAACATCAGCGTGCTTGCCGCGTTCGACCATGAAGAGCTTGGCTCGGAATCCAGATCAGGGGCGAGCGGCCCGTTGCTGGATGACGTGCTCACGCGCATCGGCGCCGGTCTTGGTGCCACAGCGACCGACCGCCTCCGTGCCTACGCCGAATCCTGGTGCCTCTCGTCTGACGCCGGACACTCGGTGCACCCAAACTACGCTGAGAAGCACGACCCCGCCAACCGGCCAGTGGCTGGGGGTGGCCCGCTGCTGAAGATCAATGCGAACCAGCGGTACGCGACTGACGCCCACGGGGCTGCCCTCTGGTCTCGCGCCTGCGCCGCGGCTGGCGCTGAGTATCAGGAGTTTGTCTCGAATAACACCGTTCCGTGCGGCTCGACTATTGGCCCTCTGACGGCGACGCGGCTTGGCATCCGCACCGTCGACGTTGGGGTTCCCCTACTCTCGATGCATTCAGCTCGGGAGCTTGCGCATGTTGACGACCTGTGGGCGCTCGCGGCGGCCGTGCGGATGTTCTTCGCCGGGGTGTAGCCGGTCCGTCTGGTCCCGCCTGATCCCGCGCGGTCGCGCCTGATCCCGCGCGGTCGTGCTCGGTTCAGTAGGCGGCTTCATCCATTCGCCTCCTGTCCTGAAAGATACGGCCAAATCTCGGAATCTGGTGCGAATGGATGCTCAGAACTCCTCCGGGAAGCCGCAGCATATCGATTGACGATACTAATGATAAACGATATGTTTAACGGACTGTTCGCCACCCCAAAGGAGTTCACATGTCCGTTACACGCGAAATGAAGCAAATCCGCCGCGACCAAATCGGCCTGCTCATGCTCTGTGTCGGGTGCACCGTCGGCGGCGTTATTGTGTTTGCCAGCCTGCTCACTTCGTTCATCATTCGAATCGTGAACGGAACCGTTGATATTGTCGCCGACTTTGGCCTCGAGTTCGCCGAGGTTACCGCGCCAAATGGCGTCACATTCTCCCCAACGGGCGTCACACAAACCGTCGTTGCAGCAGGCGACCTGCCCGCCGGCGCACTCGTGTTGCTGAGAGCGGGGGAGGCCTCGGCAATGGTGCTCTGGCCCGCCGTCATCATGTTGATCGGGATGTTCGCCTGGTACATCGGCAAGGGGCGCGCATTTGGGCGGCAGTCGCAGCGCACCCTCTCGTGGATTGCCGCATTGGTGCTGGCACTCATGGCGGTCCCCGGCTTCCTGAATCTCATGGGCACGAACTGGGCGCTCTCCTCAGTAGGCTGGGGCTCGTACCCCGACCCGCGAAGCTACTCCGGTGACTACTGGGTTATCTACTTGGCCCTGTTGTTCTGCGTGTGTGTGCAGATCGGATTCCGCACAGGGGCCCGACTCGATCGTGACCAGGAAGGCATCATTTGACTCCCCAGCAGGAAGACAGAGACCACCTCATCGTGTGCCGGCTGGATGCCCTGCTCGAGGAACGCGGCATGACGCTCGTTGAGCTGGCGAACCAGGTCGGCGTGACCGTCGTGAACCTGTCGATTTTGAAGAATAACCGCGGGCGGGCTATCCGCTTCAATACCCTCACCAAGCTGTGTTTGGTGCTCGACTGCACCCCTGGCGATCTGTTTGTGCTCGCCAAGGAGGCCAGGTAGGGCTGAGCCGGCTTGCCGAACCGTCATCTGTTCGCCCCAAAATCCGGTATTTCGAGGCTGAATGCCGGACTTTGGGGCGAACAGATGGTCTGCCCGGTGTGCCCGGTCCGGCTCGAAGGGGTGCGTGCCGAGTCGGCTAGAGGCGCGAAAGCTGTTCTTTCCAGACCGCGCGCCAGCGCTCAGTGTCCTCTTTGGTGCCAAGTTTGCTGTGCTGCAGGCTGAGGCTGCACTTCTCGGGGCTTTTTGCGTAGATGCTCACGTTCACCCGGCCGCCGTCGGTGAACGAGCAGCGCCAGTAACGCCACTTTTCGGTGCCGCTCGAACTGGGTGGGGCTTCGAGGGGGACACCGTCGAGCTCGACCACGTCATCCATGAGCGCAACCATTTTTGCGAGGGCCTCGTCGAGGGTTCCCTGAACGGTTTTGCTGACCGATACTTGAAAGTCACCGTCGCAGCTTTGTCCGGGAATCCGGATGCCAACGTGCTGTTCGTAGGCAATCGCGATGTTCTGGGCCCACCAGTGCTGGTTGGCGAGGTCGGGGGCATCATCAACGAGGATGGAGTACGCGAGCTTCGCGATGTCCTTGTGTTCCATTGTTGCGGCGTTCTGCGCGGCGAAGCGGGCGAGCCAGTCGTCCCAGGTGATGCCTGTGGCCTGCTCGATGGGGGAGGTCTCGGTCGCTTTGGTCATGGCACCAGTGTAAACGCGGATGCGCGGCGCGCGAAGGGATGGGGCGGCGGCGTGAGCGTGCTGCGCCACTCCGGGGCATGCCCGGGGCACGCCCGGGGCGCTCCGTGCCACTCTGTGCTGCCCTGTGCTGCCCTGTGGCACTCCGGGGCGCATCAGTCGCCACTGCGGAGCCTGGCTGATGTCCATCGGGTAAGGAGCGGAGGGCGGCGGGCAACTAGCCGTGGGTAGTGGGTAACGACCCGCGAGCACCGATCCGCGAGCGCCGACCATCGATCAACGATCAACGATCAACGATCCACGATCCACGATCCCCGACTCACGATCCACGCCCCACGACTCACGGTCCACGACCGGCACGCCTGAAGTAGTGCGTGCTGCGCTACACTCATCGTGCGGAAAGGATCGCCCATGACACGGAACGGCGCCATTGTCACCCAACAGAGTCTGCGTGACCAGGTTTTGGCGATACTTCGAAAGCGACTTGCTGTCGGCGACATGGTTGCCGGTGAACTGTACTCGGCTACCGCCATTGCGACCGAGTTGGGCGTCTCCAGCAGCCCGGTCAGGGAGGCGCTGCTCGCGCTTGTCGAACAGGGCGTCATGGAGCCCATCCGCAACCGGGGGTTTCGGGTAGTTCCTATGACTGAGCGGGACCGGAAGGACGTGCATAAGCTGCGCCTGCTGATTGAGGTGCCGACCATGCTTGAGCTGGTTGGGCATCCAGAGATGGAGCGGCGAGAACACGAGTTCCGCGCGATCGCTCATGAGATCGTGGATGCAGCCGACCGTGCAGACTATGTGGCCTATCTTGCAGGGGATCGCAGCTTTCACCTCGGGCTGCTTGGTATTACGGGCAACGAACGTCTTGTTGCGCTCGTCGAAAACCTGCGCGACCAGACTCGCCAGGGCGGCCTCGTTTCGCTGTTTGAATCTGGTCAGCTTCGAGATACTGCCGAGGAACATTTTCTGATTCTGGATGCCCTCATGGCAAAAGATTCACGCCTGGTTGAGAGCCTCATGGTCGCGCACTTAGATCATGTCGTGGCTGACTGGGGCCCTGCGGACTCATAACTGCGGCCCAAATCCTACGACCCAAATCCACCTGACCCAAATGTGTCTATTTCGCCAGGAATAGACACATTTGGGTCATCTCGATTGCGGGGCATGGAGAGGTAGTGGGTGATGTTCTACCCAGTGGCTGGGTGTGGATGCGGTGAATGCTTCCCTGAAATATCCGGCGGATTGTTGCTTGACCGGCGCCGGCCCGCCATGTAGCGTGTAATGCACTACCCAAATGCGAGTGCAGCGCGCACAGTGATGTGCGAGACGCCCAACTCCGAGACAGATCCAACTACCTGTCAGATTGCGAAGGACTTTCCATGAGCATCCCCAACTCCAGTACCCCATGGCGCGGCGTCTATGTCGCCAGCGCCCTCCCGTTTAATGACGATCTCTCGGTTGATTTTGATGGATTCGCTGACCACGTGCGATTCCTCGCAGAGAACGGCTGCCACGGCATCACGCCAAACGGTTCGCTTGGTGAATATCAAACCCTCACCGCCGAAGAGCGGGCGCGTGTTGTCACCACCGCAGTTGAGGCTGCTCCCGATGGCTTCGGCGTCATGCCGGGAGTTGCGGCGTACGGCGCCCTTGAGACGGTCCGCTGGGTTGAGCAGGCGGCGGATGCCGGTGCGCAGTCGGTCCTCATGCTTCCGCCAAACACCTACCGGGCCGACGACGAGGCCGTGCTGCATCACTACCGAGAAGCCGCGAAGGTCGGCCTCCCCATCGTGGCCTACAACAATCCCTTCGACACCAAGGTTGACCTTCGCCCCGAACTGCTCGCCCAGCTGCATGACGAGGGGCTCATCGTCGCGGTGAAGGAGTTCACCGGCGACTGCCGCCGCGCGTACCAGATTCAGGAGCTGGCGCCCGAACTCGACATCCTCGTTGGCACGGATGACGTGCTGCTCGAAGTTGGCCTCGCCGGCGCAAAGGGCTGGGTTTCCGGCTACCCCAACGCCTTACCAAAAGCATGCGTTGAGCTTTACAACCTCGTGACATCTGGCGACGTCACCGACCTCAACGCTGCGCTGCCGATGTATCGCGACCTGCACGAGCTGTTCCGCTGGGATTCAAAGACCGAGTTTGTGCAGGCGATCAAGCTGTCAATGGACATGGTTGGGCTTAAGGGCGGGCCAACGCGTCCTCCGCGCGGTCCGCTGTCTGAGGCGGATGCGGCATCCGTCGTGCGCGCAACCGAGGCGGCGATTGCGGCTGGATACCGCTAGGCCCGGTGACTCGCGGCCGCGGTTGGAGTGACGCCAGGGTCGAGCCCGCGCCGATGATGGGGCAGGAATGAGTCCTAACACAACGCTTCCAGCGCGCGAACCGACTGCTATCGCTGAACGGTGACTGCCGGCTCCCACTCAACGCTTCGAGCCCGCGAAACGCAAACGACTCGTCGCGTTCCTCCTAACGTGGACGGAACGCGACGAGTCGTGTATGCGGCTGATGCCTAGTGGCCGCGAGTGATCCATTCTTCGAGGTGTGGGGACTCGTCGCCGATTGTTGTGGTTTCGCCGTGACCGGTGTACACCACCGTGTCCTCGGGGAGTGGCAGTAGCTTTTCGGTGATCGAGACGATGATCGTGTCGAAGTTGCTGTGCGAGCGCCCGGTTGCGCCGGGACCGCCGTTGAACAGGGTGTCGCCCGAGAAGAGTGCGCCGAGTTCCCCGCTGTAGAAACAGGTTGAGCCGGGTGAGTGGCCTGGCGTCGCGAGGGCGGTGAGGTGCGCGCCGCCAACCTCGAAACGGTCGCCGTCGAAGATGGGGTGGTCTGGCAGCTCGGTGGAGTACACCTCGTCCCACAGCATCCGGTCGGCCGGATTGAGGTAGACCGGGGCGCCGGTGAGGGCGCGGAATCCACCTACCGAGCGGATGTGGTCGTCGTGGGCGTGCGTGAGCAGGATGGCCTTGACCCTGCGCCCGTCAACAACCTCGGCGATTGCCGCCGGGTCGTGGGCTGGGTCAATGACGATGACCTCGGAGTCGTCGCCAACGACCCAGACGTTGTTATCGACGTCCCAGGTGCCGCCGTCGAGCGAAAAGGTTCCGCTGGTTACGAGGTTTTGGATGCGTGTGCGTTCGTTCATCAGAGTTCAACCACCGATCGGAGTACTGTTCCTGCGTGCATTTTGGCGAAGGCCGCCTCAACGTCTCCGAGTCCGATGCGTTCGGAGACGAAGGCGTCGAGGTTGAGTCGGCCAAGTTTGTACTGCTCAACGAGCATTGGAAAATCGCGGCTCGGCAGGCAGTCGCCGTACCATGAGGATTTGAGCGAGCCGCCGCGGCCGAAGATGTCAAGCAGGGGCAGTTCAAGCATCATCTCTGGCGTTGGCACGCCAACGAGTACAACTCGGCCGGCGAGATCTCGGGCGTAGAACGCCTGCTTATAGGTTTCTGGTCGTCCGACGGCCTCGATGACAACGTCGGCTCCGTGGCCTCCGGTGAGGGCGCGGATGGCTTCGACCGGGTCTTCGTTGCGCGAGTTCACGGCGTGGGTCGCGCCGAGCTCAAGCGCGCGGTCGAGTTTTGCCTGGTCGATATCGACGGCGATGATGGTGGTTGCGCCTGCGAGCTGGGAGCCCTGGATGGCCGCGATGCCGACGCCGCCGCATCCGATGACCGCAACGGATTCGCCGCGCTTGACCTCGCCGGTGTTGATGGCAGCGCCGATACCGGCCATGATGCCGCAGCCGAGCAGCCCAATTGCGGCTGCGTCGGATTCGTCGTCAACTTTGGTGCACTGCCCTGCGGCAACGAGGGTCTTCTCGATGAAGGCGCCAATGCCGAGCGCCGGTGACAGCTCGGTGCCGTCTTCGAGTGTCATCTTTTGGGTGGCGTTGTGGGTGTTGAAGCAGTACTGAGGCTGCCCCTTTGCGCAGGCGCGGCATTCGCCGCAGACGGCCCGCCAGTTGAGGATGACACGGTCGCCTGGCTTGACCTCGGTGACGTCTGGTCCGACGGAGTTGACGATGCCGGTTGCCTCGTGGCCAAGCAGGAAGGGGAAATCGTCGCTGATGCCGCCCTGCTGGTAGTGCAGGTCGGTGTGGCAGACACCGCTCGTGAGGATATCGACGAGGGCCTCGCCCGGCCCCGGCTCGGGAACGAGGATGGTCTCGATTGTTGCTGGCGCGTTTTTCTCGCGGACGATTACGCCCTGAACCTTGTGGACCAAGTGTCACCTTTCGATAGTGGATGCGCGTGGCATCCGGGCGCGGACTGTGCTGCGCGGTGCCTCTACGCTACCGACTTTGGGCTGCGTTGGGGTCGCTGAATTGCCCGCCTGTGGAAACTCAAATCAAATCCACTTGCGCGTCTTGCGCACTACTGCGCAATCCGTAGTAGTGTGGTGTGCGTTACAGGAGGTCCCATTTGGATACCACTCAGCTCCTCAAAGGAGTGCTCGATGCCGCTGTCCTCGCGGTTGTCAGCCACGAAGACGGTTACGGTTACGACGTTGTCCGGCGGTTGCGCTCGGCGGGGCTCGACAACGTAGGCGACGCCTCGGTTTACGGCACGCTGCGACGGCTCTACACGGCCGGATCGCTGTCAACGTATGTTGTGGCCTCAGACGGCGGGCCAAACCGCAAGTACTACTCGATCACCTCGCAGGGGCACCACGCCCTCGCAGAGCAGCGGATCACCTGGGCCGCGTTTACGCAGTCGCTCTCGGCCCTACTCAACAACGCGGCGTCTCAGGATGCCGCCGGCGCACCTCCGAGCGGTGCCGTCTCGAACGGTGCTGCCTTGGGCAACACTGCGTTGGGCAATGCTGCGTTGGGTGATGGTACCCCGCACGGTGCACAGCGACTCGATGAATATGCCGACCCTGTGCCGCAGCCCCCGGCATCCACCATCCCAGCGGCAAGCGAAGCCGCCCGCCACAGCCTGACCGGAGCAGACCATGACGCATAACGCCAGCCTCATCCCAGACACCACGACCGAAGCTATTCGCGCGTTTGCCGCACGGGTGCGGGCGGCGCTCGCCGACCTGCCTGAGAGCGATGTCGCCGAGCTCACTGATGGGCTTGAGGAGTCGCTCGCCGAGCAGGCGGCGGATACTGCCCCTGGGCAGGCGCTTCCACATGAGGGCGATGCGGAGGCCTACGCCGACGAGTTGCGCGACGCCGCCGGATTGCCCAAAACCAGCGCTGGCGGTAACTCGGCGAATCCGACACCGTCGTTTGCTGCTACTCGCCAGCGGTTGCGAGACCTTCGTGCGTCGACGACGCGCTACGTCGAATCGCGGCCGGCGCTCTCCGGGCTCGCTGAATTTTTCGTGTCGCTGAGGCCGGCTTGGTGGGTGCTCAGGGGATGGGCCGTGTATAAAGTCATTGCCTTTGCGTTAACACAAGCGTTTTTCTGGAACAGCGGGCTGAGTTCCCTGTTGCCGCAGCGTCTTGCAGAATGGTTCGTCTGCGGGCTCGCCATTGTGGTCAGCGTGCAGTGGGGTCGGGGCAAGTGGATGCCGTTCGCCTGGATGCCCACGTTCCGCACGTTTGTGAGCGTTGGTGCGGTGGCGGTCATCGTGGTGGCCGTGCCGCTCATGTTGGAGCGCGCGAGTTCATACGCCTACAACCAGGTCTACGACGAGGGCGCGTCATACGACACCGAGAACGGGATGATCGTGAACGGCACTACCGTAGAGAATATTTTCCCCTATGACTCCGAAGGCAATTTGCTGAGCGACGTGCAACTATTCGACCAAGAGGGTCGGCCTATCGTGACGGTTGGTTGGGCCTCGGAAACGGACGCCCTGTATTCTGCGACGACCGACGGATCTGAATTTGCCCTCGTTCCTCGCCCAGTTGGCGCTGGCCTGCACGGTTGGAATATCTTCCCCCTGCGAAGCATGCCCGGGATGAACGGGGAATTCTCGACCGACACGAGTGGCGCACTCGACGTTTCAAAAGCAATGCCTGCGACCCCGCCGCGGATCACGGTGTACCCGCTGGTAGCCCTAAATGAAGAGGTGTTTGAGTCGAAGGGCGAGGGTGGGCCGGATGCGACCCCTGTGCCGACGATGACCCCGGTGCCGACCTCCGTGCCTGCTGAAACGCCTGCCCCTTAGCAGCAGGCCTAGCTGATCTTGGCAGATTGGTCGCAGATCCACCTACGCCGCCGGCGTTGGGTGGATCTGCGACCAATCTGTTGCTCGTTGTCCGTCCAGCGTTGCTAATTGTGGCCTCGAGTGCTGTAACTCTGCGAGGGAACTTTCCATAGCCCTAGGATGAATTGAGTGTCGATTTTTTTGCCAATAATTTTTATTGGGAGATCTAGTCGATGGCACCACAGCTATCAAAGGAGAGATGCATGGAATTTGCGGAGAAGCTTGCCAGCCTGTCGAATAAGGTCAAGCAACAACGTTCACAAATCTTGACGGAAGAAGCAGCGAAGAATGCGTTTGTGATGCCATTCATTTCGTTGATTTTGGGTTACGACGTTTTCAATCCGATGGAAGTCATTCCCGAGTTTGTTGCTGACGTGGGTGTGAAAAAAGGCGAGAAGGTTGATTACGCCATTGTTCGCGACGGTGAGATTCAGATGCTCATCGAGTGTAAAAAGACCTCGCAGGCACTCCGTATCGAGCACGCCAGCCAACTCTTTCGTTATTTTTCAGTGACGGCTGCGCGTGTGGCCGTGTTGACGAACGGTGAGGTCTATCAGTTCTACACGGATCTCGATTCGCCAAACAAGATGGATGAGAAGCCATTTTTGGTTCTGGACCTCGCAGATATCGATGATGCGCTTGTGCCTGAACTGCGCAAGCTTACAAAGGAAACATTCGATCTCGACTCAATCTTGAGTGCCGCTGGTGAACTCAAATACATCGGACAGATCAAGCGTGCCCTTGCCCAGCAGATTAAGGAACCGGACGATGAGTGGGTGAGGTTCTTCACCTCGCGAGTCTATGAAGGACAGTTCACTCAAAAAGTGCGCGAGCAATTTCGTGTGCTCGTTGCCAAGGCATCAAAGCAGTATCTGAACGACCAAGTAAATGAGCGGTTGAAAGCTGCGCTTGGCAGCGAAGAACGGGTCTCCGCTGCAAATGCGGTGATTGATCCTTCTGACATGAGTGAACTTGTGGCTGAGTCAGACGTAATCGACGGCGAGAAGGGGATTGAAACGACTCTCGAAGAGATTGAGGGGTATCAAATCGTCCGTGCGATTGTATGCAGCGACGTTCGCCTTGCGCGAGTCACTCAGCGCGATACGAAATCGTATTTTGGCATTCTCCTCGATGACAACAACAGAAAGCCGATCGCACGGTTGCACTTTAATCGTGCCCAAAAGTACTTGGGTTTGTTCGACGAGGACAAAGTCGAAACGCGCCATCCCATCGACTCACTGGACGAGATCTACGAGCATGTTGATCACTTGCGAGCGACCGTCGGAAAATACGAATAAGCGGCATTTTGGGCCTAGGATTTGGCTCTTGATGCGCGATGGTCGCAAAACAAGTGCAGGCAGATTGGTCGCAGATCCACCTACGCCGCCGGCGTTGGGTGGATTTGTGACCAATCTGTGCCAGGTCGGCTGTGGTAGAGGGGACGGGCAGTGAGCTTGGCGCAGTGAGCTGGTGGTTGCAAAGTCATCCCCTGGTACTAGGCGGGGGCGGCGTTAATGAGACTTCTGGGCGATTCGCAAAACGGGCTGGGTGCCTAGTTTTGAAGTATGAACACTTCTCGTAGCCGTAATTCCTTCGCTCTGTACCTGGCCGCCGCCGGTTCTGCCGGTGTGTTGGCCGCGATGCTCACGGGATGTTCGTCAGACCCGTCGCGCGGAGAGGCCAGGACGGTGACCTATGAGGTGACCGTCACCGGTGAGAACGTGAGTGAACTGACCGACGTGTCATACGAGGGGACGCCGACCGGTGGTTCTGTCGCCGACAAACTGGAGCGCAGGGATGCTGACGGCACCATTTCGACGGTCGGCGCAAAGAACTCCGAAGTCTGGCAAGCAAAGGCCCTCGTTGGCCCGAACTCTACCGCCGAAATTCGGGTGACGCCGCCTGCTGGTTCCACCGTGAAGTGCCGCATTATTGAAGATGGCGACACCGAGCTTGGATCCCACAGTGGCCAGCCGGGTCAGCCAGTGTTGTGCTCGGTGAAGACCCTACCTGTCGAATAGCCGCTGAATGACTCAGCCGCTGAGTTGCCGTGCCGTCGGACTGTGATGTCACCGGTCCGTCGATCTCGGGTGCCGTCCTATTGCCGTGCAGCCGGATTGTGATGCCTTCGGCCTGCTGATCTGCGGTGCCGTCGTGCCGTCCGACTGCCGTTCGGCTGCCGTTCCGTGGAGCCGCCGCTTTGCTGACAGGTGAACCGTATTGTTGCGCAGAGACGCAGAACCTATACCCCGAGGGCCATGCGAAGCCCCGAATCGATTTCGTGGATGAGGTATTCCGGGAGCTCGCCGACGATGCCATCGATGCGTGAGCGGTCTACCGTGCTGACCTGGGTAACTGAAACGACTGAGTCGCGGTCGAGTCCGCTCGCTGTGCTGGGCAAAAACACGTTGCCTGGTCGATCTGCGTGCATGGTGTTTGACGTGATCGCCGCGACAGTGATGGTAGCGAGCTGGCTGTTATTGAGCTCGTCTCGTTGAATGACCACCGCTGGGCGCCGCTTTGCGGTTTCGCTGCCAAGCGGCGTGCCAAAATCGATGATCACGACCGTGCCTCGGCGAATCACCATTGCTCGTCGGTCAGGAGCTCGGCAAAGGCGGGGATGGTCTCTTCTGAGCGGCGGATCTCAGCCGACTGTTCGCCGCCGGTGCGTTCGATTGCTGCGTTCATTTCGTTGGTAAGTTGCTCTCGGTTGAGCTCATCGAGGTAACGCTGAGCCGCGACTGAGAAGAACTCAGATCGGTTCATGTTGAGGAGGCGGGCTTGTTTCTCAACGGCCTCAAACGTGTTATCTGGGACTGAAATTGCGGTCTTCATGGGTGGAGTATAACTGAGTAATACCACGATGTCTCCTGAAACGTTTGGGTTTATGCGCGAATGTCAGATAAGTCTGCGGCGCGGGGGCCGTTGGGTGGGCGGGGAGGCGATTTCTGTGTATAAGATTCGCGGATCCGGGGCTGTGGAGAAGAGCGCAGCCGTATCCGTGCGATCTGGTGTGCCTGCAAAAGCCGTAGCTGCGGCATACCTGCGACATAGGAAACCAAAAGCTCCGACTGGCTAACTGTTGTTGAGGCATCCGCCGAGGGCATCTACCAACGGAGGCTCGCAAATGACAACGCCAACGGCACCCGCTGAGGGCACCGTCTGAGGCACCCACCAATGGCAATAGCCGACGACGGCGCCAACGCCAACGGCACCCGCGAACGACAACGCCAATGGCACCCGCCTAAGGCAACAGCTAACGACACTGCCAATGGCCACCGGCCCAGGGCGCACCTGAGCCCCGGCATCCACCGCCCACCACAACGGAGAAACCATGAATCAAGCCATCCTTATCGCCGTCGATCTGCTCGCGATCTGCCTGCTCACCTTTGGGCTGTATTTTCCGCGGCACCGTAGGCGCGACCTCGTCGTGGCCTTTCTTGGGGTGAACGTTGGCGTGCTCGCCGTCGCGATCGTGCTCGGGAGTAGCACGATCGGTGCCGGCCTAGGGCTTGGCCTGTTTGGGGTGCTTTCGATCATCCGTCTGCGCTCAAGCGAAATCGAGCAGCACGAAGTTGCCTACTACTTTGCGGCTCTCGCGCTCGGCCTGATCTCTGGGTTGAGTGGCTCGCTCAGCCCGCTCTCGATCGTGCTTATGGCGCTGATCGTGCTGGTGCTGTACGTTGGCGACCACCCGAGCCTGTTCCGCAGGTACCGGCAGCAGAGCATCCTGCTCGACGCCGCGTTTGCGAGCGAGACCGAGCTGATGGCTCACCTTGGCGGGTTGCTCGGCGCGCGCATCCGCTCGGTGACGGTTCGCGAGCTTAACCTCGTGAACGACACGACGCTTGTTGACGTTCGGTACCAGGTACTGGATGCTCGCGCTGATCGAGCCGACACGCAGCGGCGAGAGATGCCGGAACGACTTGAGTCCGGGGTGGTCTCGTGATGACGAACGGCCTGGAATGTGGGTTTGGCTCTCTTGAGCCAATCTCGCTTGACGAACTGGTGTCAGAGGCGGCGCTGCTCACGAGAATCGACCGTAAATACGTGGTTCCACTGGCAGCGTTGGATTCGCTCGCCGCAGGCCTCAGCGAGAAGGCAAGGGTGCTTGAGATTGCTGGCAGTCGCGGGTTCGGGTACGAGTCCGTGTATTTTGATACGCCGGCCCTTTCGAGCTACTGGTTGGCGGCGCACGGTCGGCGAAGGCGCTTCAAGATTCGCACGCGTGCCTATCTCGAAACCGATTCAGCCTACCTTGAGGTGAAGACGAAAGGTGGCCGAAGCAGCACCGTCAAGGAACGGCTTGAGTATCGCGCCTCGGAGGCGGGGCAGCTCACGCTCGAGGGGCAGTGTTATGTCAGCGAGGTGTTGGCCGACGCTGGTATTCCAGACATCGACCCTGGTGAGCTGCGGCCCATCCTCACGACCCGCTATGACCGAACGACGCTGTTTTTGCCGTCGGGTCAAAGCCGCTCCACAATCGACACCGGCCTGACCTGGCAGCTGAATGACGGCCCCGGCTTCAACCTGCCAGACCTCGCTATCGTGGAAACCAAGTCGGGCTCGCGGCCCTCAGAAGTCGATCGGATGCTGTGGCGGCACGGCCACCGCCCAGCGACCATCTCCAAATACGCGACCGGGCTTGCCGCACTGCGGCCAGAGCTCGCGGCAAACAAGTGGGGCCGGGTGCTGAACAGCAGTTTTGGTAGGCAGGGCCGTCCGGCGCTCGGCGGCACTGTGCCAGGCACCTCAACGCTCGGCAGCGCTGTGCCCAGCGGCTCAGCGCTCGGCCGCCCAGTGCCGGGTCACCGTGTGCCCAGCCGAGGCATCCACCTTTCCCATCCATCTTCCGCTACCCGCTGAACATCGAGGACACCATGCTGAACAAACGAACCCACACGCTCACCTTTGCCCTTGCCGGAACATTCCTTGCTGGCACGCTCGCCCTGACCGGCTGCGCAACGCAGGCGGCTCTCGTAACCACCACGAAGGCGACCTCCGAGCCAACAGAAACGACGGAAACGGTCGCCATCTCCGCGGATGCCGCAGATGCGACTCAGTCTGCCGCGCAGGTGCTGGCTGCGAACCAGAGCATCCACAAGACATCCGACGCCCAAGACTATGACGAGGCTGCCGTGATTGACATCACGTTGAATGGGAGTAGCGCGAAGGCCTCGGCAGAGTCGGTTGCGGTGGATGGCTCAACCATCACGATCTCCGCCGCGGGTACCTACCGCCTGAGCGGAACCCTGACGAATGGCCAGGTTGTGGTCAATTCCACCGGCGAGGGGACGGTTCGTCTTATTCTTGACGGCGCGAAGCTGACAAACGATACGACCTCGCCGCTCGTGATCACCGAGGCGGATAACGCTGTTGTGCTGCTCGCTGACGGTACGACCAACTCGCTGAGTGATACGAGCAGCTACGCTGAGGCGGACGAGGCAAGCGCCCCGCTCTCGAGCAAAGCCGATTTGACCATCGCGGGGACGGGCGCGCTCAGCGTGACTGGCAACGGAAATGACGGCATCGTCAGTAGCGATGGCCTCGTGATTTTGAGTGGAATTATCACGGTAGAAGCCGTCGACGACGGCATTCGCGGTAAGGATTACCTGGTGATCGATGGGGGCGAGATCTCCGTAACGAGCGGCGTTGACGGCCTGAAATCCGATAACGAAGCGGATGCGGATCGAGGATTTATCGCCGTGCGTGGCGGATCGGTGACCGTAACAAGCGGTGGCGACGGTGCGGATGCGCAGACCGACCTCGTGACAACCGGCGGCACACTTGCAATCGTCGCTGGCGGTGGGGCAGGGTCGGCGATCGGAGAGGCATCCGTCAAGGGCATCAAGAGCTCGGTGATAACCGTGCTTGAGGGCGGAACCGTGAGCGTTGATGCAGCGGACGATGCCATGAACAGCAACGGCGGCATCCATCTCGGTGGGGCGTCCGTCACGCTTGCGTCTGGTGATGACGGGGTGCACGCAGACCTTGGGCTCTACGTGAGTGCCGGTCAGGTGACGGTGAGCGAATCCGAAGAAGGGCTTGAATCGGCCCACATCACAATCGATGGCGGCGAAATCACGGTCAACGCGAATGATGACGGCCTCAACGCTGCCGGCGGGTCGACCGAGACATCCGCGACGGCTGGCGGAGGGCCGATGGGTGACGAGGTCGGCGATTACAGCCTCGTGATCAACGGCGGAACGCTTGTGGTGAATGCCGAGGGTGACGGCCTTGATTCAAACGGGACGGCCAGCATTACCGGTGGCACAACGGTTGTGAATGGCCCCACAAATGGCGGAAACGGCGCGCTCGATGTCAACGGCGATTTCACGATTACTGGTGGAGTGCTCCTGGCAGCCGGAAGCGCTGGCATGGTGGTCTCCCCAAGCGAGTCTTCGGGCCAGGGCTGGATCTCGGCGACGCTCTCAACCACCCAGCAGGCCGGGTCGATTGTGCACGTGACGGATGCCTCTGGCGCGCTGATCGCATCGTTTGAGGCATCCAAATCGTTCCAGAACATCGTCTATTCGTCTGGCGCTGTGACCAGCGGGTCCGAGTATTCCGTGTCGGTCGGCGGCTCGGTGAGTGGTGCATCCATTGGCGGCCTTGCTGCCTTAGGCGACGCCGCCGGAGCTGCCGCGGATGTCACGGTGACGGCCAACGTCGCCGCTGCCGGCGGGATGATGGGCGGCGGTCCGCGGGGCTGAGTTGGGTTGGTGGTTTTGGTGGCTGGGCGGATCTGGTGGATTTCGGTCCCGGTCTCGTGGTTCGGCCCAGGTTTCCCGTTTCGGGCCAGCAGGTACGCCCGGCCCAACCGGGGAGCCTGGGCCCAACCGGGAAACCCGGGCCTAACCGGGATATCCGGGCCCAAATGGAACAACGTGCCTCGAAGTCGAGCTCATTCGAACCTATGATTGCTAGGTGATACTCGAATTTGGTGAACGCGTTGTTCCCATCTTTGTGTTTCTCATCGGGATTTCTGTTGTTGTCAACGTGGGCGCGGCTGCCGGGGTGTTCGACAGGCTCGCCCGCGCGTCGCTCCGGCTGAGCCGGGGCCGCAACTGGGTAGTTTGGGTCATTATCGTGCTGCTCAGCGTGCTGAGCACCGCGTTTTTATCGCTCGACACCACGGCGGTGCTGCTTACCCCGATCGCGATGGCCTTCGCTCGGGCGGCCAGGCTTGATCCGCTGCCCTACGCCCTCACGGTCGTGTGGCTCGCAAACACCGCCTCACTGTTTCTTCCCGTCTCAAATCTCACTAACCTGCTTGCCGCAAGTGGGGGAGTCATCGAGGGAACAAGCAGTTTCATCCCGTTGGCGATCGGCCCAGCGCTGGCAAGTGTCGGTGTCACCGTGCTCATCGCCGCGCTGGTGTTTCGGCGACAGCTGAGCGGCACACATTCACCGCCAGAGTTGGAACATCGGGCTGGCCACGGGCATCCAAGCGCCAACCGGGCCGCGTTCGCTCTGTCGTGCGGTGCCCTACTCTTGCTTGTGGTGTTGCTCGTGACGGACATCCCCTATTGGATGTCGTCGACACTCGTCGCGGCCACGCTCCTTCTTGGCCTCCGCGCGACCCGGTCGCCGCTCACGCTCGGCCTCGGACTCGTGCCGTGGCGCATCCTCGGCATCGCGGCCGTCTTGATGGTGCTCACCCTGGTGGTTCAGCTCATTGGAGGGCACCTGCTCGACGGCATCAGGCTCACGGATTCCGCTGGTGACGCCGTTGGCCTCGCCGCGGCTGGCCTTGCCCTGAGTAATGGCGTGAATAACCTGCCTGCGTACCTGCTGCTTGAACCGTTGGCCACGAGCCCGCTGCTGCTCATTGCGCTGCTGATCGGCACAAACGTTGGGCCGCTGATCACCCCGTGGGCATCGCTTGCCAACCTGCTGTGGCACGATCAGCTTCGGCGCGGAGGGGAGCAGCTCAGCTGGATGCGCTTTGCCCTGCTTGGGCTCCTGGTCGCGCCGCTTTCGGTTGCGGCGGCAACGTGGGCGCTCATTGCGCTGAGCCCCAGCTAGCCCTCATTCCTGAGTTTGGGCGTATCTTTGCCGGTTGGGCGTATCTTGCAAGATACGCCCAACCGGGAAACATACGCCGAACGCGTGTTGCGATGGCCCTGGGGTGCGGCGCGAGGAGGTTAGGCTTCTGGATGCTGTTTGGCAGCAGCATCCACTGACTCGTCATCGATCGCGGATGCGCTGATCTCTGCGGTCACGGTGTAGCTGGTGATGCCGGTGCTGCTTGGCGCAGGCGTGGCGGTGGTTTCGGCGGGGGAATAACCGCTCGTGAGCATGGCCGCAAGAAGACCGGCCGACCCGGCTGCCGCCAGGTACAGTGCAAACGAGTTGCGGCTTCGTGAATTGTCCATGTCTTCAACCATAGGGATGCGCGGATGCCCAAACCCTGTTTCCGACTGCTCTCTGAGCGAACACACATGAGGTTGCTAGGAACCGTTCGCGACGAGCCTAATCTTCGTCGTCGACCGGCCGTGGTCCGCGCGAATCGCGGATTGAAAAGACGAGGGCGAAGATAGCCATGGCGACAGTGATGACGCCGAGGGGGTTGGAGAAGCCGATGCCGATCTCAAGCGCGACGGGGCCGCCAAAGGTTGAGAAGGCAGATTCGAGCCCGTCGGCTGTGGTGTCGGGAACGGTGAGGCCAAAGAGCAGCCCAACCGCCCACGTGATGCTGAGGCACACAACGGTCGAGCGTCGCAGGTGGAAGCCGAGGCGGGCAGTGCGGATGATCGCGATGCCCGTCATGATCTGGATGGCCGCGACAACCGGCCCCAGCGTGAACGCGAACCAGGTGACCATGTCGCCGCTGACGCCAAAGAGCGCGCGGCCGGCGGTCATCCACCAGGCGAGGAGAATCCCGATGACCATCACGACAACGCCAAACGCGATTGGACGTGCGGGGCGGGTGAGTTCACTGACGGGCTGGCCGGATGACGTGCTCGTCACGGTGATCGCGCTCCTGAATGCATAAGGGGTTGGACCCCTCCATTATGCCCGGTAGTCCGCGGATGCCGGGACTACTACTGTGGGAGGAAGCCATTCGACAGAAAGACACACGCATGCCCTTCTTCATTGAGACCACCGACAAGCCAGGCATTGCCGCCCAGCGTGCTGACCTCCGCCCTGAACACCTGACGTACCTTGAATCGCAGAAGTCGCTGCTGCTGACGGTTGGCGCAAAACTTGACGACGAAGGCAAGCCGGTTGGAAGCGTCTATGTTGTTGACCTTGATACCCGCGAGGAAGCCGAATCCTTCATCGCAGCTGACCCGTTCTCGAAGGCTGACCTGTTCAGCGAGACCCGCATCATCCCGTTCCGCAAAGCGTTTGTTGGCGGCGTCAGCTTCGTCTAGCCGATATATGGCTAGCTAGATTTCGGGCGGGCGGCTATTCTCGGGATACCGAGATGCAATGGAGCCCCCCGATGATTTTTCCAAGCACTGAGCCTGCTGATACGCAGGCGTTGCAGCGATTGCCGCAACACATCCGACGCGCGATTCTTGTTGGCGCGGTTGTGGCCGCGATATTGCTCGTGCCAATCCCGCTGACGGTCACTGTGGCGAGCAGTGTGGCGAGCAGTGCGCTGTGCACGGCGCTGCTGACGCCGGATTCCGAGTATGACTCGCTTGCGGCGGTCGCGGACCGCGCAGACGGTGACGGCTGCCTGCGGGGCGAATCCCGACGTACCGAATGGCTTTCGCTCGTCCAGATGATTACCAGGTGAAGGTCCCAGCCGTATGACGAAGGGTCTGGATTCGACGCTTGGGTCTGCATTAGAGTCGTCACACTATGAGCGAAACGGCCGAGCACACGATTCCCCAGCTGTCTGAGTTTCATCCGGAAGCAGCCGAGGTCGTTCGGGTGCTTCGCGAAGCGAATGCTCCCGCAACGCGAACGGTGCCCATCGCCGAGCTGCGAGCGAATTATCGCCTGTCGACGGCGGCCAACGGCATCCCGCGTCGAGAGCTTGTCTCGGTTCGGGATGTTGCGCTCCCGACGCCGGGTCACGATCTGCCCGCTGTTCCCGTTCGGGTGTATCGGGGCTCGGCGCAGGGGCAGCAGCCGGCGCCAAGCATCGTCTTTCTCCATGGTGGGGGCTGGATTATGGGCGATCGCGAGACGCATGACGGCATCTGCCGGTACCTTGCGGACGCGTCGGGAGGCACGGTTGTTGCGGTGGAGTATCGGCTGGCACCCGAGCATCCGTATCCAGCTCCCCTGCAGGATTGCGTTCACGCAGTGCGGGCGATTGTGCGGGAGGCCGAGGCGCTTGGCGTCGACACGTCACGGCTTGTTGTTGCCGGTGATAGCGCCGGCGGGAACCTTGCCGCCGTGCTTGCGCTGCTCTCTGCGGCTGGCGACCTCCCACAAGTGAGGGCGCAGGTGCTGCTCTACCCGGTAACCGACCTGCACGGAGAGGCCGAGGGATATCGGAGGGTTACCTCGGGCGTTCCCCTCGTTGCTGATTCGATGCGGTGGTTTCGGGAGCTGTACGTGCCGGAGGGCGTCTCTCGCGAAGACGAATGGCTCGTGTCGCCGCTGCGGGCTCCAACGGTTGCGGATGCCGCGCCAGCTTTTGTGCTCACGGTCGCCCACGACCCGCTCGCTGAGGAGGGTATTGCGTACGCGCAGAAGCTTAAGGATGCCGGAGTTCCGGTCGAGCACGTGCACTTGCCTGGCCACGCCCACGGCTTGTTTACCTCTGGGCGTCTCATGTCAGCTGCCGAGGAACAACTCGACGCGGCGCTCGCCTTTGTGCGGCAGCACACGAGCTAAGTGTTATTAGCGTTGGGCCATAGTTACAGATAAGTCGCTAAGTGTTACTAAGGAGCACGTTCTGAGCGGAAGCGCGAGGCAAACGTACCCCTACCCAATTCCCCGGATCGAGCCGGCGACCGAGATCGCCTGGGCATCTGTGAGCGTTGCCACGTAGTCGATCACGGCTCGTCCGCGACCGCGGCGGCGCATGCTCGCGTCATCCGTTGGCCCGCTCAGCACCTCGGGGTTGTCTGCCCGCAGCTGCAGGTAGCTTTCGGTGGCAGCCTCGGCCGATTCGATGAGGCGGCGAGGGGCGCGGGCGGCGTCGTCGCGGTCGGTGAGCCATTCATCCAGCCCAACAACAAGCGATTCGACGATGCGGGCCTGGCCGCGCTGCGCGGTTGCGAGGTCGGGGTTGTCGAGCACAAACCGGGCGTGTACAAACTTGAGCACGATCACGTCGTGCCAGGCCTGCCGTTCGAGTTGCACGTGGCCGCTGCGCACGTTGGGTGCAGGGTCAACCACGATGGCGCGCTGGAAACGGTCGAGCCAGCTGCGAATGAAGGCCGAAAGGGCGCGTTCGGTGGCGATGCCGCCGTCGAAGGGCACCGAGAGGAGATCATCGACAAGTTCTTCGTTGACGCGCTCAACCGCCGCGCGGAAGGCGTCGTCGTCGGCGATCCAGGCGTCGCGGGATGCCGTGCGGCGGCGCAGCAGCTCAAGTGAGTTGCCCGGATCGCGGGGCCTGGCGGCGAGGTCGGCGAGCGGCATCCGTGCAAAGAGTGATTGCTCGCGCAACCACGTACGAAGCTCGGCCGAAACCGATGCTTGCTGGAGCACGCCTGCGCGGTAGAAATCGTCGAGGTCGTGAATGGAGTACGCGATGTCGTCGGCGATATCCATGACCTGGCACTCGACGGTTTGCTGCCACGCGCCGATGGCGGGGTAGGCAGCGCGCACGGTGGCAACCTCGTTGGCGTGCAGGCTGTAGGTCGAGAACTTATGTGCGCCGGTTGGCGAGACATCACCAACGCCCCTCGGCCGTTCGCTGGGCGGGAGATCGGTAAAGTTGTCGCGCCATTCGAGGCGGGTCCACGGATACTTGAGCACCGCAGCCCGCACCGCCGAGGTGAGGTTGAGGCCGGGCTGGGCCGCCCCGTGGGTGTCGAGCTCGGTGAGGATGCGGAAGGTCTGCGCGTTGCCCTCAAATCCTTCCGGAAGCCCAAGTCGTTCGCGCGCGACGCGGTCGAGCACGCGCTCGCCGAGGTGCCCAAACGGCGGGTGTCCAAGGTCGTGGGCGCTCGCGGCGGCCTGCACAACGATGGGGTCGCATCCGCCAAGTGACCTGAGGATATTTCCGGCCGGCCCGGTGTCTGCCTGCAGCCCAACGGCGATCGCGCGGGCAACCGACGTGACCTTGATCGAGTGGGTGAGGCGGTTGTGGATGACCGGCCCAACGCTCGCCTGCGGCACCACCTGGGTGACGGCCGACAGCCGCGAGAAATACGGGGAGAACCGCAGCCGCTCGAGGTCGGTACGGAAATCGGTTGTTGGATGCGCGTGCGGGTCGACGGCCTCTGGAACCGCCCGCGCGTGGCGGGGGTCGAGCCCAGACGGCGCCTTGGCAACCGGCTGGCTGCCGGGATCAAGATCAATTGCGCTCGTGCGGGTGTCGTCGTACTTGGCCTGGCCGCGTTCCGTCATTGGTGTCTCCTCGTTGCGTGCCTTAAGCCTAGGCCCCGAGCCACCCACCATCCACGTTGAGGAGCTGGCCGGACACGTAGGCAGAGGCATCCGACAGCAGGAACACGGCCATTCCGCCGATGTCTGACGGGTTTCCGAGCTTGCCCATTGGGATGCGCCCGAGGATGCGGTCGAGCTGATCTTGCTGGCCGAGCAGCCCCTCGGTGAGCTTGGTGTGGAAGTAGCCAGGCCCGATGACGTTCGAGCGGATGCCTGCCGGCGCCCATTCGGTTGAGAAGGAGCGCGCGACGCCGACAATGGCCGTCTTTGAGGCAACGTAGGGCGCGATTCTGGGGAGCGCGATTGAGCTGTTGAGCGATCCGATGAAGACGTGCGAGCCGCCGGCCTCCGCCTCGATCTGGCGGCGCGCGATGGCCGTGCTGAGGAACACGGGTGCCTCAACGTTCATCCGTTGCACAAAGCGCCAGTCGTCTGGCGTGAGGTCAACGGCTTCTTTGCGCAGCTGGACCCCGGCGGAGTGCACGATGCCGTGTACGGGCTGGCGTGCCCACAGGCCGTCGACGAGGCCTTCGAGCGCGTCGGTGTCCGAGAGGTCGGCTGGGATGACGTGGCAGTCGCCCCCTCGGCCCCTGATGATCTCTGCGGTTTCATTGAGCTGGTCTTCCGAGCGGGCAACAAGCGAAACGGTTGCGCCTGCCGCAGCGGCTGAAAGCGCCGCGCCCTGGCCGAGCCCGCGTCCGGCGCCGGTCACGATGACGTGTTTGCCGGTGAGGGCGAAGTGCTCTGGGAAGCAGGTTGCTGCATCTACATCGTTGGAAATGGGCATGCGAAAGGAACTCCTTCAAATCGGTGAGAGAAACGCGTTGAGGGGGGAGTTAGTCTGGATGTTTGGTTAGTCTTGCGGCTGGCGGCGGGCGAGGGTTCCGCTGTCGTCGCGCACGCGGGTGAGGTGGTTTCGTGTGGCCTTTGCCGCCAGTTCAGTGTCGCGGGCGAAGATTGCGTTGGCAATTTCGTGGTGTTCGCGGTTGGTTGCTTCCTGAGCGGCGGCGTATCCCATGCTGTGCTCGTAGGTTTTGCGCAGGTAATCGTTGATGGGATCAACGCTGTGCACAAAGAATGGGTTCTGCGAGGCAGCGGCGATGGCGCGGTGGAATGCGAGGTCCCATTCGAGCACCTCCCTGCTGTCGTCTGACGTGCTGTTGTATCCGTCGAGGGCTGCCTGGATGAGCACCGCATCTTCTTCGGTGTGGTTGATCGCGGCAAGCTCGCTGATGCCAACCTCAAGCACAAGGCGCATCTCCATGAGCTGCTCGAACGAGCCCTTGTTGAGTTCGAGCATGAGCTCGTACTGCTTGGCGATTCCCGAACCGTCAAATGCGGCAACCGTCATGCCCCGACCTGGGCGGATGTCAACAAGGCCGCGTTCGTCGAGGATGCGCCCTGCCTCGCGGATGACCGAGCGGCTGACGTCGTAGCGTTCGACAAGCGCAGGCTCGGTTTCGAGCTGGTCTCCTGGCTGCAGGCCGCGCGCAATGACGTCGCTCATGATGCGGTCGGCAACCTGTGATGACAGTCGGTTTCGGTTGGTTTTGCCGAGGGGGCTGCCGGTTGGAAGCTTATGGGTTTCGTTCTGAGAGGTGTTCGAAGTATTCATAGTCCGTCTTCTGGTTCGAGTAATGAATGCCAGGGCTGCTGCTAATTCACCTTGCAGCGGAGCTCTTCCCCCAAGAGTGCTCTGGCGGCTTCTTCGCTTGCCAGCCGCTGAAGATTCTGCAAAGAATCGTCGTCGTAAAACGCGGCGTGTGGGGTTAAGACTACCTGTGTCATCCCTCGAAGCGGGGAGTCGAGTGGGAGCGGCTCTGGGTCGGTCACGTCGAGGGCCGCTCCTGCGATGCGCCCGTCCGTGACCGCGGCGGCGAGGGCATCGAGGTCAACGAGCGAGCCCCTCGCGGTGTTGACGAGCACGGTTCCCTGCTGCACCTTGCTGAGGAAATCGGCTCCGATGAGGTGGATGTTGTCGGCCGTGCTTGGCGCGTGGAGCGAGATGGCGTGTGCCCGTTTGGCGAGTTCGTCGAGGGTGACGCGCTCAACGCCGAGGCTGTCGAACACCGTCTGATCGCAGTAGGGGTCTGTTGCGATGAAGCTGAACCCAAACGGACGGAGTCGCTCGACAACGGCCCGTGCGATTCTGCCCATCCCAACGAGCCCGATGACGGTAGAGCGGAAGCCGCGGATGTCGCCAACGTCTCCAGGGCGAACCTTGTCCGACTGTGCGAAGAGCGCGTTGTAGGCGGGGATGCGGCGGAGCAGCGGGAGCAGGCTTGCGGTTGCATGGTCGGCAACGGTTGCTACGCCGTAGTCTGGCACGTTGGCGACGCTGATGCCGAGTTCGGTTGCTGCCTTGATATCAACGTTGTCGTAGCCGATGCCGTAGCGGATGACGGTGGCGCCCGGCTTGAGGACGGAGAGAACGTTTTTTGTGACGGGAGCGAAATTCACAAACACAACGTCGGCGTCGGCGATGGCGGCGCGAGTGTCGTCTTCTGTCTCGCAGCTGTGGCATTCAAAAACTGCATCAAAATCGTTGGCCATTTGTTGCTCGTAGGCCACATTTTTGAATGCGTGGTCGGTTACGATGATTTTTTTCTTCATTGAATTCTCTCTCGTATTGCTGCGCAATCAGTGGGTTTTTGAAGGGCTCGCTCTCGAAACTTCAAAAAACTTGCTTGTTGCGATCATAAGATGATTATATGTTAAACACGAGCGGCGTTGCTCAAACCGTCAGGCCAGGATCATCGCTCACAAGGTTCGACCTCATCTGGAGGATGTCCACGCGTTACCCCCGAACGCATTCGTAATTCGGTTCATAAAGGCGGTAGACCAATGGCTTCACACGCAACACAGTCCACGTTAACAACACTCGGCGCGCTCGCGGCCACCGGCATCCTCGGGCTCACGCTCACCGGATGCGGAGGGCAGGCACCCAGCTCGGCAGGCGCCGACAGCGAAAGCCTCCACGTCGGCATCTTCGTTGACAACGCGTTTGGCGACGGAGACTTCTTCGACCAAGCAGCGGTCGCAATCGACCCGCTCACCGACGAGCAGGGCGCGGTTGTGAAGACCTACGAGGGGCAGCTCCAGGCACAGAACTTTGCCCCGCTGCTGCAGGACGCGGCCGACACCAACGACATCGTCTTTGTGCTCGGGTTCGAAGCAATTGACGCCCTCGTCTCGGTTGCAGAGCGAAACGAAGACACCACGTTTGTTTTTGTCGACGGCATCGTAGATAGCCCAAACGTCATCTCGGCTGAGTTCCGCACGGCAGAAGGATGCTTCATGGCAGGTGCCCTCGCTGCCGTCGTCAACCAGGCCAACGCCAGCACAACCGCCGGATTTATTGGAGGGGTGAACGCCCCCGTTGTGGAAAACTGCGAGACCGGCTTCACCTCGGGCGTGAGCAACGTTGACCCAGCCATGCAGGTACAGGGTCAGTACGTTGGTTCATTCACCGACCCAAGCAAGGGCCGCGAGGTGGCAATCGGCCTGATGAATAAGGGCGCGTTCAGCATGTTTGCCTACGCTGGCCTGTCAGGGGCCGGCGCGTTTGATGCCGCAAAGTCTGGCGAAAATATCGCGCCAATCGGCATCGTTGCCGACAAGAGCAGCCTGGCCCCCGGACTTGTTCCCGGAAGCCTCACGATGCGCGTTGACACCGTCATCGAATCCCTCACCGAGAAGATCGTCGACAAGAGCACCAAAAAAGGCGACCAGCTCAGCTACGGCTTCAAAGAGGGCGGCTGGGAAATGATCTACAGCGACGAGCTCGTCACCGCCGACCAGATCACGCAGCTCGACGGGCTGCAGGAGAAGCTCATCGCCGGCGAGGTGAAGGCAGATGGCAAGTAGCGGGAGCCCAACCGTGCGGGAGGCATCCGCCGTCAGTACGGCGACGCCGCAGGCAGCAGACGACTTCGTCCTGCAGCTTGCCGGCATCACCAAAACCTTTGGCCCCGTCGTTGCCAACCACGACGTCGACTTCACGCTACGTCGTGGGGAGATTCACGCCCTTGTTGGCGAGAACGGCGCGGGCAAGACCACGCTCATGCGCATCCTCTACGGGATGTACCAGCCGGATGCCGGTTCGATCAGGCTCGGCGGGCGCGAGGTGACGCTCAAGCGGCCAACGGACTCCATCGAACACGGCATCGGTATGGTGCACCAGCACTTCATGCTCGTGCCTGGTTTTACCATTGCCGAGAACGTGACGCTCGGCAGCGAACCGCGCAAGCACGGGCTCTTTGACAACGCGGCGGCCAAAGCCGCGCTCGAAGAGCCAATGCGAAAGCTCGGCCTGTCGATTGACCCTGACACCATTACCGGCACCCTCAACGTGGCAACGCAGCAAAAGCTCGAAATTATCAAGGTGCTGTACCGCGGAGCCAACCTCATCATCCTCGACGAACCAACCGCCGTATTGACCCCGCAGGAGACCGAAGAGCTGTTCGAACTGCTGAAACGGCTCGCCGCCGAGGGCTCGTCCGTGATCTTTATCTCGCATAAGCTTCGCGAGGTCTTTGCGCTCGCTGACCGCATCACGGTGCTGCGCAACGGGGAAACCGTTGAGACCTTCGAGGCTGCGGATGCCGACCCAGCGATGGTGGTTGCCGCTATGACTGGCCGCAGCGACGTCAACCTCGGCCGCGTTGAACGCGACCGCCCGAGCGACATTTCGGCGTTCACCGTTGAACACCTCAGCACGATCAAACAGGGCAGCGACGCGGCACTCAACGCTGTCTCGTTTCAGCTGCGGGCCGGTGAAGTTCTCGGGATTGCGGGCGTCGAGGGCAACGGCCAGGCATCCCTCGCCGAAGCGCTTATTGGTACTCGGCCCCTCACCGCCGGACAAATCCGACTCGGGGAAACCCAGCTCGAGTCGCTTTCGGTCAACGACCGGCGCGCGGCTGGGCTCTCGTACGTGCCGGAGGACCGCCACCTCGAAGGGCTCCCGCTCAACGGAACGGTCGCGGAAGGCCTCGCCGCCGGCGTGCTGCGCCGCGACACGAGCCCGCTCGGACTCGGCGCGGCCTTCACCTCGAAGGTGCGCGCGTGGGGAACCGAGATGATCCGTAAATACGCGATCAAGACCTCTGGGCTCGACGCCAGAAACAGCACGCTCTCGGGTGGAAATCAGCAGAAAATCGTCATGGCGCGTGAGCTTGAGGACGAGCCGGAGTGCATCATCCTTGCCCAACCGACACGGGGCGTCGATCTTGGCGCCATCGAGTTTCTGTATAACCAGGTGGCTGAGGCCACCCACCGAGGATGCGCCGTACTGCTCATCTCGGCCGACCTCGACGAGATCCTTCGGCTCTCTGACCGGGTGCTCGTCATGTTTGGCGGCAGCATCGTGGCCGAACGCTCGGCAACCGCAACCTCTCGAGAGGAACTTGGCATGTACATGATGGGCATTCAGCAGACGGAGGTGTCGGCGTGACCATAGAAAAGACCCTGTCTGGCCAGCACTCGCTCGGCCCGACCGCCAAACCGCGAAAGTCGTCGAACCGCTCCGCGCTCGCCAAGCAGCTTGGGCGCGTTGCGTTTATCCTCGGCGCAGGCCTGCTGATGGCGGTTGTGCTCATCCAGGCGCAGGGCTACCAGGCGATCCCCACCATCCTGTCAGGACTCGAATACGCCGTTGGCAGCCCGCAGAGCATCGCGCGCACGCTTGCCTGGGGCCTCCCACTCTTTGTGGCGACCATGGGTGTTGCCATCGCGTACCGATCTGGAATGTTCAATATTGGTGCGGAGGGCCAGATCTACGCTGGGGCCATGGCCGCCGCGCTGGTTGGCGCCTACATCGGGCCGATGTTTACCGGGCTGCACCTGCTGCTGTGCATCGCGGCCTCTGCGGCGATCGGGGCGCTTGTCGCGGCCGGTCTCGGCTGGCTCCGCGCCGCCTGGAACGTGGATGAGGTGCTCTCGACGCTGCTTTCGAATTACATCATCATCCTGTTCTGCGCCTACCTCGTGACGGCCCCGCTGCGCGACCCGAGCCGCCAGAGCGGCAGCACCGTTCCAGTGCACGACACCGCGATGTTCTCGGAGATCCTGCCAAAGACCCAGCTCACCACTGCCGTATTCCTCGTTGTGGTGCTGTGCGCCGTCACCTGGTGGATCAGCGAAAAATCGGTCATCGGATACAAGTGGCGGATGACGGGCGAAAGCCCCGACTTCGCGGCGGCGGTTGGCATCAACGTGCGCCGCGCCCGCATCGGATCGATGGCCCTCAGCGGAGCCCTCTGCGGCATCGCCGGCGCCCTGCTCGTGACCACCTCGCAGGGGCGGTTTTGGACCGAAATTGGCACGAGCATCGGCTGGGATGCCGTGCTGCTCGCCATGATTGCCCGCGCCCGCCCCGTCTCGGCGATGATCTGGGTTGCCGTCTACTGCGTCATGCGGTCGGCAGCGCGCGGCATCGAGCAGGTGTCAACCGTGCCATCCGAAATCTCGCTCATCCTGATTGCCGGAATTATCATCGCGGCCTCGGCACGAGCAGGCATTTTTGCCCAGCTCGCCAAGGCACGCAACGCCTACACGCGCTCGCGGGGGAAGAACTAATGGACTTATTTGACGCGTTTCTCAGCTCTGGGGTTCGACTGACGACCCCCATCCTGCTCGCGGCCCTCGCCTGCCTGCCAACGCAGTGGACCAAAGACCTCAACATCGGGCTCGAAGGTGCCATGCTCTTTGGCGCGTTTGGCGGCGTGGTCTTTGGGCTCATGTTCCAGTCGGTTGCCCTCGGCATCGCCGCGACCGTCATCGCCGGCATCATCAGCGGCCTGATCTTTGGCTACGTCATCACCAGGCTCAACGTCAACGTGTTTGTCGCCGGAATCGCGCTGAACATCTTTGCGGCCGCGGCAACCGTGTACCTGCTTCGTTCCTTCTTCGGAGTGAAAGGGACGCTCAGTGACCCGGGTATTCCCTCGCTGCCGGTCTACAACATCCCGTTCATCAAAGACATCCCCGTGATTGGCGCGATCGTGTCTGGCCACACGATCCTCACCTACCTCAGCTGGGTGCTCGTCGCGGTGATGGTGTTCGCGGTTCGGCGCACGGTGCTGGTTCGCCGGCTTAAAGCGGCAGGCGAGCATCCGGCCGCTCTCGCGGCGGCGGGAGGCAACGTCAACCGGATGCGGGTGTGGGCACAGGTCTGGTGCTTCGCGCTCTGCGCCCTCGCCGGCGCGCAGCTCAGCGTCGGCCAGCTCACGCTGTTCACCGAGGGGATGACCAACGGCCTCGGCTTTGTGGCCCTCGCCGCGGTGATCTTCTGCCGCGGCAAGGTCAAGTGGCTGGCCGTCATGAGCGTGATCTTTGGGCTCGCCTCGGCTGTCGCCGTGCAGGTGAACGACGCCGTCGTCGCGCCACAGTTCGCTCAGATGCTGCCCTACGTCATCGCGTTTATTGGCCTCATCGTGCTGGCCAAAACGTCAAAGGATGGCGGCATCCGCATCGCGACCCCAACAATGGAGGCATAAACCGTGCAGTTTGAAACACTCACCGACGACGATGTTGAGCTGTACGACCGCGTCAAAACCCTGCTGTTGGCCAGGCACGACAGCGTCAAGCACGTGGTCGCTGCCGGCGTACGGACCGAGTCAGGCGAGATCTACCTCGGGCTGCACCTCGGCTCGCGGCGCATCAACGTGTGTGCAGAGTCATCCGCCATTGCCAACGCCGAAATGGCTGGCGACCACAGCATCCGCTCGATTGTGGCCCTGTGCCTTGATGACGACGGCCGCGCCATCGTCACAAACCCCTGCGGGGTCTGCCGCGAGCTGATGGGCACCTACTGCCTCAACGCCGACGTTGTCATCGATTACGAGGGCACCGTCCGCAAAACACACTCCTCAAACCTCCTTCCGCAGCGCTGGCTGTTCCCGCACGAAAACGCGTGGACAGTTTCCGACCCACAACCAGAAAGTGGCCAATAAATGCGTAAACCGACCATCACCGATGTGTGCCTCATCACGAGGGACCTCGAAGCCTCGATCGCCTTCTACACCGAAAAGCTCGGCTACACGCTCAAGAGCCGGATGCCCAACTTTGCGGACTTTGAGGGACCGGGCCTGATCCTTGCGCTGTGGGAGGCCGAGCACATCCACGAGACGACCGGCGTGCGCTCGCAGCGCGACGAGCCGGGCGGGCATAACGTGATGCTCGCCGTGTGCCTCGACTCGCTAGACGAGATTGACGAGATGTACACGCGGCTGAGCGAGGCTGGCGTTGAGCTCTACTCGCAGCCGAAGGACTACCCGTGGAACGCCCGCTGCATCTACTTTGCTGGCCCGTGCGGCGAGCTGTGGGAATTCTTTGCGTGGCACGAGGGCGGCGAGCCGGGGCTCGTGAGCCAGGGCGCGGAGCAGTACGAGGAGGTCGCGTCGTGAACTTCGAACTGAACGAGCTTCTCCCCGTGGATGCCGAGCGTGCGCTGCTCATCGGTCGCATCTTCGACCCTGCCGTTGGCGGGCCAACCGTTGTGCTGGTTGTCGGCGACGAGCTCGTCGACATCACGTCGATCGAGGCAACCGTTTCGCGCCTGCTTGAGCGGGACGACATCGCTTCGGTGCTGCGCGCGACGCAGTCAGGGCAGCGCTGGGCGCTTGGAGACGTACTCGCCGCAACGGTTGCCGGCGACGCCGATGCTCCCCGGCTGCTCTCACCGATTGACCTCCAGGTTGTGAAGGCCGCAGGCGTGACGTTTGTGGAGAGCATGCTCGAACGCGTCATCGAGGAACGCGCGCAGGGCGACTCGGCGCGGGCCGAGGCCATCCGCGACCAGCTTATTGAGGTGGTTGGCGGTGCCATCTCAAGCGTGAAGCCGGGATCGGCAGAGGCGGAGAAGGTGAAAGAACTGCTCCAGCGCGAAGGGCTCTGGTCGCAGTACCTTGAGGTTGGCATTGGCCCCGACCCCGAGATTTTCACAAAGGCGCCAGTGCTTTCAAGCGTTGGCTCCGGCTCGACCATTGGTGTGCTGTCCCGGTCATCCTGGAACAACCCCGAGCCTGAGGTTGTGCTTGCCGTGACCTCAACCGGCGAGGTTCGTGGTGCCGCGCTTGGAAACGACGTGAACCTCAGAGACTTTGAGGGCCGCAGCGCGCTGCTGCTCACCGAGGCGAAGGATAACAACGGGTCCTGCGCGATTGGGCCGTTCATCCGTCTCTTTGACGAGCACTTCACGATGGATTCCGTGCGCGAGCTGCTCGTGAACCTCTCGGTCCGCGGCACCGACGGCTTTGTGATGGAGGGTACAAGCTCCATGGAAAAAATCAGCAGGGACCCAGAAGAACTTGTTGAGCACGCCTACGGGCCGCACCACCAGTATCCCGACGGCTTTGTGCTGTTCACCGGCACCCTCTTCTCGCCGGTGCAGGATCGCTACGCGGCTGGCGCCGGGTTTACCCACGCGCTCGGGGATGTTGTGAGTATCTCGACCCCGCAACTCGGCACCCTGCGCAACACCGTCGAAGATTCAGAAACCGCTCCTCGCTGGGAACACGGCATCTGGTCGCTCGCCAGCAACCTCAACGCCCGAAACCTCATCTAACCCGAGGCGCTCACGCGCCTTTCTTCACACTTGTCCCGAAAGGACTCACCTATGTATACCGTCACCAACCCGGCCACCGGCGAAGTGGTTACCCAGATTCCCAACGCCACCGACGCAGAGGTGCGCGACGCGATTGACCGTTCGCACGCCGGCTACCTGCTGTGGAAAGAAACCCCGCTCGCTGAGCGCGCCGCGAAGGTAAAGCGCGCCGCCGAGATCTTCACTGAGCGCCGCGACGAGCTGGCCGCCATCATCACGCAAGAGATGGGAAAACGCATCGACGAGAGCAAGGGTGAGCTGCAGACCGTCTTTGAGATCTTCTCGTACTACGCCGACAACGCGAACGAGTTGCTTGCCGACGAGCCGCTCGACATCGTTGGTGGCAAAGCCATCATCCAGAAGCGGGCCGTTGGGTCCATTCTTGGCATCATGCCGTGGAACTACCCGTACTACCAGGTCGCCAGGTTCGCCGCGCCAAACCTGGTGCTTGGCAACACGATCATCCTCAAGCACGCGCGCAACTGCCCCCTCTCTGCTGCCGCCATTGAATCGGTGCTGCACGACGCCGGCATTCCCGCCGATGCCTACATCAACCTGTACGCGACGAGCGAGCAGATTGCGTGGATGCTTGCCGACGACCGCATCCAGGGCGTCTCGCTCACCGGAAGCGAGCGCGCAGGCGTTGCGGTTGCCGCCGAGGCGGG
Organism: Lysinibacter cavernae; assembly: GCF_011758565.1. Taxonomy (GTDB): domain Bacteria; phylum Actinomycetota; class Actinomycetes; order Actinomycetales; family Microbacteriaceae; genus Lysinibacter; species Lysinibacter cavernae. The sequence continues at coordinate 858,169 of NZ_JAAMOX010000002.1, forward strand.
CAAGAACCTGAAGAAGTTTGTGCTTGAGCTTGGCGGCTCCGACCCCATGATCGTGCTCGACTCGGCCGACCTGGATGCCACGGTACAGACCGCGGTTGAGTCGCGCATGGGCAACACCGGCCAAGCCTGCAACGCGCCAAAGCGAATGATTGTTATGGCTGACATCTACGACGACTTTGTTGAGAAGTTTGTCGCTCAGCTCGATGAGTTTGTTCCTGGCGACCCCGCCGACCCCGCAACCACCCTCGGGCCGTTGTCGTCGCAGGCCGCGGCCGACGAACTTGTTTCGCAGATCGAGGCAGCGGTTGCGTCGGGTGCAACGCTGCGCGCTGGTGGAACGCACATTGACGGAACCGGCGCCTACGTCGCGCCAGCCGTCATCACGGATGTCACGCCAGACATGGCCGTGCACTACGAAGAGCTGTTTGGTCCTGCGGCCATTATTTATAAGGTCAGCAGCGAAGAAGAAGCCGTCGCCCTTGCCAACGATTCGCTCTTTGGCCTCGGCTCAAGCGTGTTCAGCGCCGATCCAGAGCGCGCGCGCCGAGTCGGAAACGGCATTGACGCTGGGATGGTCTACATCAATGCTGCTGGCGGTTCGCAGGCCGACCTTCCGTTTGGCGGGGTCAAGCGTTCCGGCGTTGGCCGCGAGCTGGGCCCGCTTGGCGTTGACGAGTTCATGAATAAGCGCATCATGCGCCTCGACGTCTAAGTTTCACAACAACGGTGGCCTTGCGTTCAGCGAACGCAAGGCCACCGCTGTGTGTTGGAGCTACTCGCCCGTGTAAGCGATGGCCTCGATCTCGACGGTGAAGCCGCCGGCAAGCTGAATGCCAAACGTGCTTCTGGCGGGCACGTGCTCGCCAAAGACCGCCGCATATTCTTCGTTGAACACCGCAAAATTACTGATGTCGGTGAGCAGGCACATGGTGCGAACGACGTCGGTCATCTTCGCGCCAGAGGCGGCCAGCACGGCCTCAAGGTTCGTGAGCGACTGGCGTACCTCTTCGCGGAAATCGGTTGGCGTTGTGCCCGTCTCCCGGTTGAGGCCAACCTGGCCTGCGGTGAAGACGTAGTCGCCGGCCCGAACGGCCTGCGAGTAGGCCCCACCCGGCGCAGGGGCTGTTGGGGTGCTCGTGAATGAAAGTGTCATGATGGGTTCCTTCTGGGTTGGCTGCTCGTTGGAATGATGACGCGGTGGAATGACTAGGCGCAGAAATCCGCGGCAATGCGGGCATACATTTTCGCTGCCTGTCGCACGCTCTCTTGGCTCACAAACTCGTTCGGTCCGTGAGCGCAGGTGAGCACGCCAGGCCCAAACGAGGGCAGGGTTGGGATGCCGACCTGCGAGTACCAGGGAGCATCCGTTCCCCCAGGGAACACCTGCAGCGCCGGTGCCTCGCCGAGTACATCTGCCGCGGCGCGCTGTGTCGCGGCAACGAGTGGATGCGTGGCATCAAGTTCGCTCCACGGAATCCAGTCGAGCGACGGCTCGAAGGCATACGTCACCTCGAGGTCAGGGTCAGCCGCGCGGCAGGCCGCGAGCCAGGATTCGATGCCTTCAGCAACCTCTTCCTTGGTCATGCCCGGAACCGTGCGCAGGTCGCACGAGAACTCCGCGCGCCCAGGAACCACTCCAAAAAACGTGCCGCCCTCGATCATCACGCCAACGTTGAGGGTCGGGCCAACATCCCCGAGTGGATGGGGCACAAACGGGAGCGAGAGGTCGTCGCTGATACCCACCATGAGATTCGCGAGCTTGACCGAGGCGTTGACCGATGGCATCCGATCGGAAAGGCTTGAGTGCATTTGCGTGCCAGTGACCGTGATGCGGAAGCAGCACACGCCGCGCGAGACCAGGTGGATTCCTTGCCAATCGTGTTCCCATCCGCTCGGCTCGCCGATGAGAATGGCGTCAACATCCGTCACGTGGGGAGCCACGAATTTTGCGCCAAGCTGCGCGCCAGCTTCTTCGTCGGCGATCATGCCGATGACGAGGTCGCCGCGCAGCTCGGTCTTGGTCTCCTTGAGGGCGACCGCGGCGTAGATCATGGCGGCGATGGCGGCCTTCATATCGGTTGCACCGAGCCCGTAGATGATGCCGTCTTTGACGGTTGCCTCTAGCGGGGGCGTGTTCCACTCGTCGCGTGCCTCGCCAACGGGTTTGGTGTCGGTGTGGCCGTTCAGCATGAGGTTCTTGCCCCCGCCGGTTCCGTGCATGCGAAGGATGAGGCTCGGGCGCTCTGGGCTCGGCCCAAGAATCGTGACCGTTCCAAGCCCGAGCCGCTCGACTTCCTCGATGAGGAATGCCACGATAGCGCGCTCATCCGCGTAGGGCGGGATCTGGCTGTCGATGCTGATGAGGCGGTGGACCAGCGCCATGAGGTCGTCGTCGTGTGTGTCAAGGTACGCGTCGATGGTGGTTGCGTCAAACATGTGAAACCTCTTCTCTGGGGAGTTCGGTGAGCACGTCACTGACAGCTTCGAGCAGGCGAGTGACATCGGCGTCACTGTTCATCACGTGGAAAGACGCCCGGATTCGCCCGTCTCCGCCCCAGACGAGCACGTCGCGCTCGCCAAGTTTTCTTGCGAACACCTCGCCAGCGGGGTGCAAAAAGGCGACGCTCCCTGCATGTCGTGCCGGATCAGCAGGGGTGATGACGTCGAGGCCAAGATCGCGGAGGCCAGCGTGCGCCCGCTCAACGAGGCGAAGCGCGTGCCGCTCGACGTTGCCAATTCCGAGGCGGAGGATGGTGTCAACGCCGGCCCCGAGCCCCGCGATTTCGGCGAAGGCGGGGGCACCCATCTGGAAGCGCGTTCCGTCCAGGTTCCAGTTGAGTTCGTCAAAACGGTCCTCGGTAAAGATGTTGCTGAGCGAGCGCCAGCCAACGGCTCCCGGCCGGAAATCGGGGAGCCGGTCGCGGTTCCACAGCACAACGCCAACGCCGTAGGGCCCAAGCATCCACTTATAGGATGCCGAAACCGTGAGGGCAGCGTATTCAAGGTCAACGTCGACAACGCCAAGCGAATGTGACACATCAACGAGCATGGGGATGCCGGCTGCCTTGGCAGCCTTGCCGATCTCGCCGAGGTCGTGCCGAAGCCCCGTCACGTAGCCAACGTGGCTGATCGGGAGGGCAACCGTGCGCTCGTCGCAGGCGGCAAGAATGCTTGCCGATGTCATCTCCCAGTCGTCGCGCTTTGGCACGACGCGCACCTCAAGCCCGTATTGGCGCAGTCGCAACCACGGGGCAAACACCGCAGGGTGCTCGTACTCGTTGATGACGATGTTGTCGCCCGGCTTCCACTCCCAGCCGTTTGCGATGGCGCTCCACGCCGTTGAGGCATCGCCGAGTAGGCCAACCTCGTCAACTGATCGCCCGGCCAGCTCGGCGATGCTTGTGCGCGTGGCAAGCTCGGTTGCCGCGAGGATGTCGCGGCCAAACTCCCCCTTATTCTTTGCGCGGTAGGCGGCGTCGAGCGCACTCCCAACCACTCTGAGCGCGGGCGAGTGCGCCCCCGTATAGAGGTAGGTTGTGGCGACGCCCTCGTAGAGTTCATCGGGGTCGAGCAACGGAGCGTCGCTAGGGTTCTGCATAGAGTTCCGCCTTCACTTTCGATTGGTGTGGGTGACAGTTACGGGGTTGTTGGTGTTGCCGACGGCATCCGCCAGCACTCGTCGCTCATAAAGAGGGCGCCGTTGGCGTCAACCGAGACGCTCATGTATTGGCGGATATGTGCCGACCATGCGGCGTTCACCGGGTCGGTATCCAGCTCGGCAAACACCGCCTCGATCTCGCGGGTCGCGCTGCCGGTCGCGATCACGCTTGTGCCGCGGCGGAACAACGAAAACTCTGTGATCCCCGCCGCGTGCATGGCCTGAACAACACCGTCCCAGACGGGATGGTGTTCGCGCTCATACTCCTCGACGCGGTCGGGAAGAATCTCAAAGGTGTAGCAGAAGCGCTGCTCGGTCATGCTGCCCCCACGAGGTGTTCGAGGTTGGCGTGAAGCACGAGGCTGAGCTCCGACGGCGTGAGCTGTTCGGCCAGCCAGCCTGGCACGCCAAACAGCTCGTCTGCCGTGACGGTGCTGAGGCCTGGGGCAAAGTCCGAGCCCCAGAGCATCCGCTCCGGCCCAAAGCGATCGAGCGCCTCGAGGGCGAGGGGTGCAATCGAGTTGTGGGGGTAAACGGGGTCGGCATCGTAGAGGCCGGAGAGCTTGAGGCCTACGTTTGGGGTCGCTGCGAGCGTTGCGATGGCCGCGCGGTAGCGGGTAAGGCCAGCACCGGCGAGTGCGACTCCCGGTGAGGCGAGGTGGCTCACGAGCACCCTGATGTCCCGGCTCAGCAGCCCGCCCGCGAGCAGGTCGCTGCAGGCGGCGGCGGTGCCGTTGACGCTGAGAATGACGTTCCCGTGCCCGGCTACCGATGCCCAGAAATCGGGCCCAAAGGCGCCGTGATCGTTCCCTGCGAGGTACAGGGAGAATCCCGCTGCCCCAGCATCAAGCTTCGCAAGCGCCTCGGCGGACGAGAGGGGGCGCTGCGGGTCGAGATAGACAAGCGGATGCAGCCAGTCCCGGCTCTCGCCAAGCCCGAGAACGTAGTCGTTGTTGCCGGCAAACGCTGCGTTGCCCTCGTATCCAACAACAAGCGAGTGCGAAATCGCGTGGCGCTCTCGGAGCGACTCGTACTGTGCGAGTTCCTGCCCCGGTGCGAGGTCGCCGCCAAAGCCGTGCTCAAAGAGATGGATATGCGAGTCAGCTCGGCCGGTCACAGTGCTGGCCCAGCGTCAATGGTGTTGTTCGAGGCCTCTGAGACAATCTGTTCGGCGAGGCCAAGCCCAGTGAGCGCGTCGTCGAGCGTGACAACGGTTGGGCGGATGCCAGTGCGAACGCCGTCGATAAACACCCGGACCTCCTCGTTGAGCGCCCCGAACGCATACGCGGGCGTGAGCACATCGTCAAAGGGCGCTGCCGCCGGCGGCCCGGTGAGGTGGTCGGTCAGCGAGAGGGTGAGTAGGCCGTCATCGCCGACGATTTCGAGCGAATCGGCGACCGGCTGGCCTGCCGAGACCGCCCAGGAGACCTGAAACGACCAGATCGCGCCAGAACTGAGCACGACCTCTGCCCAGACGACAGTCGGCTGGTTGCGGCCCGGCTGCACGACCTGCCGCGCGGTCACGCGGGTTGGTGTTCCGCCGCAGAGCCAAAGGGCAAGGTCTATGTCATGCACCATGGTCATGAGCACGGGGTGGATGGCCCCAAACTGCGCGTCGTGGTCCGCCGTGCGGTGGCGGCGGAACGACAGTGCCCTTGGGGTGCCGATGGTCCCGGCATCCACTCGGCCCTTGAGTTCTTGGTAGGGAGCCGCAAAACGCAGAATGTGGGCCGGCATGACAAGCCCGCCCGTTACCGAGACGGCGTCGGCGATTTCTGCCGCCGCTTCACTCGAAAGGGCGAGCGGTTTTTCGGCGAGTACGCTGAGCCCGCGCGCGAGGGCGAGGCTGGCATCCGCCGGCTGATGCGTTGGCGAGGTCACGAGCGAAACGGCGTCGAGCTCGATCGTTTCGAGCGCCTCGGCCAGCGAGGAGAAGACATGCGGAGCGCCGACCTCGTCTGCGAGCTTTGTGGCTTTTGTGAGATCCCTGTTGATGATGGCTACAAGATCGGTATCGCGGTTGTTGCTATACGCGATGGCATGGAGCCGACCAAACTGGCCGGCGCCCACAACGGCCACCCGCACCCTCGTTTCGGGTGGGTGTTGGGTGGAGTGGCCGCTGTGCGTCATGAGTTTGTCCTTCTAGCAGGTTGGGACGTAGATGAAGCGCTTGGCCTCTTCGCTGTCCGCGTTGTCTCGGTCGATGATGAACGCGTTGACGTACTCCTGGTACTCAAGCGATTCTGGGTCGAGGCTGCCGTCGTTGATCTGCGCGATGCGCTTGACCGAGTCGTAGCCGAGCCCGTACGGGTCCTGGGCTACGAGCGCGTCGTAGACACCTGCCTTCAGATCGGCGACCTGCGAGGGGTCTGCGTCGTAGGCGACCAGCTTGACCTCACCGGTCTTGTTTGCGGCCTGGATGGCTGCGGATGCTCCTGCCGAGGCCGGCGCGAGTGTTGTGTAGATGCCCACTAGGTCTGGGTTGGTGATGGCTGCGGCGGCCTTCTGCGACGCGGTTGCTTGGTCGGCATCCGAGTACTCGGTTGGCAGTACCTCGATGTCTGGGTACTTCTCGGCCATGCGCTCCGCGAATCCGTCGACGCGTTCGGCGTTTGCAGCGACGCCTGGGAACGAGGCGATGACAAGCACCGTGCCCTTTTCGCCCACGGCCTTTGCCAGCGCGTCAGCGGCGAGGGCACCGGCACTGAGGTTATCGGTGCGGATGTTTTGCAGCTCAACCTGTTCATCGAGGCTGCCGTCAACCGTGATTACCGGCATATCGGCCGAGATATTCTCAACGGTCTCGATGAGTCCAACCGGGTCGGTTGGCACAAGCACGAGTCCTATGGGCGAGCTCTGCACGGCGGCATTAATGAGCGGGGTCTGGGTTTGCAGGTCCCAGTCTGGGTCGCCCTGCCAGTCGAGGCTGACGTTGAACTCGTCTGCCGCTGCTTGGGCGCCGCACTGCATGACCTGAAAGTAGGTTGCGGTCATTTGGGCCGCGACAAACGCGACGGTTGGATTGTCGGATGAGCCGGTCTGGCTTCCGTCGGCGGTGTCTGGTGCTGAGCTGCATGACGCCAGCACGAGTGCGGCGACAGAAGCAGCGCCAATGATGCTTCCGCGTCGAATAAATTGCTGTGTTCGAAACATGGTTCCTCCTTGTTGGTGCCTTGAACTACAGGGATGGTGGTGCAGATACTTCGGGGGTCTGAGTGCGGGAGGTATTGGCTTGGCGCTATTTTTGTTGCGCGCGTCGCCGCTGGTCGATGCCAACCGCGATGAGCAGGATGACGCCGGTGACAACCAGCTGGTAGAACGAGCCAACGCGCATGATGACGAGGCCGTTGATGAGAATGGCGGGGATAATTGCCGCGATCATTGAGCCGAGCACGCTGGCCCTGCCGCCAAACAGGCTCGTTCCGCCAATAACAACCGCCGCGATTGCCGCGAGGGCGTCACCCTGGTGGCCCTGGATGTTGGTCGTCAGGAAGCGCGCGATGTCGATAAACCCGACGAGGCCTGCGATGAGCCCCATGATGGCGAAGAGCTTGACTCGCTGGCGACGCACATTCACTCCAGCGCGCTCGGCCGCCCTGATCGAGGACCCCATGCCGAGGGTGTGGGCACCAAACCGCAGTTTGGTCATGATGTACCAGGCCACGATGCCGATCACGATGGCAATGACGGCTGGGATCGGGATGATGCCAAACAGGTCGGCAGAGCCGAAGTTCTTCTGCATCTCGCGGGGAAGCGAGCTGACGTTGACTCCGCCGGTCACGATGTACGCAAGGCCGCTTCCCGCACTCATCATGGCGAGTGTCACGATGAAGGAGTTGACCCTGAGCAGGTTGACGAGCGTTGCGTTGACAACGCCAAACAGCACGCCGGTGACAAGCGCGGCCCCAAATCCAGCGAGTATCGCGATGCCGGCGTTGGCGTAGTTGCCTGCGAGGATCTCCTGGGGTGAGCCGCCGAGCCACGTAATGACCTTTGCAGCGACAACCGACGAGAGGATGACGTTGGCCCCAATAGAGAGGTCAAGCTCGCCGGCCCCAACGAGAAACGTCATGCCAACAGCGAGCAGGATGAGCTGCGCCGAGTCGAGGGCGAGGTTCCTGAAGTTGGCGCCACTGAAGAAGATACCGTTTGGCGAGAGGATGCCAAAGAGCACGACAAGCGCCACAACAACAACCGCGATCATGAAGGCGGTGGAGGTGACGACCCGTTTGCCGTATGAAGGCTCGACGCTCGTGAAGGTTTCGGTTGGCTTTGATTGGGTGAGCTGGCTCATGCTGCGGTCCCCTCTGCGGAAAGCATGGTGGTGAGTACGTCGACGAGTTCGAGGCCCTGCGTTGGCATCTGGGCAACAACCTGCCCGTGGCGCATGATGGCGATTCGGTCGGCAAACTCAAGCATTTTTGGGATGTCGTGAGAGACGAGGATGACCGCGAGGTTGCGGTTTGCTGCAGCTCGAACGGCGTCGTAGACCATCGCGGTCTGTTTGGTGCCGAGTGCGGCGGTCGGTTCATCCATGACGATGGCGCTTGTTGCCCACATCACGGCGCGGGCGACGGCGATGGCCTGCCGCTGGCCTCCCGAAAGCGCGCTGACGGGCGCGGTGAGCGATGGCACCTGAGCCCCGAGCAGGCTCATCGCCTCGATGGTCTTCTGCTTCATCTCGGCTTCGTTGAGCCGGCCAATCAGCCGCAGCGGGCCCTTGACGAGCAGCTCACGGCCGAAGAAAAAGTTCTGAACGACCGAGAGGTCTGGCGCCTGTGCCAGATCCTGGTACACGATCTCAATGCCAAGCTCTCGTGCGTGGCGCACCGAGCTGACGGTGACTTGTTCGCCCCTGAGGTAGAGCTCCCCGGTATCGGGGGTGTGGATGCCGGCGATCACGTTCGACAGCGTCGACTTGCCAGCCCCGTTGTCGCCGATGAGCGCAAGGACTTCGCCTGGGTAGGCGAGAAGTGATGCGCCGCGGAGGGCCTGGACGTGTCCAAAGCTCTTGGCAATGAGTCGGGTTTCTATGACTGGTACAGCATCAGCGGCGATTTTATCGTCGGTTACAACCATTCTCGCGGACTCCCTTGCTCGCATTTTGTTTGTTATAAATAACATCGTTCGACAGATCGAACAGTTTTAGTAAAGCACAGGCGATCTGTCGAATCAACAAAAAAGTGTGAACAGTTTGTTTCGTGAGGATGACGGGGTCGGAGGGTGCCGGCTGCCCGGCGAAGACTAGGAGTCGGTTGGGTACTGCTGCACGACGAGCAGCCGGCCGCCCTCGCCGCGCGCGTGATAAATATGTGGCTGGTCGGCCCGAAACATGAGCATATCTCCCGGCTCAAGAAGGACGGATGCGCCAACAGGCCCGACCTCAACAAGCCCGCGCATGCACACCACGCGTTCGATGACGCCGGCCGCGTTGCCGCGTGAATCGCGCTTGCCGTCCTGCGCGAGCGTCACGACCGAGATCTCGATTTCCCCGGAATTTCGCCACGCGCTCACCAGTTGGGCGATAAATTCGTCGCCATCCCTCGCGATGGTTGGTGCCTCAACCAGGCGCTTGAAGACCGTCTCCCCAACGGGGCCCTGGTCAACAAAGAGCGCGCCGAGCGAAACGTTGAGTGCCTTTGCCAGCGCCCAGAGCGTGTCGAGCGACGGGTTGCCGTTGCCGCGTTCCAGCTCGGAGACGGTGGATTTTGAGATCCCGGCATCCCTGGCCAGGCCGGATACGCTCAGACCGCGCCGCTCCCGCCATTGGCGCAGATTTGACGCGAGTGGGGATAAAGGCTGGCTTTCGGTACTCATGTCGACTATGTTACAGAACCATCATGCGTTCGCTATACCGATCGCTAAATCCGTCGTTATCTTGTGTGTACCAAAAGGAGAATCATCTTGACGTCGAATGCAACGCTGCACCTGAGTTCCCGGGTCGCCCTGCAGGGGGCCGACGAGCATCCACACGCCGCCGCCAGACTGCGCGAAGAGTGGGCCGACCTCGACTGGATCGAGGCTCGGCAGGGGGAATCCATCCCGTCGACCATGCCAACCGTGCTGCTGACGGCATCCGACAGCCTTGAGGAGGGAGCCTTCAGAATCAGCGTCGAAACAAACGGCACCCAGCGCATTACCGTAACCGGCGGCCCATACTCAGGCGTGATCTACGGCGTCGAAGAGCTGGTCCAGCGAATCGCCAAGCGCGTGCCGAACGGCATCAGCGTCGAGGCAGGAATCACCGACCGCAAACCAGCCCTCGCCTATCGCACGTTCTGGACGTGGGACCACTCGACCAACTGGGAGCTCAACCAGATCGGGCACCAAGAGATCGGCGTGTTCAACCCGTATGGCAAGCCGCCACAGGGTTTCCTCCGCGACTATCAGCGCATGGTCGACTTTTGCAGTAAACACCAGATCTCCGCGATCGTCATCTACGGCATGTTGCGGGATTCGCACGGCGGCATCCCCGCGGCGCAGGAGCTGTGCGACTACGGCAAGTACCGTGGGGTTCGTGTGATTCCAGGTCTCGCGATTGGTGCCTACGGCGGCGTGTATTGGGAGGGCGACCATAAATATAACCTCGCGACGTGGCTGGCCCAAAACCCCGAGTTCGCCGCCGAGATGGAGCGCGGGGTTGGGTTCCAACTTAAAGACCTGTCGTTCCCGCTCAACTTTCCGAAGAGTGACTACACCCGCACGGCCTGCCCGTCGAGGCCGGAGAGCATCGCCTGGATGGAAGACTCCATTTCTTGGCTTGTCGACACCCTCCGCCCCGGTGGCATCAACGTTGAGGGCGGCGACTACGGGGTGTGTGGCTGCGCGCTCTGCATCAAACGCCGTGGTGACCGCGAACTGGCAAGCCGCCGCGACCACAACGCCGAGTTCTGGTCGCACGCTGACATGGCGGATAACTTTCCCCGCCTGTTTAACGCGGCCAAATCCATTGACAGCGACCTCTGGGTCTACTGCGAGCTGCAGTGGGATAACCTGCTCGACGAGGATGCCCACGAACCGCTCTCGACCCTGCCGAAGGGTGGCATCTATCAGCACACGTTCAACCGCAGCTACTGGGATCGCATGAAAACTGAGCTCACGTCGGCGCAGGTCGCGGCGCTGCCAACCAAGACCAACGTCATCCGTAGCCAGTTCGCCTGCCAGTGGAACGGCGACGACCGCACCGAGCGCTACGCGTTTAACGCCCCCGTCTTTGCCGAGCTCTCGAAGAAGGCGGAAGACGTCTCGATGCAGGGCCTGACGGTGTGGGGCGAGCCCTCGCCCTACAACGTGTCGAGTGAGCTGAGCTACCTCGCGTTTGGTCGGTTTGGCTACGATTCCTCGCTCACCTGGGCCGATTTTGTGGCCTCCGACATCGCGCCTCGCGTTGGTGGGGCTGGCGAGGCCGAGGCGTTTATCTCGCTCATGCAGGAGATGGATGCGAATCAGTTCCTTGATGTTGGGCGGCTGACCGCCATCCGCGACGAAGCCTTGAGTGCGGCATCTAGCCAGTCCGGCGAGGCCGTAAGGCGCTGGTTGTGGCTGTCAGAGCGGGCTAATCAGCGCGTCTATATGGGGTATTAGCCCGAGGGCAACTCGCCACGATCTTCCGCCCTCTGGCCCTCTGCCTTGGCGGCGGAAGATCGTGCCGAATGCTCTGCCCCGCTGGTGCGCTAGCCTCGAACTACTGAGTCGCACTTCAACGGGGGAGACCGATCGTGAGCAAAACACTGTTTGTGGGCCGCGTGCTCACCATGGACGACGACCAGCCGATTGCCGAGGCCGTGTTGATCGAGGGCGAGCGGATTCTCGCGGTCGGCTCAGAGCGTGACCTGGTCGCCCGTGCCCCAGATGCAGCGCTCATCGACCTTGGTGGCCGTGTGCTCATGCCTGGCCTCGTCGAGCCGCACGGGCATCCGTCTGGCTCCGCTGTTTTTGTCAGCGAGTTTGTTGTTGATATCCGCCCGGTTGTGCTCGAAACAGCCGATCAAGTTATGGATGCGCTGCGTAGCGCAATTTCGGAGCGCCCAGAGGGCGTGCTCGCCAACGGCTGGGACCCGCTCCTGCAACGCGGCCTGAACGAGCCAACTATGGCGGAGCTCGACGCGCTTGCCGGCGATGTCCCGCTCGTCATCGTGCATAACTCGGGGCATGCCGTGTACTTCAACGCTGCGGCAGCACGTGTGGCCGGGGTAACCCGCGAAACCCCTGACCCCGACGGCGCTGCATTTCGCCGAGACGAAAACGGCGACCTCACCGGTGTTGGCGTTGAGGCCGGCGTGCTCCTGCTGCTCGCAGGACCCACCATGGCAAAGGCTCAGTCGGAGTTTCCCAAGCTCTTTGCCGATGAACTTGTGCGGGCGAACCGGGCCGGTGTGACAACGGTGGCCGACCTCGGCTGGAACCCGGCCCAAAACGCACTGCTCGACGTGCTTCGTGACTCGGGCGCCCTGACGGCGAGGCTCAGGCTGTACGAAATGTCAACGGCTACTGGGGGTGCCATTGGTCGGGCGGATGCTGGCGACGACCTCGTCAGGCAGATCGGCATCAAAACCTGGGCAGACGGTTCGCCGTGGACCGGCAACATCGCAACCTCGTTCCCATACCTCAGTAACGACGTCACGGCATCCATCGGTCTTGAACCCGGCCACGTTGGTGCCGCAAACTTCACCGAAGAAGAAATCTTGAGCATCAGCCAGCGCTACGCGGCCGAGGGCTGGCAGCTTTCTTGCCACGCGCATGGCGACCTCGCGATTGACAGCGTGCTCAACGCGTGGGAGCGCGTCATCCTCGACTCCGGACTGACCGACCACCGCTTCCGCCTCGAACACGTTGGGGCAATGACGCCAGAGCAGTTCGAGCGAGCGGCAGCCCTTGGCGTGACAGTGAGCGTGTTTGCGGATCACGTGTACTACTGGGGCGATGTGCTCGTTGACGACCTGTTTGGTGAGCCGGGTGAGCGCTGGGCGGATGCCGCCGCAGCCTTCGCCACCGGCATCCGCGCCACGTTCCATAATGATGGGACGGTGACGCCGCTTGAGCCGTTCCGTAACATGGCCGTCGCAGAAACGCGCCGCTCGCGCTCTGGCCGGGTGCTCGACGGCGCGGCCGGTGTGCTGCGTTCGGATGCCCTGCGTGCGCACACCATCAACGCGGCCTGGCAGCTGCGTTCGGATGATGTGCTCGGCAGCATCACGGTTGGCAAGTACGCCGACCTCGTGATCGTGGACCGCGACCCGTCGACGGTTTCTGCTGAGGAGCTCGCGGAGACGCGGGTGCTCGGGGTGTATCTGGCTGGGGTGCCTGTGCTGTAGTGGCTACTCAAGCAGCCCGCGAATATCGTCTGCCGTGAGTTTGGTGCTGGTCATGTCGCCGTCACCCATGACGCTCTCGAAGAGTTTGTCTTTGCCTGCCTTGAGCGCCATGACTTTTTCTTCGATGGTGTTCTTGGCGACGAAACGGTAGACCATGACCTGCCTCGTCTGCCCGATGCGGTGGGTGCGGTCGACGGCTTGGGCTTCTGCTGCCGGGTTCCACCACGGGTCGAGCAGGATGCAGTAGTCGGCCTCCGTGAGGTTGAGTCCAAACCCGCCCGATTTGAGGCTGATGAGGAATACCGGGGCATCGCCCTCGCGGAAGTTGCGGATGACGTTTGCCCGCTTGGTCGTCGCGCCGTCGAGGTATTCGTAGCGGATTCCTTCGGCGTCGAGGCGGTCGCGCACACTTCCGAGGAACGACGTGAACTGGCTGAAGATGAGGGTGCGGTGGCCTTCCGCGACGATCTCTTGCAGCATGTCGGCGAGGGCGTCGATCTTGGTGGAGGCGACGCCGGTGTGTTCGGCATCCACGAGCGAGACGTCGAGCGCGGCTTGCCGCAGCAGGGTCAGCGAGCGGAAGATTTGGAAGCGGTTGCCGTCGAGGTCGTCCATGAGCCCAAGCACTTTTTGGCGTTCGCGTTGCAGGTAGGTGTCGTAGATGGCGCGCTGCGACGGGTTGAGGTTGAGGGTGAGCACCTGCTCTTGCTTTGGTGGCAGCTCGGTAGCCACAAGCTCCTTAGTGCGACGCAGCATGAGGGGGCGGATGCGGCGCTTGAGTTGGTCGAGCCGCTCGCCATTGCCCTCCTTCTCGATGGGCTTTTGGTAGTAGTCGGTGAAGTGGGCGGGGCTGCCAAACAGGCCGGGCGCGGTGATGGAGAACATGGACCACAGCTCCATGAGGTTGTTTTCCATCGGCGTGCCGGTGATGGCGAGTTTGAAGGGGGCGCTCAGCAGGCGGGCCGCTCGGTAGGTGCTCGACTGATGGTTCTTGGCAAATTGGGCTTCGTCGAGGATGAGGCCTGCCCACTGCAGTTCTTCGTAGCGGTCGAAGTCAATGCGGAATAGCGCGTACGACGTGAGCACAATGTCGGCGTCACCGATGAGGTCGGCGAGGTCTGTCTTGTTGCGGGCAACCGTGCCTTCGAGCGCAACGACCTTGAGTCTCGGTGCGAACTTCGCGGCCTCTGACGCCCAGTTTGCGACGACGCTTGTTGGCGCGACAACGAGGAACGGGTCTGGTGTCGCGTTCTGCTGCCCGGTGATGAGCGCAAGCGTCTGGATGGTCTTGCCAAGCCCCATATCGTCGGCGAGCACCCCGCCAAGCCCGTTTTCGTAGAGGAACGTGAGCCAGTCGTAGCCCTCCTGCTGGTACGGACGAAGCTTCGCCGTGAACCCTTCGGCGGTTGGCTGCTGCTGGATGCTCGAATGGTTGGCGAGGCCGCTGACCAGCTGCTGCCAGGCATCCACCTGCTTTGTGATGATGCCGAGCTCTTCGAATTCGCCCCACAGCCCGGCCTGGAACCGGCTGATCGAGACGGTGTCGCCGTGGATCTCGCCGAGCTTTCTGGCTTCTTCGATGAGCGCGCGCAGCCGCTGGAACCGTTCGTCGGTGAGCGAGCAGAACGTGCCACTCGGCAGCACGAGGTATTTTTCGTCGTTGGCGAGGGCAACAAAGAGCCACTCAAACGGCACCTGTTCTCCGTCGACCGAAACCGCCGCGACCAGGTCAAACCAGTCGCGGCTGTCGTCACGTTCGTTGATGGAGAGCGTGACCTCGGCGGGGTTCACGGATTCGCGGAACTCGGGGATAGCCGGGTCTCGTTCGATGCGGATGCCACCAAGCGCTTCGAGTCGCGGAACCTCGTCGACGAGGAACGTCACCATTTGCATCCCAGTGAGTTGGGCGGATGCGTGAAGTGTTGCTGGCGAGCCATCGGCCATCGAGACGGGCGCAAAACCCGAGGGTGCCGGGCCGCTAGCTGCACCTGAGCCGCCGACTGTTATTGATTCGCCTGCAGCAGCCGAGTCGCCTGCTGTTTTGTTGGCGGCCTCGATGAGCGATGGATACCGTGGATACGGGATGCGCAGCCCGGCGATGATGGCCCGCTCCGCTTTTGGGTCGCGCGTGTGCACGGCCGTGACTGGCTGTGAGGTGCCGTTTGCCCCGGGCGCGGCGCTGGCATCCGCCGTTGAACCGTGCGCGTCAACGTATTCCCAGCGCCAGCTGAGCTCAAGGGCATCTGCCGCTGAGATCGTATCAGCTGAGGCCGTATCAACTGACTGCAGGCCGAGTACAAGCCGGGGTTTGGCCCGCTCGGTGATGTGGATGCTCTGGTCGGTTGAGACCACCCGCACGGCCCGCTGCAGGAGAGGCAGGTGCTCGTCGGTGAACTTCGCCGCGTCTCGGTTGGGGATGTTGACGGGTTTTGCCTGCGTCAGCAGCGCCTTGACCGGCTCGGAGAGTGGCTCATCGAGCCGCGCAAGGGTAACGCGGTAGGTTTTGAGCGCATCCCCGTCGCCGTGCCAGGTGAACAGGCCATGGGCTGGGCTGCCGAGGTAGCCGACGTTTGTGGCATCCAGGTCGGCGCCGCCAAGCGAGACGCGGGGGCGGAGGTTGAGCCCGCGCGGGCCAGCGACGGTGTTGACGGCGATGCTCGCGCCCTCATATTCGATGCCGACGGGAGGCGCTGTTTTTTTGGTGTTGAGCAGTGGGATGCCGAGGGCCTGTGCCTGTTCGAGCAACGTCCATAACAGGGGGCTGTCGAAGGTGTCGAGCATGATCCAGCTCGCATCGGTGTAGTAGTAGCTTTCGGGGTCGGTCGCGTTGGCGAGCGAGTCGATGGTGCGGAACCAGTCGAGCTGCGCGGCATCCACCTGTTCTCGGATTTCGGGCGTCTTGAGCTTTGACCAGGTGACGCCGGTGCGCACCCAGTTGCCGCTCTCGGCGCGCATCACCGGACGGATGCCGAGCCTGAATCGCGCGTTGCTCGACTTGCCAGCCCGGGCGCGCGCCCGGCTCACGCGATGCTTTTTAGGGTCGAGCAGTTCGAATTGCAGGGCGAGTTCTGCGGTCGCGGGATGATCGTGCGTGGTCGCCGCGATGCGGCTGAGCATCCGCTCCCACGGCGGGATGCGGTCGATTGCGGGCGCCGCGCTGATCTCCGTTGGGAAGAATCCGCTCAGCCCGTGATCTGTTTCGTGCAGCCAACTGGATGGTGGCGCCTCGGTCTCCTGGTGCTCTGGCCGATTCAGCAGCGCAAACAACACCGCTGCACCATGCTTACAATTGCCGGCGACGGGACACGAGCACATGGTCATGAGTGGCCGATCCCACCCGGAATCGGTTACGGGAAAGGTCACCACGGTCGCATAGGGCCTTGGCCGCGTGCCCGAGACCATGGCATTAACGGTGTTTCCGCCGGAGCTGACCGTGAGCGGACCAACCTTGCCGGCCTCAAAATACCGCCGCCCGCTGCCAAGGATCTCCTCGCCAACAAGGCTGAGGGCGTCGGCTTCGGAGAACATATTGTTAAGTCTGGCCCATGCTACTGACAGTTTGGGACAGGGGGCCGGTGTTACTCCGCAATGGAGCCCCTGAGCTATCCCGAACAAGGCGGAATGTTCTCTTGCAACCTTGGATTGCGTGGGTGACTTCTAGATGGACCTGTAAAGAATTTGCTGATTTCTTTACACGTTCAGAGAACGTGACAACTTCTTTTACAAGTGAGCAATCTGAGCACGGGGTGCGACGTGTGATCGGTTCGCCCGTGAGCAGCTCAACCTACGAGGTGAGATTGAGGCGATTGACTTCAATCGCAGTGTCTTTCTTGACGGTGAGCGGCACAATACAGAGCGTTGGCGAAAGCCGTCCGTATCCAGGTTAGGTCAGCAGCGCCCTAGCCCATGCTGGAGCATCCGGCCAGACCCGACAACGCTGTACGAGGTGAGTAACCTCGGGTCGCCTGACGGGGCGCGTTTGGGATGATAGATGCGCTCTTCACAGACCACAAAGATCACCTCAAGCGCGGGCGGCAGCCGATACGCGGCAACATTGTCCCGCTTGACGCTCTCAACAATGCCCCGCCGCTTTAACGGCGAGACGGATAAGCGGACGGATGCATCATCCACCCCAGCGCCCGCATGAGATCGGCAATAGCATGATGCCTCCGTGCTGCCTACCGAAGAGGCCAAACGCTGACACAATGAGGCGCTGCGGTGGCGGCATTGGGCGCTGCCACGGGGACTTCGGTCAGGGTGTGGAGCCTAATGTGGGTGCTTTGTATGCGGGCTAGATTCGCGATTGGTTTGCAGATATTGTGGCGAGAACGAAGCATCCGTGGGAGTTTCCGAAAGGAATGGGAATGGCAAGAATACGTAGTTTGACGCAATCAGCGTCACAGAGCAAGGTTCACCCGACGGAGGTTGATGCTGAATGGGCATTGATTGATGCAGGAGGTCAGCGATTGTTCCAACTCTCCACTTTTGGTTCGGACGAGCGAATGTCGCTTCCAAAAGTGAGCCAAACAATTCAGCTGGATAGGGCGACAGCGAAGGAACTCATGTCTGCAGTGACGTTGGTGTTTCCTGATCTCGGAGTCTAAATCGGTGATTCGACTCCGGCAGATCTCTGACCAGGCTTGAGAGGGCGTGAAGTTTCTTCAAATTACATCATTGACAAATATCTGGTATTAATCATCGGATCAACATCGGCTGACGAAATGTGCCGACTGGCACGCTTACGCGCCGGATGTACCCACAACCCCTATTCAGATTCTTATCGGCTGAATGTTGTTCACCCGAGCATCTGGTCTTTGCGCATAACTAGAAGATGACCTCAAAGTCGATCGTCCTACTACCTCGATATGAATATTGGGGCCTCCATGACAAAGGGATGCGACCAAGAAGATGCTAGGTGGGGTGTCGTTCGATCTGCGCTGGAAACAGCTGTCAGGTCTGGTCAAGTTGTAGTTCCTCTATCGGCGGCTGATTACCTGGAACTTTGGCATAGACATGAGCAAAGTTCTCGGGGAAAAGTTGGCGTAGTCATGAAAGAAGTTTCAGGATACACAGCGCTATTGCCAACGCACAGTGTTCGTCACCTTGAAGTGCAGAAGTTGATAGCCCAACTTACAGACAAGCCAACCGCACCTTCCTCGACGAGCGACCTGCTGGGTCATGGTGCAACGCACGCATTCAACTCACCCTACGGCCAGTTCCGTTTCGTCGAGTCGCTAGCCTCATCTGATGGCACTGTAAAAGAGGGGGGGGGCTGCGCAGCCACCCAAAGTTTTGCCTACTCGTGCCCCCAAGTGGTCCGGGGTGGGAATAGCTTCAAGTTGTTGGGACGCAGAAAATCCTCGAAAGTGAAGGAGCCGGCCGAACGCCAGAGCATCGGCACGGAACGCAGTATATGAAAGACGAACATAACCTCCGAGACCGGTTGGCTCAAAGTCATGAACTTAGACGGCAAATGTGGGATTTTCTTGTACGACAGGAGCTTATCTCCCTGTTAGGCGAGATAAATGAGATTGCTGAGGACCTTAATCATGACCCGCGAAGACTCGTCTTCGATAGGGTCCTCGAAAAGACGCCGACGGAAATGGTGCATTCTTTCGTCGCTCAACTTCCTTCTGCCTTTACCTTGACAACGTTGCGTTATTGAAAGCATCGTGACACAACGCACCCATAGGAACAGCATGATTGGTTCGACATCACGACGTTCTCCGCTGTTGTCCCATATTGCGACGCCGTAATTACCGGGCACCGTTGGGTTCACATATCTAAGGTCGCGGGACTAGCAAGGAAGTGCAGTACTGAAGTTGGA
This sequence comes from Lysinibacter cavernae, assembly GCF_011758565.1. Lineage (GTDB taxonomy): Bacteria > Actinomycetota > Actinomycetes > Actinomycetales > Microbacteriaceae > Lysinibacter > Lysinibacter cavernae. Next base: position 876,968 of record NZ_JAAMOX010000002.1, read on the forward strand.
CATGGAATAACGGCGTTTGAAAAGTCCTCTCAGGTATCCAACTCGACTTGCATACAAGTGAGTTGCGCCCACATTGTTAGAGCTAGGCTGACTAAAACACGGCGCGGCAACGTTTTGAATGTCATACCCCCTCGATAGAGTAGGCCACGACACCAGTGAAACTTGCTTGGCCAAGGTAGGTCCCTAACTTAGCCAGATTCATTGTGAGTTTCACATGCGCATGATGCATCTGGCAGATGAAAAAACGAATTCGTGTTGAAAGGGGAACAAATGGATCAGCCCGACGTACGTTTTCGTTTTATCGACCTTTTTGCCGGTTTGGGGGGGTTTCATGTGGCGCTTGCAGAGCTCGGCGGTCAAGGCGTTTTTGCTGCTGAATGGGAGCCCACGCTCAACTCTTTATACGATGCCAACTACGGCCTCGTTCCATGGTCCGACATAAATACTCTTGATTCTGAGGCGAAGATCGCTCAAGAGGTCCCCGACCACGATGTGCTCACTGCAGGGTTTCCTTGTCAGCCGTTCTCAAAGGCCGGCGAACAATTGGGGTTCGGAGACACGCTTCAGGGTCAATTGTTTTTCAAGGTGTTCGAGATACTAAAGGTCAAACGCCCTCGACGATTTATCCTTGAAAATGTCCCGAACATTCTGAAACACGACAACGGTAACACCTTGGAAACCATCGTAGGTAAACTTGAGAATGAGCTTGGCTACAAAGTAAGAGTTGAGCGTCTCTCACCGCACCAGTTTGGTGTTCCTCAGGTTCGTGAACGAGCCTATTTTATTGGTTCGCTCGATGGGCTGGATGGTTTTGAGTTGCCGAGTCCAGTCCGTAGCAAAACAGATATCAGTTCAGTTCTACAACGCGAGGGCGTAGATGTTCGCGCGGTGCCGGAGCAAACGCTTCGTGCAATCAATATGTGGGATGATTTCCTGAAGCTATCTGAAGGAGTCAAGCTCCCTTCTTTTCCGATCTGGGCGATGGAGTTTGGGGCAACTTATCCCTACGAAGAGGCTACCCCTCCAGCGTTATGGAAGGAACAGCAGTCTCGAGGTCTTTCAGGATTCAATGGATGCTTCGGAACGTCGTTGCATGATCTCTCAGTTGAGGATCAATACGGGTTGATCCCAAGCCATTCCAGGCGTCCCGGTGATTATAAGTTTCCAAAATGGAAGCAGTCGTTTATTCGTCAGAATCGTAATTTCTTTGAAACCAATAGCAGTTGGATTCTTCCTTGGATGAAAAAATGGAAGCCATGGGAATTCCCGTCAAGCCTTCAAAAATTTGAATGGAATGCTCAGGGCGAAGCTCGACGAATCGACAAATTTGTTATACAGGTTCGGGCTTCAGGTATTAGGGTCAAGCGCACCTCAACTGCACCAAGCTTGATAGCTATGACCCACACTCAAGTTCCTATTCTTGGTGCCGAGATCGCAGGCGTTCGACGCTACATGAGTCCTCACGAGTGCGCGGCTCTTCAGAGCCTTGGCAAGATCATGCTCCCGCAAAATGATTTGAACGCGTATAAGGCCCTCGGAAATGCCGTCAACGCACGTGTTGTGAAGGAAATTGCGGAGCCCCTTCTTGCTCATTTTCTTCAAGAGGGGCCAAGTTCAGATCGACAGGTTGCCGCGTAGCGGTGATCACATTCACTGAGGAGTGTTGAATTGAGTAACATCATCGAAGAGCCTGAGGTTGACGAAGTGCAGGAGGATGACACTCGTTCTCAGCTGCAAGCTAGAATCGCGGAATCTCTGTCCCAGTTGTCCGAGGCAACGGATTCGCCGGTAGGCCTTCAGTTCGGCTCGCCTTTTGCGGTTACTGAAGTCCGCTTCGACACAGATGACTGGATGTCCCGACTAGCGGACGTTCAAGGCTGGCTTCATTTTGGCGAGGACCTTTCTACCACCGACACTGATGCTTTCCTTGCAAGCCTTGTGTCATCTCTCAGTTTTGACAACCCCAACGATGGTGCTGAATCAGACGGCCTCCGATTGCGGCTGACCGAGGCAGCCCTTGAACGATTGAGTGAGCGCGCTGAACTGGCATTACGTTTACAGCAGGAGTTCCTGACTGATATCGATACTGAAGGCAGTAGTCGAACCTCCGTGACGGCTGGCTGGACTGAAAGGTGGGTGACTGAAGATGACACTACCGGACCAGTCACTCATGATCCTGTAAACGCAAAGGCTGATGTGTGGCCCATCTTCCAGTTAACTAATAGGAAAATGAACCTAGCCCCTTCATACCAGCGTGGGGATGTATGGCGTACCGGTGACCGGCAAGCCCTTATCGAGTCCATCCTCCGAGGCATACCGCTACCTTCCATCATCCTGCTTCGCACTGGCGCAAAGACTCCGCATGATGTTGTTGACGGCAAACAGAGGCTTACCGCAATTCTGCGTTTTGTCGGACAACACCCGGTCGCGCTCGCGAAAATCGCCGAGGCAAACGCAAAGCACCCGGAGGTAAACCTGCCTTTTCTCTTTGCGAATGATTATCCCAAATTTCGCAGAGCTTGGAAACAATATATGGGTGAGCCTCTCACCGCAAAGCTTGAAGACGACTTCTATTTCCCTTTTAAGCTACGGAATGGGACCAACAGCGGCTTGGCCGGTCCTGAACTGGAACTCTTGCGCGGAAAATATTTCACGGAAATACGTGACAACACGATACGCGTCTCTGATCAGGAAGTAACGATTAAGGAACTCTTTGAGGGGGCGCCCGATTATAAAGTTCCTGTCATCGAATACACGAAGGCAAGCCAGCGACAGATCCATGAAGTTTTCAAGCTTTACAACAAGCAAGGCATGCATCTCAACGCGGAGGAAATCCGCAACGCTGTTTACCATGATATTGAACTGACTCGCGCGATCCTTATCGCTGCTGGTGATGCAAACCCGCGTGCGGATATCTCAGATGTTGCTCCCTCGCTAACTAGCGTCAACGGGATACTTGACCTGGGCAAGAACCTTGTAGATTACGGGTTCGGTGAATCACGTTATCGTAGGACCAAAGTTCTGGGTTGGGTAGTGGCTACACTCGTTAGCGATACAGGTGGAAAACTCCTGCCTTCAACAGCCCGTCATACAGATCTTCTTTTGGGTCAGGTCCAAAGCGAAGTTACTCATCCGCTACGCGATGGTTCACGCATCGCCGGCTTATTCAAACTGATAGCTCAGTCGGTAGACGTCCATGCAGCACATGACGAGCTCTGGCCAGATTCATTTCGTGGTGATGGTAAGACTAGTAAGTGGCAGGATCTTCAGCTTGTCGGCTCACTGGTCGGAATCACGATTGCTCTGGCAGGTTCACCTGACGATATTGAAAACCGTATCGAAACATCCGCTGATGAAATCCGCAAAGCAGCAGTTGAAGAATGGATACGCCCTGAGAAGACTCAAACACGCACTCAATGGGACTACATCGCTAGGATTGCCGAAGGTGTTGTAGGGAAGTTGGGAATCGATATCGCAACTGCATCCGATGAAATCCGCACGAGATTTGGCTCATCTGGGATTGAGTCGCTCCTTGGGTCGAAGCTCCCACCGGAAGGCGAGAAACGCCAGTAATATGATGGAGAACAAAACGGAGCGATTGTATCTCGAAGCGCCGTTGCGCTCAACAGATTCTTGGTGGGCTAGGTACTCGGCTGAGCTAACGGGGTTAACAGAGACAGCTCGTGCTGTACTAGAAACTGACAGCGCCTACATATTAAATCGCGGTATCTTTGCGGAAGGCGAGCCCGGCGGACCGGGATGGCCACAAGATCGCGCTCGGACCGGCCTCGTCATGGGCTCGGTTCAATCTGGTAAGACCGCATCAATGTTCGGAGTCACCGCGCTCGCGCTCGATCGCAGTGTTGACATCGTTGTCATACTCGCAGGTACGCGGTTGTCATTGTGGCGCCAGACATATGAACGACTTGCGGATCAACTCGACTCCGGTATCGAAAACGCTGCGAAAGCCAATCAGCGAATTCTATGCCCTGCACCAGGGGTCGCGTTGTCCGGTGTCTCGACATCGCTACAAGATACGTACCGTTTGTCTACTGCGCAAGTACGGCGAAAACTGAATCAAAATCGACCTCTGATCGTCGTCGCAATGAAACAAACTAACCATCTCTATGCCCTTGGAAACGCCCTGCGCAGTAGCGTTTTCGGAGCGGTGGAGGAACTCGAGCGACCTGTCCACATGCTCGTACTCGATGATGAGGCTGATGACGGCTCTGTTCTTGATGCTGCAGTTGAGGCAGAGCAAGATCCGCTTTCCCCCAGTCTCAAACAGATTCCTCGTGCTATCGCTGATCTCTGGGACCCACGTTCAACAGAAGCACCCTCTAACCTGTTCGCTACTTATGTCGGGTACACCGCGACGCCTCAGGCGAATCTCCTTCAGGAGGATCATAATCCCCTTGCCCCACGTGATTTTGTCATCTCTTTGCGTACACCTCTAGATGTCGGACATCCCGTTGACACTACCCGTACCGATGTAGCTAAGTCATCAACGTATCCAGAGCCGACGGGGATGGATAATTTTTATACTGGTGGTGAGGTTTATTACCGACGGGGCGCGTCAGCTGGTCTCTGCGTAGAACTTACGGCGGATGAGGACGACGACCTCGGCGAGGCAATTCGTGCATTCCTCGTCTCAGGCGCAATTAGACTCCACCGAGCGGGCGGTGTCCTAGGGCCTCACTCCATCACAGACCTAGGCTTCAGTACTCGGGAAGACGCGATTGCTGAGTCGCCAAGTCCGCATTCGATGCTTTTTCATCCGTCTGCCGAAATTGGACGACATTTTAAGGGTGCTGAGGACGTATTGCTTTGGGCCGGAATCGATGACCGTACTAAGGCCCGGGAGCATCTCGAATCTGGAAATGCTTACTTACCGAACGTGCTTATCGCGAAAATGCGTAGCGAAGAGCCTCTTTGGGAAAAGTGGATCGACAGATACCGAGAGTCATCTAGTGAAATAACGACCCAGTTTAACATCATAAATCCCCGCGAAATCCCCGACTGGTCAATCGTCAAGGAAATCTTGGAAACGGAGATTATCCCAGGTACACGAGTATCAGTTGTCAACAGCGATCCTGCCGCCGATGACCGTCCTGAGTACAAGCCATCGTTCAACTCTGTAGACGGACAGTGGCACGCAGCTCGGGACCTCTCCACTATTTTTGTTTCGGGCAATGTCATGGCTCGAGGATTGACGTTGGAGGGTATGTCTACGGCATTATTTCAGCGAGGATCAAACACTCCTCTCGCTGATACGCAGATGCAAATGCAGCGTTGGTTTGGATACCGAGGTAAACACATAGAGCTATGTCGTTTGTTTGCCGGTCGCTCGCAACTCGACTTGTTCAAGGCATATCACGACATTGACGAAGCCATCCGCATCTCAACTTCTGAAGCCATGGCGGGCGAGGCGCCCTCGCCTGTCATGCTGCATGGATTGGAATTCCTTGCCACAGGAAAAATTGCCAACCTCGGAAGGACACCGCTGTGTCCGAGTTCGAAACCGTTTATAACTCTCATCAACAGTGGACAGGAGCCTGATCCTAACGTAGATTTGGTCGCTGAGTTGTTTACGTCTAGAAGCTCATCGGACGTGATAGTTGGACGTAGCAAAAGAGGCCGTGCTCTCGATGAGACGGTATCGCTCACAGAAGCGGCAGACCTTCTCGGCAGCCTCGTTTTTGATGCCTACCATCCCGGAATAGACCATAGACTGGCAGAGCTCTGGAGACATGTCCAGTCGCGCGTATCAGCTGTTCATGCTTTGCCTAACGGAACGCAGTTCTACGCGGCCCCGTCGTCCCTTGCGGGTGACGCGTCAACCGTTAGACAGGACTGCCCTTATGCGATCCCGGCATACTTTCGGCTCTGGGATGCATGTCTCACGAGACCGGTGCGGGGGCTCTTCGTCACAGGTGCACCGTCGGATATCTGGTCTATGGCCGATCTCCGCGCAAAACAGAGTTATCAGCCGAGGTTTACTGTCGGTATCCGATATGGCTCAGGCTCACCGATTAACGACGGTCGTCTTGCAAATCTGGGATTCGAGATTCTCGCAACAAACAAAAAGGTACGGGAGAATAACACCCTCGGAAACGAGTGGGGAGCCAATGACCCAGACGCTGGCCCACTCGATTATCGGGGAGATCAATTCTTTGACTACTACCATCGTCGAGAACCCGTGCCAATGCTGACGAGTGGCGCTCCGTGGAGGCCTGAAGGTTCAGCCGGTCAGATTCTGTTTTATGTTAATCAGCATCCCGGCCAGCCCCACCCGGCTGTTGCCGTGGGTATATGCATCCCCGCAGGTGGGCCAGAACAGTTCGCAGCAACCCGTGCTGGAATAACCGGTAAACCCTGAGAGGCGAAATAGTGATGGCGAGCTATGAATCTGTGCTCCATCTCATTGAGAGCATTCCGAGTGCTCCGTTTTCAGATACACGTGACGTTACCTGGACAACCGATGCGCACGTCGTCGGTCTTGCGCGCGATCACGAGGGGCACATAGAAGTGTTTCTAGCAGGTTCCAAGCTGACCGCTATTTCTCTCATCGTCAGCGAATCAATTGAATTCCATACGTGGCATCGGGTCGGTGCGGAACCTTTTGATGCAAACAGACTTCTGTTCCCCGCGGTTGAACATTTCGATCAGGTTGCAGCGTTTATCTGTACGGAGTTGTTGCGAGCCGGAGCAGATTCATCACTCGCCCATGCGTTTGCGCGCACTGAACCTTTAATTGAGTTGGCAATCGAGAGGTTACGCCTATCGAGGCAAGCAATCGTTGGGCTCGCTGGCGAACTTCTTCTGCTTGATGCGTTGTGCCGGCGCGGCGAGGACAACCAGGTGGTCTCGATCATCAGATCGTGGGACGGGTGGAAGCAGTCTTCGCGTGACTTTTCCTTGGGGAATACTGGTGTCGAGGTGAAAACAACGACAAGGAACGCCTCTTCGCATTTGGTGGAAGGAACTCACCAGATCGAGCCCAATGATGGATTAAGTGGAGGTTTAACAGAGGGCCGGTTGCTCTTTGTGAGCATTGGACTGGAGCCTGCTGAGCAAGAAGGAAACGTATTCACGATACCTCAACTTGTGGATCGTATTATCTGCAGAGTCGAAGAGACTAGCCACGGACAAGCGACTGTTGAAAAGTTTCTGAATTATCTCATCGAATACGGAAATAGTGAGGGTGGCGGATACGAACACAAAGCCCTAGCGCCCGACCCTAAGTATGCGACACCGTTTCTCACGAAATTCTTCCGTGCTTATGACATGTCAGATGCGGGCATTGAGGTGTTACGGAGAGATGACATCGTGGCTCATCGCCATGTTGACGCCAACTCCGTACGATTCCGAGTTGAATTGCCCACAACAGTATCCCCTAGTAATCCTGTGGCAGGGGCAAACCAAGTTGCAGATTATGTTCTCGGGTTCTGACCGCGATTTCAATGCCAACTTATCCCACCTGGCACCCGGGGTGAGGGTGTGCCTGTGCTCTAACGAGCATCCGCTTGAGCGGAGACGTCAAGAACCTCTGCTTGGGGAAGTCGTTCGGCAGGCCGTTTAGCCCGCCGAACGCCCCATCGCTACCACTGCTTCTTGTGGCGGGGTTTCTTGTAGCCGCGGTCGTCGCCGTCGCCGGCATCCGATGAGCGGGACGGGCGGCCGCGGTCTGGGCGGATCTCGATGAGCTTGCCAGAGATGCGCGTCGCCTGCAGGCGGTCGAGCGTGTCGGCGGGGAGGTCTGCCGGCAACTCCACGAGGGAGAAGTCTGGGCGGATCTCGATGGCGCCGAAGTCGCCGCGGCTCAGGCCGCCCTCGTTGGCGAGGGCTCCGACGATCTGGCGGGGCTCAACCTTGTGGCGACGGCCGACCGCGAGGCGGTAGGAAGCCATTTGCTTGTCGCCTGGGCGTGAGCGGCGCTCTGGGCGGTCTCCGCCGCCGAAGCGATCCGAGCGGTCAGAGCCGCGTCCGCGGTCATCCCGGTCCCGGCCTCCGCGTCCGCCACGGTCATCGCGGTCGAACGAACGGCGCTCCTCGCGCACTGGGCGCTCGTCGCGGGGGTCGAGCAGGAGTGGCGTTTCGCCCTGTGAGACGATCGCGAGTGCGGCAGCAACATCCGCCTCCGGAACATCGTGGTGACGCACGTAGTGGTCAATGATGTCGCGGAACTGCGCGATCTTGTCGGTCTGCGCGAGGGCCGTGCTGATGGCGTCGTCGAAGCGCGAGAGGCGCGTGCTGTTGACGTCATCCACGCTCGGGAGCTGCATTTGCGTGAGTGGCTGGCGCGTTGCCTTCTCGATCTGGCCGAGCAGGTAGCGCTCGCGCGGGGTGATGAAGCTGATGGCGTCACCGCTGCGACCGGCGCGTCCGGTGCGGCCAATCCGGTGCACGTAGGACTCGGTGTCGGTCGGGATATCGAAGTTCACGACGTGGCTAATGCGCTCAACGTCGAGGCCGCGGGCGGCAACATCCGTGGCCACGAGGATGTCGAGCTTGCCTGCCTTGAGCTGGTTGACGGTGCGCTCGCGCTGGGCCTGAGCGATGTCTCCGTTGATCGGCTGGGCTGAGTAGCCGCGGGCGCGCAGCTTCTCGGCAAGCGTTTCGGTTTCGTTCTTGGTGCGAACGAAGATGATCATGGCCTCGAAGTTCTCGACCTCAAGGATGCGCGTGAGGGCATCCACCTTCTGGGCGTACGACACGATGAGGTAGCGCTGGGTGATGTTGACCGACGTGGTCGTCTTGGTCTTGACCGTGATCTCTTCTGGGTCGTTCAGGTACTTCTTTGAGATGCGGCGGATGCTCGTTGGCATGGTCGCCGAGAACAGCGCGACCTGCTTGGTGTCTGGGGTGTCTGCGAGGATCGTCTCAACGTCTTCGGCGAAGCCCATCTTGAGCATCTCGTCGGCCTCGTCAAGCACCAGGTACTTGAGCTCGGTGAGATCCAGCGTGCCCTTTTGGAGGTGGTCCATGATGCGACCTGGCGTACCAACGACTACGTGGACTCCGCGGCGAAGGGCCGAGAGCTGCACGCCGTATCCCTGGCCGCCGTAAACGGGCAGCACGTGGACGCCGCGCGTGTGGGACGCGTACGACTCGAACGCCTCGCACACCTGCAGCGCAAGCTCGCGAGTGGGGGCAAGCACAAGTGCCTGCGGGGTCTTCTGGTGCACGTCAATGCGCGACAGGATTGGCAGCGCAAACGCGGCCGTCTTTCCGGTTCCTGTCTGGGCGAGGCCAACAACGTCGCGGCCCTCAAGGAGCGCGGGAATGGTGGCGGCCTGGATAGCGGACGGGGTCTCGTATCCGATGTCTTTGAGGGATTTAAGTACGGCGTCATTCAAGCCGAGTTCGGAGAACGTCAGCGAAGCGGGAGTGTTGTCTGCGTCGGCCTGAGCCGGAGAATCAAGAGAAGTCACGCTTTAGGCTAGTCCGTCTTGGCCACTTATGGGGGCATTTGGGCGGCTCAGCGCCGGATTGGCAGGGGATTCACCGGGTTTGGGTGAGGTTTTGGGGGTTGGGGAGTGCGCGCTGCGCCAATAAGTCGTCACGATCTGCTGCATTGGGTTTTGCCAGAGGATGCGCAGAGCGTGACGACTTGCAGGGGGAGCGTTAGCCGAGCACCGCGATTGCGTCGATCTCGACCTTCATTCCTGGGCCAAGCCCAGCCGAAACCGTGGTGCGGGCCGGGTATGGCTCGTTGAAGAACTCGCCGTAGACCTCATTCATTCCCGCAAATTCTTCGTGGGCGCTGATGTAGACGCGCACGGTCACGATGTCGTCCATGTTGCCGCCGGCCGCCGTGACGACGTGCGCGAGGTTGGTGAGGGTCTGTCTCGTTTGTTCGCGGACGCCGTCGCCGACGAGGGCTCCGGTGTTGACGTCAAAGCCGCCCTGGCCTGCCAGGTACAGCGAGTCGCCTTTTCGGATGGCCTGCGAATACGAGGCGACCGGAACCGGGGCGAGCGGGGTGTTGATTGCTTGTTTTGCCACGTGGTTTCCTATCTATTTGGGATGAGCGTTGAAAATTCGCGGAGAGCCCGCTCGTCAGAGAGGGCGTTTCCGACGCCGACGCCAAGCGCGCCGGCGTTGAGGTAGTCGGGTGCGGATGCGGGGGTGACGCCGCCAACCGCAACCAGTCGAACCGTCGGGTACGGCCCGGCAAACGTTTTGATCGTCTGGGGGCGGATGGAGTCTGCCGGAAAGAGTTTTTGCACGTGAAGGCCGAGGCTCAGCGCTGTGTGCATTTCGGTTGCTGTGCCGACGCCGGGAAGATAGGGGAGCTTCAGCTCTGCCGCTGCCCGGATGGAATCTGGAAAGGTTCCTGGCGAGACGAGAAATTGGGCGCCGCTGGCGTGGGCTGCGACGGTATCCGCGGCGGTGCAGATCGTGCCGGCCCCGATGAACCGAGTGATACCGTCCGCGTATTCGGCTGCTGCGGTGATTGCATCGAGCGCCGCCGGTGATTGGGCGGGTACTTCGACGAGGCGGATGCCTGCCTCCCAGCATCGCTGCGCGAGCTCGACGGTCGACGGGGTGCTCAGGCCTCGGAGGATTGCGATGATCGGGGCCGCTTCTAGGTGGGTTTCGAAAAAACTGCTCGGCACTGGGGGTCCTTATCCTGTTGGGGACGGGCGATGAGAGCTAGTGTATATATAAATTGCACATGTCGTTACATGCATTGCAACATACGCAACAAGGAGGTTTGAGTGACATCCCTCAGGGTCTGGCTGAAAGAAGGCCATACGGTCGAGATCATCCGCAGAAAGCTGCCAGAGTTCGAGGCTGCAACCGGCATCAACGTCGCAATTGAGATCGTGCCAGAGCACGTCGCGCACGACGAACTTCTTGCAGGCGACGGGCGCCCCGACGTTGTGACCTGCCCATACTGGTACCTTGACGAGTTGCTCGCGGCGGGAGCGCTCAGGCCGGTTGCCTGCGCAGACGTACGGCGACAAGACCAAGACTTTCCGCCGATTGCGATCGAAGCGCTGAGCAGAAACGGTTCGCTGTACGCCATCCCCCACACGCTCACCGGAGGTGTGCTCTCCTACCGGAAAGACCTTCTTGCCGAACTCGGCAGGAATAAACCACAAACGCTCAGTGACGTTCTTGAAACCGCCACGGCACAGCGAGGCGACATAATTCCAATGCTCGCACGGTGCAATGCCGAGTTTTCGAGCTTCGAAACATATGCCGGGTGGGCGGCGGCCAAACGGATTCGACTGCTTCCAGACGAGGGGATGCCGACGCTCGACGACCTCGAGCGCGGAGTTGGCGATCTGCTTGTCACGCTTCGAGATGCCAGCAAGGGGCGGGCGCTCACTGCTGAGACATACGCTCAGCTTGGCGACGAGATGGCCGAGGGCAACGCCCTGATGCTGCTGGATACAAGCGCCTGGCCGTTCCTCTTTGAGGCGGCGGATTCTCCGGTGCGCGGTGCCATGGGATATTCGGTCATTCGGGACAGGTTGCCAGCCCAATTTGTGTATGCGGAGGGTCTCGCGATCACGAGCTGGTCAACGAGAGCCGCGGATGCCGCCGCGTTCATCGCCTGGAGACACTCGCCAGACGTGGTGCTCGCCGAAATTCACGAGGTCGGTCGCTTCGACCTTCCCCGGCTCGACGTGCGGAGGGAGCCGTGGTTTGCCCGGCTTGCTGCGGAGCGTGATGCAGGAGAATGGTTGCGCGTAATCGATGAGGCCTGGGCCGCCGCCGACCTGGGCCATGTCGCCTTCAGACCTGATTATGTGCGTCGAGCCCGAGAGCTTATGACCTTGTTCGGGGCAGTTATCGACGGCTCTGTTGCATCGCTCGCAGAGGGGTTTTCTGCTATCGAGGCACAGGAACCCCGCTGATGTACACCGCTGAAAGCGCTCGGAGTGCCGCAAGATCCATTGTCGGGTCGTCGTCGAGAATGAGCAGGTCTGCCTGCCGCCCCACTTCGAGGCTTCCCGCGGGAATGCCAAGCGCATCTGCGCCGCGAATGGTCAGCGTTTTGAGGACGTCGAGGCGTGACATTCCGCTTCGCTCAAGGGCGATCGCCTGCTCGTTGAGGCCCCAGCCGTGGGGATTAAAGGTGGTTCCGGCATCCGTGCCGGCGGCGAGGCCAATGGGCCTGTCTCCGGATGCTGCGGCAACGGCCCGCTTGAGGGCCTCGCGCTCGTGCGGGGCGTGTGCCTCTATTTTGCCGAGCGTCTCCGGTGTCGCGTTGAAACGGTTATCGCTGAGTATGAACCGCTCTGTGGCAACGTATGTGCCAACGAGCCGGGAGGGCGAGGCTGCGAGCCCGGTAACGATCTCGTCGTCGAGATACGAAAAGTGCTCAATCGTGTCTACTCCGGCTCTGACGGCGTTGAGAATGCCCTGCTTGCCGTGGGCGTGTGTGCCAACGTGGAGGCCCTTGCTCTGGGCGAGTTGGGTGACGTTCTCGATGAGGGTTGAATCCATTTGGGTTGCCCCTGGGTTCGTTCCTGCCGTGACGACCCCTCCGGTTGCGAAGAGTTTGACGTATTTGCCCCCAGCGTTGGCAATGGCGTCGAGCTCGACGGCGTACTCGGCGAGGGTCTCGGCATGGGCCGCCAGAAAATTACCGTGGCCAGCAGGTGAGCTGATGGCGCCCGCCGCGAGGACGTGTGGCATCCCGATGTCGCCGAACGCCTGGTTCAGTGTGGCCAGCAGAACGACGTGGCGGGGGCTGCCGAGATCACGCACGGTCGTGACGCCGCAGCCCGCGTGGGCGCGCGCGTGTACGAGCGCAGTGGCGAGGGCCCTGTCGTCGTCGAGCTGCAGTGCCTCGCGCTCAACGTCTTCGCCGCCACTGAGCGCGAGGTGCACGTGGCAATCGATGAGTCCTGGCATGACAAACGGATGCGAGGGCAGGTCTCCTGGCCCAACACCCGTGGTGATGTGCGTAATGAGGCCGTTCGCGACGGTTATGGCGACGTCGCGGTGTGGTTCGAGCGAGCGGCCGAGCAGCGCCGTTGCGGCGTGAAGCTGGTATGACATGACAGTCCTGACGAGAGTAAAGGGTACAAAAATGAGTTCAGCGGTTCGAGTTATTGTGGTTGGAGCCGGCGATTTTGGTGCACGGCATGTTCGCGCGGTTTCGCTCCTGCCAGAGTTTGAGCTGGTCGGGGTTGCCGATCGAGACAGATCGCGGGCCGAAGCCTGCGCAGAGGCCTTTGGCGGTCGGCCATTCGGGGGTCTTGATGAGGCGCTGGATGCGGTTGCTGCCGACGCCGTGATTATTGCGACACCGCCGGGTGCGCATGTTGGTGACCTGCTGCTCGCAACATCCAGGGGGTTGCCCTGCCTTACCGAGAAGCCGATCGTGGCAACCTCCGGCGACGTTGCTGCGGTTGAGGTACTGCCTGATGAGCAGCGTGCCTTGGTATTTCCTGCCCACGTGAGTCGATTCCTTCCCGGGTTTGCGAGGCTTGTGGAGGAGCTTGGCGCGTCACCTGTTCGCTATCTTCGGGCACTGCGCCGCGTGCCGAGGGAGCGGCTCGACTTGCACGGCGAGGTACATCCGGCGATGAGCGCCATGATTCACGACATCGACCTGGTGCGCGCACTGATTCCGGCGCAGCTACGGTCGGTGACAAGCTCCCAGGTGTGGAGCGATGACCGCCGCCCGTTCCCCCAAACGGTGTCGGCTCAGCTGCTGTTTGAGGGAGGGGCGCTCGCCGTGATCGACACCAGTTGGACGATGCCACACGCGCGCCAGTACATTGACGCGCGGCTTGAGGTAGCAACCGATGACACGTTTGCGACGGTCTCCCTTCCTGGTGGTGGCCTTGTGGTTGAAGGCGTCGACGGGGATACGGTTCCTGATATTGAGTTAGAGGGGGAGGCCTACGGCATCCCTGTTGGTGCCCTCGCGACGGAGCTTCGCCAGTTTGCCGCGGTTGTGAGCGGGCGGGCCGACCGTTTTGCGGTGACCTGTGACGACGCGCTCTGGTCCATTCGTGTGGCGCTCGAGATCGCTGGGCAGCAGCCGAGTCGTTAGGAAATGTCGTTGCTGATGGCCGCTGCCGCTTCCCGGAGGAGCGGCACGAGGTCGAGGAGTTGTTCCCGAGAGAGCAAGATGGTTGGCGCTGAAAGTGAAATACCGTGCATGACGGGTTGGCTGCCAATTTTGATGGGGACGGCGACGCAGTGCAGGAAGTCTTCGTGCTCGCGGTCGTCAAGGGCGTAGCCGCGCTTTCGTACCGCGGCGAGGTCCGCAAGGAAATCGCCGGGCGTGGTGATCGTCCGCTCGGTGTGGCGAACGTAGGTGATGCCGTTTGCGAGGCTCTCTTGCTCGCTGAGCGAGCGCTGCGCGAGGATTGCTTTCGCCACACCCGTGCAATAGAGGGGCGCTGGGGCGCCGATGCGCGAGTACATACGAACCGTTTTTTGTGATTCGTACTTGTCGATGTAGAACACGTCTTGGCCGTCGAAGGCGGCAAGGTGGATGGTCTGCTGGGTGCGCTCGCTGAGCCTGCGAAGGTGGGGCGCGGCAACGGCCCTGATATCGAGGTTGCCGAGCGCTGCTGAGGCGAGGCGAAAGAGCTGGGTGCCAAGGCGGTAGCGGTGCTGCTCGTCGTGCCGAACATACCCGTGCGACTCAAGGGTTTGCAGGAGGCGGAGGGCTGTTGACTTATGCACGTCGAGCAGGGCGGCGACGTCGGCAAGGTCTCGTTCGTCTTCGCCAAGATAGTCAAGGATTTGCAGTGCTCGGTCAACCGTTTGCGACATGTGGGGTACTCCTTGTGTCATTCCCGCTTGGGTATCGTTGGCCGTTCCAATCACTATCCTCCAGGTTGAGGAGCGTAGCTATGAACTCGGGGGGTGGAAGCGGTCCAACGTCGGTTGAAACGCTCAGTGCGCTGCTTGCAACGATAGTGCCGAGCCTAGCTGAGTCCCTGATTGAGCGACGTTCGAGGTAACCTGCCAGGAAGCCGGCAGCAAACGCGTCGCCGGCACCGACCGGCTCAACGACGTTGACGAACAGGGCGGGTACCGGGATAACCTGCCCGTCGTTGAACACCGTGCAGCCGCTTGCTCCCTGCTTGACAACAAGAATTGTCGGGGCGCTGATGAGTGCTCGCACTTCCGCAACGTTTGTATGCCCCCACAGCGCCTCGGCCTCGTCGAGGCCAACCAACACGATGTCAGAAGCTTGGGCGGTCGCGAGGATGCGGTCTGCTGGTGATTCGACTTCGGTGTGTTCCCAGAGGGCAGGGCGCCAGTTTACGTCGAATGACACCAGCGAATCGGCGGAGCGGTTGGCGAGGATATGCGCAATGAAGTCCCTGCATGATTCCGAGAGTGCGAGGGTGATGCCGCTGATGTGGATGATGGCTGGGTTGAGGGCGGTTGCCTTTGCCGCGGTTGAGGGGCCGATGCCGCTGAACGCCGAAGACGACCTGTAGTAATCAACGTGGGTATCGTCTGCGGTTCGGTTCTTAAAAGCCGCCCCTGTTGGCTTCGTGTCGTCAATCTCGGCATGGGTAACGTCGACGCCTTCGTCGGCGAGATGGCCGAGGATGAAGCGGCCGAAGGCATCCGATCCGACCCGGCTGACCCAGGAAGAGTTGAGGCCGAGCATTCGCAGGTAGGTGGCCACATTAGACTCTGCGCCGGCGACGGAGATTTGGTACAGGCTACTGGCGCTCGGGGCTCCCTGCTTGGTGGGGACGAACATTGCCATGGATTCGCCGGCGCACACGACATCGATTGTGGGGGCTGTGGTGGTATCGCTCAAGAAAATCTCCCTCAAGTGTTGACTTTATGAAACTCGACTGTAATCTTCTATCAACATAGTTTGCAATAGGCGTTGCGCATGTTGCAACCAAGAGGAGGTTTTGAATGAAATCACTGACGAAACGGATGCTCTCCGTTATCGGGATCGTTGCGGCCAGCAGCTTGGCCCTCACCTCGTGTGGATCCTCGTCGGCAACAGAAGAGCCGGCAGGGGGGCGCACCAGCTACGAAGGAACCACGCTTCGTGTGCTCCTCAAAGAGGGTTACGAGATCGAAGCGATCCAAGAATTCAAGGGAGAATTCGAAGAGGCAACAGGCATCACCGTTGAGCTTGAGGTCTACGACGAACCAACCGCCCGCCAGAAGCTTGTGCTCGACGCGACCTCGGGAACCGGAACCTACGACATCACGTCGTCGTCGTTCTGGAACCTCCCCGAATTTGTATCGGCGGGTTGGCTCGAGCCGCTTGACCCCTACATCGAAAAGGCCAACGACGAATGGCTTGTCATGGACGATATCCCAACCGGCGCTATCGAATCCATGACCATCGATGACGAGCTGTACGCGCTGCCGCACACCATCATTGGCGGCATGTTCTTCTACCGCACCGACGTGTTCGCCGAGCTGGGGCTTGAGGCGCCTCAGACAACTGACGACATTCTTGCTGCGGCAAAGGTCATCAAAGAGAAGCGGCCAGATCTGGTACCGTTCTCTGCCCGTGGGGCGTCAACCTTCGCGTCGCTCGGAACCGAGCTCGGATGGGCCTACGGCTACGATGCCCTCCTCTTCGATGAGAACGGCAATCCCCAAGCCGACTCAAAACAGATGAACGCTGCGATGGATGACTTTGTCACCCTGATGAAGGACTATGGCCCAAGCGATGCCGCTACGCTCACCTTCACCCAGGCCGGCGAGAAGTTCTCATCCGGCTCTGCGGCGATGATGTTTGACACCTCTGGCTTTGGCACAATTTTTGAAGATCCAGAACAGTCAAAGGTCGCTGGCAAGGTTGGCTACACGCATCCAACCGGCCCGAGCGGAAAGCCGCTGCAGTGGCTCTACAACGAGGGCCTCGCGATTACCTCGAAGAGCAAAAACAAAAACGCGGCCTGGCTGTTCCTGCAGTGGCGTATGTCACGCGAGGTCACCATGAAAGAGGTCACCGAGCTGAGTCGGACCGACGTTCCCAATCTGTACGTGCTTGAGAGCCAGGAATACCGTGACTTCATGGCGGAGCGCGGCCTCGAAGACTTCGCGGCAGCCCTGCAGACCAGCTGGGACCTCACAACGGCAGAGCACTGGCCCTTCTACCCCGAGTTCACCGCGATTGGCGATTCGTTCAGTAAGGAAATCTCGAACGCAATAACCGGATCAAAATCGGTCTCGGATGCGCTCGACACCAGTCAGAAGGAGCTCACGCAGATCATGAAAGACGCCGGGCACATCGAGTGACATACAGCACGATCGTGCGGGGAGGCACCCTCTTTGACGGTGTCTCCCCGCTCCCCACCCTCAGCGACCTTCGCCTCGAAGCGGGCGAGGTCGTTGAGGTGGGTCACAACCTTGCGGTCGACGGCGCACGAGTCGTCGACGCCCACGGGCAGTGGGTGCTCCCAGGATTTGTGGATGCCCACTCGCACACTGACGCAGGTTCGCTCACCGGGGAGCAGATGGAACTTCGTGCGCTTGCCGGAGTGACCACCGATATCGTTGGCCAAGACGGGCTCGGCCTCCTGCCGGACGACACGACATCCGGCGGCCATATGATCGAAACGCTCGCCCCGCTCCTTGGCCTTCAGCGGGTCGGTCAGTTCAGCTCTGTTGGCGACTACCTTGAGGCAGTGGATGCGGGGGCCTATTCGCGAGTCGCGACGCTCGTTCCGCACGGGGCAGTCCGTTCCGCAGTCATGGGGCCCAGCCGCGCCGTTGCCACCGACAGCGAAGCGCAGCGGATGTCCGCACGAGTGCGCCGGGGCCTTGCCGAGGGGGCCGTCGGTGTGTCAACCGGTCTGAGTTATGCGCCGGCAAGCGCGGCTTCGACCGAAGAACTCATTGCCGTGCTCGACGGGCTGCCGGCTGGTACCCCCTACGTGACGCATCTACGCGACTACGGGGTCGGGTTTGAAGAATCACTCGCAGAGGCTATTCGTATTTGCGCAGAGACAAATCTTTCGCTGCACCTTTCCCACTTCCACGTTTCGGGGCCTGGCCGTCGCGGAACGGCTGCAACCTTTGAGCGCATGGTGACTGCCGCGCCGGTTGGCACAACGTGGGATACCTACCCCTATACCTCCGGTTGCACGTTTGCCAGGTCTATCCTGCCCGCCGAGACCCAGGCCCTCAGTACCGCAGCGCTGCTCGCGATCCTCCGCGCCGAGCCGCTGGTTGCCGCTCGGATCCGAGATGAACTCGATCTGGTCGGGCCTGGCCCAACCGTGGCAGGCGGCTGGGAAGTCATATACCTCGCGGGTGAGGGTCCAGCGGCCGGTCGCAACGAACTACTCAGCGTCGCGGAGCGGGCGGCGAGTGCCGCAACAACGCCCGGCTCCATTATTCTTGCCGCCATTGAATCGACAGAGGGTCACGCCTGCATCGTTGTTGACCACGGACACGTGGAGAATGTTCACCGGTTGGCCGTGAGCGATCGCCACCTTGTCGGGTCTGACGGCATCCTTGGCTCGGGGGTTCCTCACCCGCGGGCCGCCAATAGTTTTTTCCGATTTCTGAGCTGGGCTCAAGACGGCATCATTCCCGTTGAAACGGGCACGATGATCAGCCGGATGACCGGAAGCGTAGCCTCGCGGTTTGGCCTCGATGTTGGTGTATTGCGGGTTGGCGCGCCCGCCGACATCCTCATCGTGGACCCAACCCAAATCACTGCAGGGCCAGAACGCGGTCAGCACGTTCCGCGAGCCGTGCAGCAATCATTTATCGACGGCGAACCAATCATCCGCAACGGCAGCTGGCTCGGAAAGCCGCTCCAAAACCTTGCCCTTCGAAAGGAATCCTAAGCAATGAGTACCTGTCAGAGCTGCGGCGCTGTTGCCGACGCTGGGGTCGGCCGCTGTCACAGTTGTGGCGGCGTGTGCCTTCGCCGCGAACCGTGGCAAGCGGATGCGCGGCTAGCGCCCTCCACAACTCCCCTGCTGACCAGCAGAATCCCCTATCTTCACGGCGCCAAACTCAAAGTCGAGGGTGCCCAGCCGAGCGGTTCGTTTAAGGACAGGGTGATGGCGGTGCTTGTTGCCGAAGCCGTTGCGGCGGGGGCGACCGGGGCTGTCGTTGCTTCCTCTGGAAACGCCGCGGTTGCCGCGGCAAGCCACTGTGCACGGGCCGGCCTGCCGCTTTTGGTCCTTGTGCCTGAGCGCGTGCCCGCACCTATCGTTTCGCTCGTGGCCCTACGTGGCGCGACGATGATTCGAGTTGGCGACGGCCCCGCCGCTGTTCACGATCTTGCCCATCGCCTCTCTAACGAGTTTGGGCTTCCCAATCTCGCTTCAACGTTTGGCGCCTCCGGCTGTGAGTGGGCCTGCCGCGGCATCGGTCATGAGTTGTTTGGGCAACTTGGCGACGCACCTGTTTCTGCAATCGCGGCTGCCGTGAGCGTTGGACCGGTGCTGCTCGGGGCAGCGACCGGCTATCAGGAGGCAGGAGGGTCCCCTGTCCGCATGATCGCGGGACAGGCGGCAGGCTGCTCGCCAATCGCGCGAGCGTTTGCCGACGGCGGATCTGTGCAACCGTGGGCCGACGAGGTGGACACGAAGGCAACCTCGATTGCCGACCGACTCACCGGCTACGCCCCAGAAGCAACCTTCTTCCTTGAGCGAGTGCTGGCCTCCGGCGGCTATGTTGGTGCCGCCGCAGACCGAGCGCTCGCGGCTATCAGAAGCGACCTTGCAACCTATGACGGCCTTGATGTCGAGTTGTCTTCGTGCGCCGCGATCGCCGCCCTCGTTCAGTCTGGCCAGGCGGGGCCGGATGCGGTCGCCATCCTAACGGGCGCCGGCATCCGCGAAACCTTGGCACCGGGTGCCCCGGCGGCTGCCAGCGGAAGCCTTGCTGATTTTTGTTCAATGGCGCAGCTTGGCGCTGATTCAGAAGAAAGGGTGACGCAGTGGATCGCAGAGTATCGCTCGTAACCGGAGGGGCAAGCGGCATCGGACTTGCGGTCGCAAGGCGGCTCCGTTCCGAAGGGGATGTGGTGGTTGTGGACACAAACACCACAACGTTTGGACACCTTCGCGATGAGGGGCTCACCCCCATCGAAGCCGACGTGACCGCAACAGGCGACTGGAAGGCGCTCGCTGCCGAACTGGTGACGACGTTTGGGCGGCTCGACTACCTGGTGCACAACGCTGGCACCGCCCCAATCGTGTCGCTGCGTGATGCAACCGATGAGCAGCTTGACCTCACCTACTCCACAAATGTGCGCTCCGTACTGATTGGTACGCGCGAACTCTGGGATCTGCTCGTCGCGTCGCAGGGCAGCATCGTCAACATTGCGTCCGTCGCGGCGCTGGTTGGGCAGGACCGCTCGGCAGGCTACGTCGCCTCGAAGGGCGCGGTGCTCTCCGCAACTCGCGCTCTTGCAATTGAACTTGCGCCGTTTGGCGTCCGCGTCAATTCGGTCTGCCCTGGCACCACCATGACGCCGATGCTTGAACGCCACTTTCAGAACCTGCCAAACGGCGAGGAAGCACAGCGGCAAGTTACCGCGAGGCATCCCATCGGGCGGCTACTCACCCCAGAAGACATCGTTCCCTCGGTGCTTCACCTGCTGCGACGAGAACTCTCCGGTGGGATGACAGGAGCGAATATCGTCGTTGACGGCGGTCTCACTGCGACCTTTGATTACGGAAACAGTTTTGCGGGAGGCTCGGAGTCGTGAGCCCACACACCGTCAACGGCGACGTCGAATTACCGCTCGCCGGCATCATCCTCCCGCACGAGCACCTTGTCATTAACCACACCCAGATGCGGGGGCGCGCGGCCCCACCAACCAGGGCCATCGAAGGCCAGTGCGTTGAACTCCTGACCGGGCTGAGAACGAAGGGAGTTGCGGCCGTCGTTGATTGCACCCCGCCGGGATACGGTCGTGACCTCGCGTTCTTGCAGGCCGTCAGCAGGTCGAGTGGTATGCCCATTATTTCGAGCACTGGAACCTTCTGCGAGCAGTGGGGTCCACAGCCGCAATGGGTCGAAGCCAGTACAGCCGACGGGCTAGCTGACGCATTCGAGGCTGAGCTGATGCGTGCATCCGGGATCATCAAGGTCGCAATAAGCTCGACTCCGACCGATGCGGAACACGTGGCGTTGCGTGCTGCGGCAGAGGCCCACAGTCGGACGGGGGCTGCCATCGTCACCCACACCACGGGTGGTCACGGGCACACCGCGCTTGACGTGTTCGAGCGCCACGGGGTTGACCTCGGCAGGGTCATGATCTCGCATGTCTGCGCAGAGGACGAACCGGTCTCGTATGCCATTGAGCTTGCCAACCGCGGCGCTCGCGTTGGCCTCGATCGGCTTGGGCATTCGGCCCATTCGGACGAGTACTGGGTCGGTATTATCGAGGCGCTCGTGGATGCCGGTGCAGCAGACCGCATCCTGCTCAGCCACGATAGCGTGCAGCAATTCATCGGGCCAGACGCTATCACTGAAGCGACGTTCAGTCGGATCGACCACCTCGTCACCGACTTCCGCGAACGGTTCTTTGCCTCGCGCCTCACCCCAGATCACTTTCAACAGATCACCGAGGCAAACCCTCGTGACTGGCTTTCTACGAATCGAGCACATTCATGATTACGTCGAAGAAATATACGTTCTTCTCTCTTGCGCCCTCAGCGCTCATCTTTCTGGTGGTGTTGGTCTTTCCGACCCTCTACATCATTAACCTCATGTTTAAGAAGGAGTCGCTTACCAAACCAGCCGGCAACGGCTATATCGGCTTCGACAACTTCACCCGACTTGCTGGTGACGAACGCTTCTGGGCTGCCCTCGGCCAGTCGGCGATCTTTTCGGGGGTCTCGCTTGCCGTCAGCATCCCCGTTGGCATCGCAATCGCCATGCTGATCAACCGCAGGCTGGTTGGGCACGGGCTCTTCCGCATCATCCTCATCGTTCCGATGGTGCTCGCCCCGCTTGTTGTTGGCGCGATTTTCCGTTTTATGTTTGACTCAAACGGCTTCATCTCCTGGGTGCTCGGTCTTGTTGGTATTGACGCGCCGAGCTTCCTCTCGCTTCCCGGCGTTTCGCTCGTGACGGTTGCGTTTGTGGATGCCTGGCAATGGACCCCGTTTGTGGCAATCGTTGTTGCTGCGGCGATGGAGACCGTGCCCCAAAACGTGATGGAAGCGGCACGCCTCGACGGTATTAATGCCTGGCAAGAACTCTGGCACTTTGTGTTGCCGCAGATTCGGCCGTTGCTGGTCCTTGTTGGCCTCATCCGCTTCATGGATAGTTTCCGCGAATTCGACAAGCTCTTCATCATGACCAACGGTGGGCCTGGCACGTCGTCCGAAACGCTCCCCATCTATCTGTGGCGGTTTGCGTTCCAGTATCTCGATATGGGCTACGCCGCAGCGGTCGGTTTTGTGGTGCTGGTGATCATTAGCATCGTCTGCACCTTTATCGTCAAATTCTTCAAAGCGAGCAAGGGAGTCTCGGAATGAGTTCACAGTCGATTCGGTCAACGTCGGCCGCTGCTCCGGCACCTCGGCGCCGGTTTCACCCGAGGACACTCTGGCAGGTTCCTCAGTACGGCATGATGATTATCGTCAGCCTTGTGTGCCTTGTGCCGGTCGCCATCATGCTGCGCATTGCACTCACCCCGCAGGTCGACTGGCGTCAGATGCCCATCGACTGGTTCCAGCCCGCAACCTGGAAATCCTTCGAACAGGTGCTTGCTAGCCCGTTCCTGCACTCGCTGCTGAACAGCTTCATCATTGCGCTCATCACTACTTTGATCGTTGTGGTGCTTTCGGCCATGGGCGGGCACGCACTCGCTCGGATGCGCGGCAAGAACAAGGATCGGTTTCTCTTTGTGGTGCTCGGCACGCGCATGGGACCGGCCGTGGTATTTGGCCTCCCCATTTACCTGCTTGCGTCGAGCATCGGCCTCGTTGATACGTACGTTGGCATCATAGCCGTCTACATCGTCTACAACCTCGCGTTTGGAATATGGATGATGCACGGCTTCTTCCTTGACATCCCAGGCGAGGTTGAAGAGGCAGGACTCATGGATGGCCTCTCAGAGTGGGGCGTGTTCCGGCGCGTTTCTCTTCCGATGGCTGCCTCCGGCGTGATTGCGACGGCCACGCTTGTTTTCATCCTGACCTGGAACGAGTTCTTCTACGCGTTTGTGCTCACGCAACGGACGGCATCCACGTTCCCAACTACGATCCCCGGCTACTTTGGGGCGTTTCAGGTTGACTGGGGCCCCATGTTTGCTGCGAGCACGCTCGGTATCCTTCCGCCAGTGATCTTCGGCATTCTTGCCCGTAAATGGCTTGCGAAGGGACTCTCCGGCGGCCTCGTCGACT
Source organism: Lysinibacter cavernae (assembly GCF_011758565.1). Lineage (GTDB taxonomy): Bacteria > Actinomycetota > Actinomycetes > Actinomycetales > Microbacteriaceae > Lysinibacter > Lysinibacter cavernae. Next base: position 900,271 of record NZ_JAAMOX010000002.1, read on the forward strand.
AGGTCTGGGCTCGCCGCGAGCGTTGAACCCGTATGGGCCACGCAGCCACTTCATCACTTCAAGATGTCCCGGCTATTGGCTCGGAGGGAGATTCTGTCAAACAGCAGGCAGAGCCGGCTGCGGCCCTGCCTGCTGCAGCATCGTCGAGTGCCCGCAAATCGACCAAAAACTGGCCTGTATAGGGCGATTTGCGGGTACTCGATGCGTGGCGGGCGGGATGGGGTGATGAGTTGGATGCGCGACCGGGTTCTAGCCTCGAAGTGAGTTTGTGTGCGATCTATCTATGTTGTGCGCTAACGTGGTCAGTTCAATGTCAGGGCTGACGCATGGCGGCCTTGATCCCCCCCCGGAAGGCGCCATCGTATGAATTCTCGTTTGTTCCGATCATCCGTCGCGGTCGCGGTATCCGTTGCCTGCTTGTTGCTGGCAGGGTGCACATCCAGTGCCGACCAGAGCAACTCCGTCTCGAGCCCCGGCCCGACTCCCGGCGGGAGTCCGCTCGACAAATACCGTGCGGCGCTGGACAAAGTCAACGAGATCGACGCAAATCTTGACTATGAGGCAATGTCAGTCGAATACGAAAAATTAATCGCTGAGTGCATGACGGCCGAGGGGTTCTCATATATTCCGGTGCCTCCTCAAACCGAAGAAGGCTACAGCGACGACGGTCTGTATGACGGGTACGGCACCGTGAAATGGGCCGAAGTCAATGGCTACGGCATTAGCACCGTCGATCGTCAGTCTGAAAGCCAGAGTGGCTATTTTGACCCCAACGCCGAGTATGTTGCCTCGCTCTCTGAAACCGAGCGTGTTGCCTACGACGAGGCAATGTATGGTCCCCAGCCGACGGAGGATCAGCTCGCGGCGATGGAAGACTCGGATGGGGCTGTCGGATGGGAAATGGCCGGGTGCCAGAGCGAAGCCAGCAAAAAGGCGTATCCAGAGGTACAAGAGTCAACCATCAACGTTGACTACGCAGACCTCATCGAGAAGATGAATTCCGTGAGCGACGGTCTTGAATCGGAGCCTGCCGTATTGGCCGCCGTTGCGGAGTGGTCGGCATGTATGGCCTCAGCCGGATACTCAGGCTTCGTCGAAACCTACGACGCAAGTCAGTTCATGAATGAGGAATACGCAAAGCTGTACGGATATACCGAAGGCGAAGACGGTGAACTTGTCGCACCCAGCGAGGAGCCATCAGCCGAAACGTCTTCGCTGAGTACCGGGCTTGGCGCTGGAACCTCGGCCGTCGCCATTGCCGCAGTTGTTCCGGCCGCGATCGACTTTGATAACTACGGCATCACGCCGAGCGATGAAGCTATCGCCGAGTTTCGCACCAAAGAGATCGCCATGGCGGTAGCCGATGCCACGTGTCTTGAGGAAACAGCGGTTGAGCGCATTACTGCCGAACAACAGGTTGAGCGAGAGACCGTCTTTGTGCGGCAAAATAAGGCTGCGCTCGACCGGATGTTGGCAGACGTCACCAAGTAGCTAGGCGGGGTGCAGGGCAGCCGGTTCGTTTGCCGCAAACCAGAGCAGGCAATCCACGAGTTCCGCAGGGGTGAGGATGCTGGGGTCGGGAATGCGCAGGATGCGCGGTGATTGGCCGTGAGAATCCTCCATCGAGACCGCCCAACTTCCCTGCGTGACCACCCCCGCGCCCGAGACGACGGCAAGCGCAGCATCCTCAATCGAGGCACACACCGTCTGCCTGCCCGTCGCACCCGTGACGACCCAGGAGTCGCCAAACACGGCGACGCGGAAGCGGGGCGAGCAGCGGGCGGAAAGCTCGCGCGTCACCTGCGCTTTGATGCCCCGAAGGGTGACGTGCGCGCTCAACGGCGAGATCACGGCGCCTCCGGGGCATCCTCCACACATTATTGTTCCTCCAGAAGTAACGGGTTAGGGCATCACGTCGCCGCTGTTTGGGCCGAGCGTCTGGCCCGTATACAGGTTACCTCCGGGGTCGCTCGCCAGCAGCAGGGCCGTTGGCGCGACCTCGTTGGCGTAGCCAAACCGGCCGAGAGGGAGTTCGGCCTGCTTCGCGGCCTTCCAATCGTCCGAGAGGCCATCAACGAGCGGCGTAAAGATCGGTCCGGGCGCAATTACGTTGGCCAGCACGTTGTGCGGCGCAAGCTCAAGCGCGAGCGACTTCGTGAAGCCGATAACCCCTGCCTTTGCCGCCGCGTAGTGCGTGAGCCCAACGCCACCCTTGATACCGAGCTGCGAGGCGATGTTGATGATGCGCCCGCCCCCGCCAGCAACCATCGCGGGCGCCGCCCACCGGCAGGCTGTGAAGATGCCCTTGAGGTCAACCGCGATGGTCCGGTCGAAGGTCGCTTCCGACATCTCAAGCAGCGGCGTCTCGTCGAGGATGCCGGCGCTGTTCACGAGGATGTTGATGCCGCCGTGGGCCGTGACCACGGCATCCATTGCCAAACGAACCGACTCGGAATCGGACACGTCAACCGCGTGCGAGGAGACCGTCGCCCCCGCAGCCTCGCACAGCGAGACGGTTTCGGCGAGGCGTTCGACCGACAGGTCGAGCAGCGCAACCGTTGCGCCCTCAGCAGCATACAGCGCGGCGATTGCCTGGCCGATGCCGCTTGCCGAGCCAGTGATGACGGCGACCTTACGATCGAGCGCTCCCATTAGCTTGGCCACCGAATCGTGAGGCCGCCGTCGACGATGATCTCCTGGCCGGTGATGTACGCAGAATCGTCGCTCGTGAGGAAGCGCAGCACGCGCGCGGCCTCATCCACGTTGCCAACTCGGCCGAGGGGGATTCCGGCGCCAGCCGCATCCAGCCCCTCTTTGCCAAGCGAGTTCTTGGCGTCGAGCGACTGGGGGCTTTCGATGAGCCCCGGGATGACGGTGTTCACCCGGATGCCCTGTGGCGCGAGCTCAACGGCGAGAGAGCGGCAGAGCCCAAGCAGCCCAGACTTCGCCGCGGCGTAGTGCGAGTGCTCTTCCCAGCCATATACCCCTCCGGCTATGGAAGAGGTTGCGACCATTGCGCCGCCCTCGGACATTCGTGCCGCGCACGACCGGAACACGCGCATCACGCCGGTGAGGTCAACGGCCATCATGTCGTCCCATGCCTCATCGGTCATATCGGCGAGAGAGTTGCGACGAAGGATGCCTGCGGCGGCGACCGCAATATCCAACCGGCCGAAGGTGTCAATCGCTGCCTGGGCGAGCGCCTCGGTCTGCGAGTAGTCGCGCACGTCGACGGGAACCGTGAGGCAGCGCCCGCCGGCCGCAGCAACCAGCTCTTCGGTTTGGGTCTTTGAGTGGGGGTCGCCGGCGTAGTAGCCGATGACGCTGTGCGCCCCGGCGCGAGCATATGCGACCGCGAGGGCCTGGCCGATGCCGCTGGCCCCGCCCGAGATGACGGCTACTTTTCCGGCGAGGTTATCGTCGCGCTGGACTGCTGAGGGTTGCGGGCTCATGCCTGCTCCTTTGCTTTCTTGTGGTCGCCGAGGCGGTTGGTGGTGCGCGTGCCAAGCATGCAGATGCCGGAGAGGAACAGCCCGAGCGAGCCGGTGAAGAACGCGGCCCACATCATGTCGACTCCTGCGAGCAGGAACGCACCAAGGAAGAACGAGCCGGCGATGCCGCCAACCGGTGCCATGACGTGCGCAACGTTGGTGCCCATTCCGCGCACGTGTGCGGGGAATGACTCGCCCATGTGGAAGAGCAGCGCCGCGTAGGGCCCCGTGAGGAAGAACAGCGTGATCGCGTAGAACGTGATGACAAAGCCAGCATCTGCAGGGCCAAACAGCATCACCATTGAGGAGACGCCGCCGAGTACCCAGCCGAGGGTAACGGTGAGCTTGCGGCCGAGGCGGTCGCCGACCCAGCCGTGCACGAGGTAGCCGAGGAAGGCGACGGCGTTAGCCACAACAAGAATGAGGAGCGCGTTGTCAAAGGAGACGGCCTTCGCCTCGACGAGCACGGTTGTGCCAAGCACCGAGAACACCTGGATGGCCACCCAGTTGAAGAACCAGGCGAGCGAGAGGCAGATGGTGTTCATCCGCAGGTCTTTGGTGAAGACATCCTTGAGGCCGGTCTTGTAGTGGCTTGCCTCTTCGAGGTCATGTTCGGACGCGAGCGAGTTCGCGCCCTCGATGTCGCCTGCCGAGCGGCGGCGGCGCACCTCCTGCATTGCGGCAAACGTTGGCGACTCTGGCAGACGGGCGGCGAGTGCAACAACGATGAGCGAAAGGGCAGCGGCGAAGACGAAGCTCCAACGCCATCCAATGATCGGGAGCAGGATGGCCGAAAGCCCGGCCGAGAGCAGCGCGCCAACCGGCCAGCCGGACTGCACGAGGCTGAACATGAAGCCTCGGCTCTTTGCCTTCTTGTAGATCTCGTTGAGGTAGACGGCGTTGACCACTTCCTCTGACATCGAGAAGCCGGAGAAGGCGCGCACGATGATGAGGCTCGCTGCGCCAACGACGGCTCCAGTCAGACCGGAGGCAACCGCGCCGCCGATCATGAGCAGGATGAGCGCGCGCTTGCGCCCGAGGCGGTCAAGGATGGTGCCAACCACAAGCGACACGATAAAGACGCCAACCGTGGCGAACGTGTTGATCATGGTGGCCTGGCCGGCATCCCAACCAAAGTCGGCGGCGATGACGGGAAGGAGGGTGCCGAAGAGGGTGTAATCGTAGACGGAGGCGACCCAGGCGATGAAACAAATAACTGAAACCTGGGTGATGGTCTTTTTGGTGATGGGAACGTCCCAAGCGGCCACTTTTCCTCCCGTTGGAGGGGTTTTTGGCTGTTTTTGGGCGTCCGTCATCGCGGAAGGTGTGCTCATGAGAAAAAGTCCTTGAAGTAGTGAGGCCGCGGCTTAGCGCGGGAACCTCTGGTTGAAATCGTGGGCGATGTGCTGCATCGTTGCGAACTCCACGCCGTCGTGGCCGCTCATGTGCTCAATCAAGCGCTCAAGCATGAGGAGGTTCTGCGGGCGCCCCGAGACATCGGGGTGGATGGTGATGGGGAACACCGCGTAATCCATCTCGCGGTAGACCCAGTCGAACTGGTCCTTCCACATCTGCTCAATGTCACGCGGGCTCACAAACCCGTGGCTGTTTGCCGATCCCTTGATGAACATCATGGGCGGCAGGTCGTCGAGGTACCAGTTGGCTGGGATCTCGATGAGGTCGGTCTCTTCGCCGCGCACGAGGGGCTTCATCCAATCGGCGGCGCGAGGGGCGTTGTAATCGATCTTTGTCCACGAGTCGCCAACGCGCACGCGGTACGGGGTGAAATCGTTGTGCATGAGCGAGTGGTCGTAGAGGAAGCCGCGCTCAAGCAGGATCTCGTTGGTCACGTTCGAGAACTCCCACCAGGGGGCAACGTAGCCCTCTGGTTTGACGCCCGTCTTGGTGACAAACAGGTCGATGCAGTGGTCGAGCACCTCTGTTTCCTGCTCGCGGGTCATCGCGAGCGGATTTTCGTGGCTGTACCCGTGCACGCCAACTTCGTGGCCGGCCGCGACGGTTGCGTCAAACTGTTCTGGGAACGTCTCGATTGAGTGGCCAGGCCAGAACCACGTGGTTGGCAGGTCACGATCGGTCATGAGCTTGAGTAGGCGAGGAACCCCAACCTCGCCGGCAAAGAGCCCGCGCGAAATGTCGCCTGGGGAATCCTCTCCACCGTAGGAGCCGAGCCAGCCCCCAACCGCGTCGACATCGATCCCGATGCTGACATAAATCTTCTTTGACATGTTGCCTCCTAGAGTTGTTGCGTTGTTAGCGGTGCCGGGCGAAGCGCCAGGCGAAGTCTGCTCCGGTAAATCCCTGTGAAACCAGTAGAGCAGCGAGAATACGTGATTGGTAGGGGTTGAGATCGCCAGACGGAACCGCTCCGGCAGCGACCAGGTCGATACCTCCGCCGTTTCCGTACGTTGGGACGACGGGCCCCCATGGCACTCTGGTCGAGAGCACAATGGGTTTGGTCGAGGTAGCGACCAGTTCCGCGAAGCCAGGCCCGGCGTTGCCGACCCCGGTTCCTGCGATGACAACGGCATCCGAACGGTCGAGGGCCGCCGCAAGCAGCGATGGTTCTGCGCCAGGGTAGGTGCTCACCACGTCAACAACCGCGTGATCGAATGCGTCGGTTGGAGCATCGAGGGGCGCGCGGTGGATGATGGATGCCGTTGGCACGAGCTGCCCGCCGGCGAAGTGCGCAACTTCGGTTCCGCCCGTGAACGGGGCGGCGGCCACGGTGTGGCTCTTGCGTGCGCCGCGGGCTGTGCGGACGGTGCCACTGAACGAGATGAGCGCCCCAAGGTCGCGCATGCTCGGGTCGGCTGCTGCTGCGATGGCCTCGGCAATGTTGCCTGGGCCGTCGGGGGCGTCGGAGTCTGCCGTGCGCTGCGCCCCCGTCACTACAACCGGCTTTGGCGAGTTGTGCACGAGATCGAGCAGGAAGGCGGTCTCTTCGAGGGTATCGGTGCCGTGCGTGACAACGACTCCGTCGACCTCTGGGTTCTTGACGGATGCCGCCACGCCTTCCGCGATGACGCGGAGATCTTTCAGCGTGAGTTGGTAGCTGCCGAGGGTGAGGAGGTCGCGGTGCGAAATGGCGTGCGCGCGGCCAAGCTCGGTGATGAGCTCTGCTGCGCTTGCCTCGGCAACGGCCCCTGCTGCCCCGTGTGAGCGGGACGCAATGGTGCCACCGGTGCCAAGAACTTCGATATGGGCCACTTCGTTACTACTTCCTTGTACAACTGGTCTGTGCTGGGGGTATCCGGCTGTGTGAGCCGGGAAAGAAACGGTTACGCAAACGTATGCCGCAAACGTTTGTGTAACGGCGTGTGTTGATACTATGTCAAGGGATGTCGTTCACGCAACACGACTATCAGGTCTGTTGCCTGTGCCGCAGAGAATTGGAGCAACACATGGACGTCGCCGAGCCCGTCACCCTCAAAACCCTCGCGGGTGAACTGGGGCTCAACGTCTCAACCGTTTCGCGCGTGATCAACGCCGAACCGGGAACCGAAGCCAAGTGGGCCTCGCCCGAAACGATTCGCCGCATCCAGGAGCTCGCGCGTCAGCGAGGCTATGCGCGGAACCCGCACGCGGCATCCCTCCGCACCTCCCGCTCCGACCTCGTTGGCGTCATCGTTCCACGGCTACAAGACTATGTACTCGCGACCATCTACGAGGGAATCGATGCCGCGGCAGAGGCGCGCGGGCGGGTGACTGTTGTTGCGAACTCGCTCGACGACCCCATCCGCCAGCGGCTGCGCACTGAGTCCCTGCTCGCTCGCCGCGTTGACGGGCTCATCTTTGGTGATGCCCACCAAGAATCTCCCTACCTCGATGAGCTCGCCGCGCGAGGGGTGCCGCTCACACTCGTCTCGCGACGCCGCGCAGGTCACGTCTCGGTGACCTGCGACGACGAGGCCGGCGGTCGCCTCGCCGCCGAACACCTCCTATCGACCGGCCGCCGCCGCTTTGCGGTTATTGCCGGTGCCGAATACGCCTCAACAACCCTCGACCGCGTTGGCGGATTCCTTGAGGTGCTTGCCGGGCACGGCATCGGGGCAACGGATGTTGATATCCACTACACGGGTTTTGACGCGCCGGCCGGGCAGCGGGCCATCGCCGAAATCCTTGCAGGACCTTCGCGGCCGGAAGCGGTGTTTGCGGTCAACGACTTCGCCGCAATTGGCGCAATCGGGGCTCTCCAAACACTCGGAATTTCCGTGCCGGATGACATCGCGGTTGTTGGATACAACGACACCCCAATTGCCGAGGCAGTGAACCTGACAACCGTGCGTTCGCCGATGGTCGAGATGGGGCGCTTGGGGTTTGAGAAGTTACTTGCGCTGCTCGACAAAGAAGAAGTGCAAAGCGAGCGCTTGGCTCCGCAATTTATCGCTCGGTCAACGGCGTAGTAGCGCTTGGCTTGGGGTGGCTTGGCGTGGCTCGGCTTGGGGTTGCTAACGGTCGGGCCTGCTGCTTGGTTGGTTGGCTGATGGTCGGGACTGTTGGCCTGTTGGTTGGCTGACAGCTGGCATGTTGGTTGGCTGGCTGACGGTCTGGTCTGCCTGCCTGCCTGGCCGACTGCGCTCGCCTGCCCCCGGTTGACCTACTCCCGTTCCAGCCCGGATCGATTCGCCCCATGACCCCGTCATCCGTTCGCCCCTCGTTGCGATATTTTGGGCGATTTTTCGCAACGAGTGGCGAACGGATGCGCGGCGCGGCGCGAGACCTGCCCGTCGTTCAAGGGCGTCGACTCCCGCACGGGGCCAAACGGGACTACATTGGGAGCACCGATTTCTGCCAGTGAAAGGATTCTGATGCCGAATCTTGACGAGTTCATCGTGGGCCTCGATAGCCCGCAGCGCGAAATTTCCGAACGCCTCAGAGGGCTTCTTGATGCGGCGCTTGATTCGGCCGTTGGGCAGGTCTGGCACGGGCATCCTGTCTGGCTTGACGGGAAAACGCCAGTTGCCGGGTTCAAACCGTATCCAAAGTACGTGACGTTCATGATTTGGAATGCGTCGCCCATCACAGATAGCTCTGACACGCTCGTGGCCGGCCCGCGAATGGCGACGATAAAGTACGCGTCGGCCGATGAGATCGACGACGCGCGAGTATCCGACTGGCTGCGGCAGTCACAGTCCTAGTGTGAGGGCGTTTCCACGTTGCCGGCCCCAATAGCCCGGTTGAGGCCGTAGACCTCAGTCGCGGTCCCCGAGAGGATGCTGGACTGTTCTTTGTGGCTGAGCCCGGAGAGTACGTGTGTGATCCCGTTCCAGACGGCGTCGTATCCGCCGGCAAGGATTGAAACCGGCCAGTCACTTCCGTACATGAGTCGGGCCGCGCCGAATGCCGAGACGGCGTGATCCGTGAAGGGGCGCAGGTCTTCTGGGGTCCATTGCGTGAGATTGCCAACGCTTGGGTAGAGGCCTGAGATCTTTGCGAACACCCTCGGGTGTTGTGCCACCCTATTGATGCGCTCGTTCCAGGATTCGGAGGATTTGCCCTTGATGGGCGGCTTGCCAAGGTGATCAATCACCAGAGTGAGCTCTGGATGCCGGGCCGCGATGGCATCGATCTGCTCGAGATGGGCTGGTGTTTCCGCCGGAATATCGAGCGGCAGCCCTGCATCCGCGATGAGCGAGATACCCTCGCTGACGTCGTCGCGCAGGAGCCATTCTGGGTCGCTTCGGTCGTGGATGAGGTTGCGAATACCAACGATTGCTGGGTTCTTGCGAAGCTCGCTCAGGCGTGCGGCCGCCGTTTGAGGGTCGTGCAGTGGCACGTAGCCAACGACACCAAGAATCTGCGGCACCCGAGCGGCAACTTCGAGCATGAGGTCGGTATCTTGATCGCTGTCGTTTGCCTGCACCAGGACGGTGCCGCCGATTCCGAGGCGTTGCAGGGTTGGTGCGATTTCGCCGTGCTCAATCGTCCGAAAGATTTCGGGTTGCTCTGCGGTCGGCCAGGCGTAGGGCGCCCGCGCGAGGTCCCAGACATGCTGGTGCGAGTCGATGACAAATGGATGTTCAGGGTTGCTGTCGTTCACGGTCTTCTCCACCTCTGCGACGCACGTCAGTGTGCGCCTTGGATTTGTTGAGCTCAGCCGAGTATATACATCCGACCTCTGTGGCCAACATTATCAAAAAGGTGTTCATCTGATGGCTTTTCTGGTCCTGTCGCGGCAACCTGTCGGATCACTTGACACGCGGGGCGTGACCGAGTGAACTACAGGAGGGGCGGTCGCGACGGTTGACGGCCGCCAGTCGCCAACGGAAGGAACCGTTCATTATGACCGCAGCATCCGAACTTCTTGTGGACTCGTTCAACCGAATCCGCGAGGTTGTTGAGCACACCGTCAATCGGCTCGACTCGAACGAGCTCGCGGTTCGGCCAGCAGGCACCGGCAATAGCATCGCCTGGTTGATATGGCATCTCACTCGAGTGCAGGATTCCCATGTTGCCGACGCCGCCGGAACGGAGCAGGTGTGGACAGCTGCAGGGTGGGCGAAGCGTTTTGGGCTCCCCTTTACTGACGAAGAGACCGGTTACGGGATGACAAGCGACGAGGTTGAACTTGTGCGTGATCTGACCGCCGAGCAGTTGGCCGGCTATCACGCCGAGGTGAACGAGCGAACGGTCGCCTATGTTTCCGGGCTGAAGGCGTCTGCCTTCGACCAGGTTGTTGACACCCGTTGGGACCCGCCAGTAACGCTCGGGGTTCGGCTCGTGAGCGTTATCGCCGATGATCTTCAGCATGCCGGCCAGGCGGCCTATGTGAAAGGGCTGTTGCCAAAGCGCTAAGCGGTATTGGTTGATTGCGCGCTGCGCGCCCCGAAGTGGAGGGCGCACAACGCGCAATCGAGCGGGCTTATGACGGCGTTGCTGCCGGTTCCGACAGGTAACGCTCAAGGCTGTCGTCGAATTCCTCAATCCAGGGCGTGTGATGCTGAACCGCGATGGTGCCCGTCATGACTGACTGGTATGAGCCGTCGCGGTAGCCAAGGATGTTGCTGACCTTGTCTTTTTTCCAGGCCAAGAAGATGTCGACCACTCGGTCAAGATCAAACATTGGGTAGTCGGTGGCGACAATGAGGTCGCGGATGTAGTCGGCCTGGAAGCGGACCTCGTCGGCGGCGGTTGGGATGCCGTTGTAGCGCTCGCGCCAGGCATCAATATCTGCCTGCCTGACGTCGACTGACGGCAACGCGACCTTGCCCATGATGACGTCGCGCACAAACCAGGCCTGGGCGTCAAACATGTTAAACGTGAACCATTGGTCCTGCGCCCCAAGATAGAACAGGTGGGGATTTTGCTGCCAGACGACTCCCTTGTATAGGCCGTCGGGGTAGACGGAGTTTGGTGAGTCGAGCGAGAGCTCCGCAGGCAAGAACGGGTATTTGTGGAGGTATCCAGTGCAGAGAATGACCGCGTCAAACTCGCGCACCGATCCGTCTGAAAAGTATGCTGTTGACCCTTCAAAGCGCTCGACGATTGGCAGTTCTTCCATGCCATCTGGCCAGTCGAGCCCCATTGGCGCGGTGCGATAGCTCAGTGTCACCGAGCGTGCGCCCATCTTGTGCGCCTGGATTCCGATATCTTCGGCCGAATAGCTTGAACCGATGAGGAGCACGTTCTGATCACGGAGGCCTTCGGCTCCGCGGAAATCGTGGGCGTGGCTCAGGAGCCCAGGGAACGTCTCGAGCCCCTCAAACGATGGCAGCTGTGGGAACGAGAAGTGGCCGGTGCTCACAATGACGTCGTCAAATTGCTCAACTACCGTTTCGCCGCCAGCGAGGTCGTTGCTCGTGACGGTAAACAGTTTGGTGTTTTCGTCGAACTCAACCCAGCGAACGACGGTGTTGAAGCGCACGTATTTGCGGACGTTGCTGTTGCGAACGCGGCCGTTAATGTAGTCCCAAAGCACCTCGCGGGGTGGGTAAGATGAGATGGGTTGGCCAAAGTGCTCGTCAAAGGTGTAGTCGGCAAATTCGAGGGCCTCTTTTGGGCCGTTTGACCAGAGGTTGCGGTACATGCTCGAGTGCACGGGCTCGCCGTTGCTGTCGAGGCCGGTCATCCAGGTGTAATTCCACTGGCCGCCCCAGTCATCTTGCTTTTCGAAGCAGACGATCTCTGGGATGTCGTGTCCGTTGCGCTCGGCCGATTCGAAGGCTCTGAGCTGGGCCATGCCGCTAGGGCCTGCGCCGATGATCGCTATTTTTTTATTCACAGGGTTCACTTTCGATTTCGTATCCAATTCCGATCACACTCCCACTGGCTCGCGCGGCCGTTCTCGGCGCGGTTTGGCGACAATGCGCTGCGCGGCGGGGCCTTATGGGCAGAACTCCGATAGCAATAAAAAACCCCTCGCGAGACAGAGCTCTGCGAAGGGTGGGAAGCTAAATGAGTTTGAGTAGAAGCATGTGACGCCAGCCTATCAGTCGAGGCTGAGCGGATGTCTGCGGTGTGCCTTATGGTGGAGTCGCCCCCATTGATCTTGATGAAAGGCCCCTCTCCGATGGCCAAGCTCAGCACACAACCCCCGCGCCTCGACCCCATTCGCCTCGTCAATCTTGAAGACCGCGATCTCGCCGAGGTTCGGGCTCACGATCGGCAGGAGGGCGAGCGCTACGAGGGTGCCACAATCGATGGTGCAGACCTTGCGGGGGTCACCTTCAGCGAGTGCGAGTTCGACGATGTGAGCGCCAACGAGGTTGGGTTACGTGGCGCCGCGTTTGTGGAGGTTGCGCTCCGTAGGCTCAACGCCCCAATCCTTCAGGCTCCTCGGTCACGTTTTCGCGACGTTGAGCTGCGAGACTCGCGCCTTGGCAACGCCGAGTTCTACGAGGCGAATTGGCAGTCGGTGCAGTTCACGAACTGCAAGATTGGGTTTCTCAACCTGCGCGGTGCGGTGTTAAAAGACGTATTGTTTACCAATTGCAGCATCGACGAGATCGACCTAGGCGGCGCATCCGTCACTCGCCTGTCGTTTGTTGAGACCCAGGCAAAGACACTCGACGTCACGAGGGCAACACTTGAACATGCCGATCTCCGTGGCCTCGAAATGCGGGAATTGCACGGTCTTGAGGGGCTCAAAGGTGCCACGATGAATAGCTTCCAGGTCGCCGAGCTTGCCGCCCTGTTTGCGCAACAGCTTGGCATCAAAACCGAGAACTAGGAGAGCGCCCCCAACCTCGTCATTCGCCCCATCGTCCGAGCTTCGAGCCGAAGGATCGGAAGACGGGGCGAATAGATTGCCGGTGGCTGCTCCTGATTAGTCGAGGTCGGCCGGAGGTGCGTCTGCTGCCGCGCGCTGGGCAGCTGCCTCGTCGTGGCGGTTGAGCGCCTCGAAGACCTCTGCCAGCTCGAGGGCCATTGTGGTCCACTGAGGAGACTCCGACGGCATACGCTCAAGCGCCGACTCGTAGAAGGGCACCGCTTCGTCATGTCGACTCTGCTCAACAAGCAACCGGCCAACAAACAACTCGGAGAGCGAGGCGGATACTTCGTCCTGCGACGCCGCGTAGCCGTCCGCGGCCTGAAGGGCGGCGCTCATAGCCTCGTCAATGCGCTTGAGTGAGTGGAGGGCGCGTGCTCGGCTGTCGGTGAGGTCGGCGAGCAGCCACGGCGATTGCATGTCGGCGGCGAGGGCGAGGGCCTCGTCGATGGTCGCGATTCCGGTGGCATCCTCGAAGTGGGCTTTGGCCGCGCCGAAGCGCTGCAGCGCCATGATGACCGGCTGCGGGTTATCAAGCGCGCGGGCGGCGGTGAGTGCCGTCTCGAACACGTCGATGGCATCCTCATCGTTGAACTGGATGAGGAGCGTGCCAAGGGCAAGCCCAGACCGCATTGCGAGCAGGTGCTCGTCCGCCTGAGTTGCGTGCTCGATTGCGGAGTTCCACGCGCCATAGGCCATGCCATTTTCGCCGATCACGCGTGCGGCTTCGCCCATGACGTAGAGGATGTCAGCGAGGACTGCCGGTTCTGCTCCCTCGTCGAGCATGGTGCGGTACGCTTCGTCGAGCTTTTCGAGCGCGGCGTCCGACTCGCCTGCGTAGTGCAGGTAGCGTCCGAGCATGACGGTCAGCTCGGTGATGCCGGCGGATTCGGACAGTTCTGCCTGAGTAATGGCGTAGCGGATGCGGCGCGCGGCCTCATCGTCTCGGTTGGCATCACTCAACAGGGCGGCAGAGAGCACGCTCGACGAGATGGTGCCAGCCCTGTTGCCGAGGGATGCCTGGAGAGCCACAAGCTCTTCGGCAAGCGCTGTGCCAGCGTCATAGTCGTTAGTTGCCCCGAAAATCTGGGCCCTGATGGTGAGCGCCGGGATGCGCACGCGCGGCCGGTTATCCGGGGTGACAAGCGCGTCGAGCTCAACGATGGCCTCGTCCATCCGGCCAAGACCAAGCAGCGTGTGGGCGAGCAGGAGCCGCGCCGATGGCTGGATCTCGTGCGGATCTGAGACGGTCGTTCGGGTTACGGCTTCGCTGACAAGCTCTTTGGCCCATTCAACAAGTTCGCCGTTGGTGGCATCCACGTTGCCGAGGGCCGCCTCGGCGGTCGTGAGCAGGAGCTCGACCACAACGTCGTCGTCTTCCTCGCCGCTTCGGCTTCGTTCGAGCTCATCGCGGAGGATGCCAAATCGGATGGGGTTGTGATCTTCGTACAGCATCATGCCGAGCCGTTGTTCGAGGTCGGCCGTTGCGGTGCGTCCGGATGCGCGAAGCTCGGCGAGTCGCTGCACATGCGATTCTTCTGCGGCCTCTGGCTGGCCAAGCTGCTGATAGACGCGGATGGCGATACCAAGCAGTGAAGCTCGTTTTGAATCGATGGGGAGGCGGAGTCCTGCATCGATCGCGGCCTTCGCCCCGACGGCGTCACCTGCCATAAGGAGTACGATGGCGCGCTCGCACCATTCTTCGGCCGTTGTTGGCTCGGCAACCTCCGGCTCCGGCGTGCGAAACGCCACGGATTCGACGGGAACCGCGTATCGCTCGCCGGCAAGTGCGTGCGCCTTGGTGATGCGCTGGCTGAAGTAGTCGTTGCCGTTTCTGGCATTGAATTGCTCCGCGAGTGCTTCTGCCGCTGCCCAGGCCACGGCTGAGAGTTCGGCAGCGGTGCGGGGCCTTTGGGCGCCGTCGTCGCCGAGTGCCGGTGAGCCGAGAACCGGCGTGAGCGCGTTGCTTTCTGAGCCGCGCACGATCTGATCGCTAAACCCCGCAGCGACAACCGCATCCAGGAGGACACCAATTGCGAGCAGCCCCGTGAAGTGGCCGGAACGGTTGACCGGGTCTTTTGCGATGCCGCGGAGGTGGCGCTCAAGCATGTTGAGTCCTCGCGCCTCGTTGCCGGTGATGGCGCAGAAGACGAGGTGGTCGGCAATAATCCCAAAGCCGTCCTGATTGTTTTTGGCGACTCGGTAGCTGCGAAGGTGGGCGGCCCGTGCGTCGTCAAAGCGGCCGGCGCGAAGGTAGGGCAGCAGGGCCTCTGCCTCGCTGGTTTCGGGCTCCTCGCCGCAGCTGAGCCCCTGTTCGAAGATCTCGTCGTAGAGGCGGATGGCTTTTGCCGCGTCGCCGGTTACCTGGAAGAAATATGCGTCCTCGTTGCGAACGCATGCCTCGCAGTGGCTGTAGTCGTCTTCGTCGGTGAGGTTGCGCTCGTCCATGTAGGCGCGGGCCTCATCAAGTCGGCCAGTGACCATCGCGGTCGAAAACTTCGATTGCAGCACACCGCTCTGGGTTGCCCCTGCCTCGCGGTAGCGCCGAGCCATGTCGTCATGGATACCGGCAACCTGCTCAAGCGAAAACAGTGGGTTGGTGGTGAGGCGGCCGGCCATCCATTTGTATTGGAAGAGGAGGCTGCCTGCGCCTGAATCGAGCGGGAATTTGGCTGGGTCGCTGTCGTGCTTGCCAACGCACCATCCGAACGAGCTGAGCATGGCGTCGGTGTCGCCAGTCATATGCGCCGACTGGGTGAGGCGCATGCGGGCCTCGTAGGCGAGCCGTTCGTCGCCGGTTTCTTCGGCGTAGCGGATGGTTTCCGCGATGATCTCGCGTTCTTCCGGCCCACACATCATGTGGTCGATGCGCTGAAGGAACTCTGTGCCTTTTGCGTCAAACGTGGGGGTTGCGTCTGTCATGAGAAGTCTCCTTCGGCGGGGTCGGACCAGTCAAGGCCGACACTCAGTTGGATAAGGTCGGTCATCGATTGGCTCAGCATGACGCGGTCCGCGGCGCTGAGGGGGCGATGACCTGCAAGCAGGGCCTGTACATACAGCAGCTGGATGCTGCGCGCGAAGACAACGGAATCACTCAGCTCTGCGAGCTTGCGAACAAGCGGGCTGTTCCAGTTGAGGCACAGTTGCGCTTGGGCGGCGGCGCTGGCATCTTCGCCTGCCTGAGCGGTGAAGATCGTGTCAACGGTTGTGACAACCTGTGACCAGAGGCCGGGGGCGATGGTCGCAGCTTTTGTGCGCTCCATCCGGCGGAGCACGGCTGGGTCAGCCACGTACAGGGACGAGAGGTCTGAGGGGTGGAAGCTGCGGACCGAGACGCGGCAGTCAACGGCGGAGAGCACGTCAGTCGCTTTTGCTTCGAGGGCAACAACAGCGTCGCGGTCGTCGAGCGGAGGGACGTCGAGGTTATCGAGCTCATCAGCAACCGTGACCTGTTCGGTGTGAACGCCATCCATAAACTGAGGAAGCCTCGCGAAGAGTTCGCTCTCGTAGATGTAGCCGCCATTCACGATTGGGGCGTCAGTTGATGCGATGGGTGCCAGCTGTCGGAACTCGTCGACCGTTCCTGTGTAGCGAAGCGAGCCGTAGGAGTTGAGGTAGTCATTGATAGTCATGTGACCGAGTGAGGTCTCGATCGTGAGCCAGTTGACGACGGCCTCTGCGAGTTCGTCATCGTGTACGGCGAGGGATTTGAGGCCGAGCGAGTGAATTTGGATGAACTCTTGCAGCAGGTGCGGTTTGGTTGCAGACAGCAGCATGATCCAGCGACGAACGGCGGCCCCAATGGCTTCGCGGGTCTCTTCGAGCTCGCTGCTTGCGATGAATTGCTCGCGGGATGCGGTTGGGTTGAGCCCAGTGGTGTCGATGACCACGCGCACGAAGAACGCCCAGTCTGGCAGGAGGTCGTCGACGGTTTCGCTCAGGAGCATTCCGCCGAGGTAGGCCCTGTGGGATTGGCGGCTTCCGGGGCGGGGGCTGAACGGCAGCACAAACGCGGTTCCGCGGGTCCCTGTTGATGGCACAACAACTTCAATCGCATCGAACGGGCGTTGGCCGAGGAGCTTCTCCCCCAAAGCCAGTAACTCGTCGCCCGGCTTATCAAAGGGCTTACTGAAGATCGGGTCTTCGTTGACCGTCACCCAGCGGACGCCGTCTGGCGTCGAATCCGTTGGTGGGGTCTCGGTAGCCGGCTGCGCAACTTCAACGGCAAGGTCGAGGTAGCGGCCGTAGAGCGCGGCAAGCTTCAGTACCGACGAGGGCGTCAGCAGGTCAGAGTCTCCGTCGCGTGGGTTGAGTGAGATTTCGGTGCCAATGGGGAGGTTCGCCGACTCAGCGTCGTTGAGTTCGCGAATGGTGAAGGTGCCGTTTGTGTTGCCTTTCCACTCGATCGGCGCGCCACCGCGGGCCGATCGGCTGCGAACCGTGATGGTGTCGGCAACCATGAAGCAGCTCAGTAGGCCAATTCCGAACTGGCCGAGGTAGTCGTCGCGGTTCATGCTGAGCATGTCGTCGCGTTTTGAGCTGCGGCCGACCGTGGCTAACAACTCGGACGCCTCTGTCGCGGTGAGGCCAACGCCGTTATCGCGAAACACGAAGTCATTGGTGCCGTCGGCAAGTCCGGCTGGAACGATCTGTACAACGCCGACCGGGGCGTCCGCGAATTCTCGGCGGCGGGCCGAAACCGCATCCCTGCCGTTTTGTAGGAGCTCGCGCAGGAACACTCGCGGGCTTGAGTAAATGTGTCGGCTGAGTAGGTCGACAACGCCGCGGAGATCAACCTGAAAGGGGGTGGCTGACTCTGGAACGGTGTTCATACGTTGTGGGCTCCTTCGGGTGGCGTGGTGTCTCATCCGACGTGATGCAACAACCAACGCCAAACGGGGTAAAGTCTACCGTTTCTGCGCCGGAATCATGCTGAGTTTGCGCGGGATTCTGCTGAGGGCGATAGCGTAACGAGTGCCCAAAAACTGATTTGTGTTGGCTGCTCAGTATCGAGCGGCACGCTGCCGGGATGTACATCGGGGCGCTTCGGTCGTTCAGGGGCGCGAAAATAGCGTACTTTTTTACTTTTTTCCCAGTTAGTAGGGCAAATCCATGTCCCGTATGATTGTTTTTCGGGAGAAGCAGATACCCCGTCCAGCGCCGCTGTTTTGGGAGCCTCCTTGGCCGATCGGCAACCGCACCTCACACAGAAAGAACCAATATGACGTATCCGTCAGCACCGCAGTTTAACCCCGAGTTTTCGGCAGCGCCAGTTGGCGCCGCAACCCCTGGTGACCTGCGGCTTCCCCTCTACGGCGCAACGTTCGGGCAGGCTGTGAGTCGATTCTTTAAGAAGTACGCCACCTTCACCGGTCGGTCGTCGCGTTCAGAGTACTGGTGGGTCGCCCTCTTTAGTTTCCTTGTGTACCTCATCCCGACCATTCTGATGACCGCAGGCATTGTGGTTGGGGCAGTGTATGCCGCAGATAACCCGGTGAGGACATTGATGGGCTACGACTCAGGGACCGGCGAGGAAGTATACGTTGAGACCGGCAGCGGAATCATCAACTACGCCCCTGCCGCAACCATGATCTTTGTAGGCCTCGGGCTCATGGCCGTGATTGGTCTCGCGATGCTTGTGCCGTACTACGCCATGCTGTGGCGTCGACTGCACGACGCAAACTTGCCTGGAGCGCTTGGTCTACTCACGCTGCTTCCGTCGCTTGGAAGCATTGCGACCATTATCTTCGCCGTGCTGCCACCAAAACCTGAGGGTCAGAGGTTCGACGTCTAGTCGATTGGCTACGCCGCCCCGTTTCCTGTGGGAACGGGGCGGCTGCCCTTGCTCAATCGCTTACAGGGTTGGTCGAAATTCTGCCCACGGGCGTACCCGCTCAAGCTGAGCCGACACCGCCATGATTGTTGCTTCTCCGCCCGCTCTCCCAATGATTTGAACGCTCAGCGGGAGGCCATCGGCGCTTCGGCCAGAGGGGAGAGCCGCTGCAGGATTGCCGCACAGGTTCCAGATGCTGGTGAAGGACGCTGCCGGTGTCGCCTTGAGCGAGGCCCTGACGAACCCAACGCCTGAGAGCTGACCAGCCCGCACCGCCGGCGTCGTCGCGGTCGGCGTGAGTACCAGGTCATACTCCTCGAATACGGTGTTGATGGTGGTGGATGCCGCCGCCCCTGCCCGCTCCGCCCATGCAGCCCAAGGCTTGGTGATCGTTGCCACGCGCACCATTGCCTTGGTTCGGCCCTCCAACCGTTCGGGATGATCAACCCGTTTGGCCTCGTCGAGCACTCCTCCGGCAACTTGGAACAGGAACGGCAGCGCGGTTGAGGCTTTGGGAAGTGTGCCGTGCGAAACGATGTGGCCGAGGGCTGCGAGCGTCTGGGCAGTTGCCTCGAGTGCTGCGAGCGTCTCGGCGTCGGCCGCCGGCCCGCCGTTTGGGTTATCCGATGCGACCAGGATGCGAAGGCTCCCCGGGTTTGTTGTCAGGGCATCCAGCAGCGGAGCATCCCACGGTGTTGCGTGGTAGGCGTCTGTCGGTGTTGTGCCCGCGATCACATCGTAGATGAGCGCCGCATCGGCAACCGTTCTGGTGAGTGGCCCGATCGTGCCAAGTGATCGCCACAGCGCGGCATTTGGCGCTGCGCTCACTCGGCCCCGTTGTGGCTTGAGGCCGAAGAGCCCACACGCCGCCGAGGGAAGTCTGATGGAACCTCCGCCGTCCCCACCAATGCCAGCAGGGACCATCCCTGCGGCAACAGCTGCGGCGGTTCCGCCGCTTGATCCGGCTGGCGAGCGCGTCACGTCCCACGGATTGCGAGTGATGCCGTTCGCTTCCGTCTCGGTGTAGGGCCAGATGCCAAACTCGGGCATTAGCGTTTTGCCGATGATGACCGCGCCAGCTTGGCGCAACCGGCGCACGACCTCGCTGTCCCTCGATGCGATCACGGTGGAGGCTGCGCCGCCGTACGTTGTCGGGGTTCCTTCCACGTCGTTCTCGTCTTTGATCGCGATGGGCACGCCGTGAAGCGGGCCGAGCTGGGCGCCGGATGCTTGGAGCGCGTCGCGGGCGTCTGCCTCTGCCCTCGCCTCGGCGCTGAGGATGCGTTTGAACGCGTTGAGCCTTGGGTTGAGCGCCTCGATGCGGGCAATGAAATGCTCGGTGACCTCCCGTGACGTCACCTCGGCACCGGCGATCCACGCCGCCAGATCGGTGACGGAGGCAAAGCTGAGGCGTTCGGAGTTGCTCATCGGCTCCCTTTCGTGATTGGCTCAACCATAGCCGCAGGCTGCCCCTGGTTACAGCGCGGTCGCTGCCAGGGCATCCACTGCCGAGCGGACTGCGATCAGGGTAGCCCCGTGCCGGAGGACAAGAAAA
This sequence comes from Lysinibacter cavernae, assembly GCF_011758565.1. Lineage (GTDB taxonomy): Bacteria > Actinomycetota > Actinomycetes > Actinomycetales > Microbacteriaceae > Lysinibacter > Lysinibacter cavernae. The sequence goes on from NZ_JAAMOX010000002.1 coordinate 920,379, forward strand.
TGTCCCCGTGCGGGAACAACGATGTTCTTTGCCCCGTCGAGGGCGGCAGTTGAGGGGATGTTGGGATCGAGGCTTGGCACGATTGAGGTGATCTTGGTGTTTGCGGTCACCTCTTTGGTGAGGTCAAGCAGGGTTGGGTTATCGGGGAGAAACTCGCGCACTGCTGGCGTGCGCACGAAGCGCGCGTATTCTGAGCCTGCAAACGGGGTTGCTACGCAAATTGCGCCGAGCACGTTCGGGTGGGATCCCGCCGCGAGCACTCGCTTGGACATCAGGCCGCCCTTGCTGTGGGCAACAAGAATGATGGGCGTACCCCCGACGGCATCAAGATGCGCGGCGAGGAGGTCGGCGCCAGCCGCGATGGGTCGCCGGTTGATGCCGAGCCCCGTCACCGTGCTGATGCGGTAACCTGCGGCGTGGAGATCCTTGGCAATCGGCTGCATCATTCGCCAAGTTTCGTAGACGCCGGGCACCAACACAATTAAGGGTTTGCTTTGGTCGCCTGAGCGGTAGCTGTTGGGGTTCTTTGGGAGCAGGAATGTCGCGAGTTGGCGCAGGGTTGCGTAGCCAAAATCGGCGAGCGTGAGCGGTAAGTGTCGAGCGATGGCTCGCAGCTGGGAGCCGAGGCTCATGCCGGACCGTCGTGCGAACCATTCTCCGCGGCAGCAGCGTCGGCCTCTGCCGCCGACCGCACGCTTGGGAGAATATGCACGGTGATCGCTTTTGTGACGCCTTCCGCGCACTCGACCATCGTCTCATGGCCCCTGCCGGGTACCTCAACGAGGACGCTGTCCCTCACGAGGTGTTGCACGCGCTGGCACCAGTCCCGTGGGCTGACGCGGTCCTTACTCCCTCGCACAATGAGGGTAGTCGCCCGCACTCGGGGGAGCACACCAACCATGTTGTGCGCCATCATGGTGCGCAGCTTCTTGATGTACCAGCGTGGGCCGGTTCTGACGTAGTAGTAGAACCCGCCAAACAGCACCTTTGGTGTCGACGTTGACGAATCCTGGATGATGCGAAGCGCCTGCTTCCTAACGCTGTGCTCTGCCGGGTTGATTGTTGGCGCGACCAGCACAACGTGGCGGAAAAGTTCGGGTCGAAAAGCGGCTGCCTCTGCCACGATCTGGGTTCCCATCGAGTGTCCAATGAGGATGGGCTGGGTCACGCCCAACCTCTCAAGGTGAAGGGCAAGCAGCTGCCCGCTTTCTTCGATGCTGAGGGCATCCGCAGGCTCGGGGGAATCGCCAAAGCCGGGAAGGTCAAGCGCTATGACATGGCCGAGCGGCGACAGGTGTTCGATGAGGTCGTCGTAGTAGCGTGCCGCCATGCCGATGCCGTGCACGATGATGAAGGTTGGGGTTGCCCGCTCGCCGGCTTCGTGCGCGATCAGCGTGTAATCGTCGACCGTAATGACTCTCATGAACCCCCCTGTGTCCATCTTGCCAGCTGCGCAATGCGCAAGGCCAGGTTCTGTGTGCAGGTCAGGATGTCGACTGGCCTACCGGACGAGACGTTGCATCGTAGGATTCTCGTGCCCTGAGGATGGTCTCGATATGCGTGGTTGCCCAGTGTTCGAGGACGGCCAGCGGCTCACCAAGGCTGCGGCCCTCCTCAGTGAGCTCATACTCAACCCTCGGGGGGATCTGCGGAAACATGGTGCGTGTCACGAGGCCGTCTCGTTCGAGCGCGCGCAGCGTCTGGGTGAGCATTTTCTGCGAGACCCCGTCGACGCGTTCGGCGATTTCTGAGTAGCGCAGCGGTCCGTCTGCAAGGGTGCCAACAACGAGTACCGTCCAGCGATCGCCAATGCGGTCAAGGACCTGGCGGGTTGGGCAGTCTCGAACGTATGGGTTCCATACGGCGGCTTGTGACATGACAACTCCTGGATGCTTGTGGAAGCGGGTGGGTGCGGCGCCTTGCCGGTTGTTGAGGCCAGCGGACGCTGGGTGCGCTGGGTCTGTATGTTACGCACTTCAAAGTGCCTACTTCCGAATAAATTGTAACTCTCTTATAGTGAGTAATGGAAGCGCGGAGGGCCAACTTTTTGGACAGCGTCGCTCGACCAGGGCATCCAGCCCCCAAATCTGACGAAGGAGCTCATATGACGAACATCACCGTACTTGGTGGAACCGGCTACGCAGGAAAGCACATCGTGGCGGAGGCCGCCCGACGCGGGCATGCTGTCACGTCGTATAGCCGCAACGCGCCAACGGAGCCAGTTGCTGGCGTCACCTACGTGACAGGCTCGCTGCTTGACCCAGAGGTCTTGCGCTCTGCGGTCGACGGCGCGGATGTTGTGGTTGAGACGCTGTCTCCCCGAGGTGAGTTGGACGGCAAGCTTGTTGACCTGGTTTCCGAGCTCGCTCGACTCGCGACGGAACACGGCGCCAGGCTTGGTGTTGTCGGTGGCGCCGGCTCGCTGCTGGTCGAGCCAGGCGGCTCGGCCGTTGCAGACGGGCCAGACTTTCCCGCCGAGATTCTTTCAGAGGCGAAGCAGCTGCAGGCCGTACTCGAGAATCTGCGGGCGGACGCATCCGGCCTTGACTGGTTCTTTGTGAGCCCTGCCGGCGGGTTCGGACCGTGGGCAGAGGGCGAAGCGACGGGAACGTTCCGAATCGGCGGCGATGTTCTGCTTGTTGACGAACACGGCCAGTCGAACATCTCTGGTGCAGACTTCGCTACCGCGTTTGTTGACGAGATTGAGTCGCCAGCGCACAGCGGCGCCCGGTTCACTGTGGCCTACTAGCCCACTCGCCTTGTAATCTGTTCGCCGCAAAGTCCGGCAAATCTGCAGATTTCACCGGACTTTGCGGCGAACAGATGACGGAGTCCAACCGCCGGACTCCAGGACTCTGCGGAGGCGGGCGGCCGTTGGGGCGAAATTGGCGAGAATGTGGTTGGAACGAACTCTCAGCAGGTTCCACGACGCTTCGGCGAGAGCCTCAGCCCGATAGATGTCCTTTTCGTATTGGGCCTTATCCGTTCGGTGCTGGTCGCCGTCATACTCAACAATCACGCGCCAGCGGCGATAGATCAGATCAACCCGACCGATTCGGTGGCCGGCCGCAGTGAAGACCACCTGGTTAAGTTCGGGTTCTGGCAACCCGAACTCGGTGATCCGCAGCCGAAGAAGCGACTCCATTGGTGAGTCGCTGCCAACCCGCGCAAGCGCAAGAGCTTCCGTCGCCCTTCGCTTCCCATGACCCCGAAAACCGCGAACCCGTTCTGTCAGCTGCTCGATTGAGCAGTACGGCCTTGGGTCGCGGGCATCCACAAATTCCGGACACTGGATGAGGTAATCTGCCGCCGCAACCAAATCGTAGAGCGGGAGGCTGCCCGATAGTGTCAGCCAAACACTGATGGGATCAATGGTGCGGAACCGGTCCAGTGTGACAAGAAAGACCGACGCATCTCCGGTTCGATGTCCGATCACTCCTGCGCCTCGACGTTCCCTGCCGGTTGCCACTGACCTGACGTGGAGGGGATGCTCCTGAGCGCGGTACCCAACTGGAAGCGGGATTCCCCAAAGTATCGCCGCCGTTTGGTGGCTGAACCCTTCGTTGGGTCGCATTGCTCGGGAAAAGTGACGGCAGCGTTCGAAGAGGCCATCGCCTGCGCTCAATGAGCGGAGCCCGTGGAACGGCCGGTGGAATCGTGGATGCAGGAGCTGGTGTCTGGTCAGACCGGAGGAGCGTCCCTCAGCAACGGTAAAGGTGTTTTCTGTCAGTGGCACATTCACGATGTCGAATGGTTTCATGCCCACACACTGCCAGAGTTCGTAAACCCGGGTGAACGTTATCCACAGGTCGCCCTGATGCCTCGCCGAACGCAAATCTGTTCGCCGCAAAGTCCGGCAAATCTGCAGATTTCACCTGACTTTGCGGCGAACAGATGGGAGCTACAGAACGTCTGAGAGGAACTGCTTCAGGCGGGGGCTCGTCGGCGCATCGAACATCTGCGCAGGTGGGCCGGACTCGACCACAACGCCCTCGTCCATGAACGTGACCGTGTCGGAGACGTTGCGGGCAAAGCCCATCTCGTGCGTCACAACAACCATGGTCATGCCAGACTGAGCGAGGTCTGCCATGAGCGCGAGCACGCCCTTCACCAGCTCAGGGTCGAGTGCAGAGGTCGCCTCGTCAAAAAACATGATGTCTGGGCCCATTGCGAGGGCGCGCGCAATCGCGACGCGCTGCTGCTGGCCGCCAGAGAGGTTGCCAGGCCGGGCGTCGGCCTTGTGCTTGAGTCCAACACGATCGAGGTTCTCAAGGGCGAGGGCCCTTGCCTCGTCGCGGGAAAGCTTGCGGAGCTTTCGCAGCGCGAGCGCAACGTTCTCGACCGCGGTTTTATGCGGAAACAGGTTGAAGTGCTGAAAGACCATCCCGATGCGCTGACGCAGCTCATTGGGATTATCGGCCAGAATCGAGCGGCCGTCGAGCAAGATATCGCCCTGGTCCGGTTCGATGAGTCGGTTCATGACGCGCAGCAGCGTCGATTTTCCGGAGCCCGAGGGGCCGATGACCGAGGCCGTCCGGCCGCTCTCGACGTGCAGATCGATGCCACGGAGCACATGATTATGCCCAAACGACAGGTGCAGGTTTTTGGCGGTCAGCGAGACCGAGGTGAGTTCGCTCACGCGGAGGCCCCCTTGTTAGCGCCCTTTTTTCCGATTTCGGCTGCCGCGTCGTCGGGCGTTGGCTTTTCGGCGCGGCCGTTGCGAAGTCGGTTGTCGATGTAGTTCACCAGGTGGGTGAGCGGAATCGTGAGGATGAGGTACATGATGCCAGCCGCCACAAGCGGCGACAGGTTGCCGGTGTTCGCGGCGGCGTCGTTGCCGATGCGGAAGATCTCGCGCTGGCTGGCGAGCAGGCCAAGCATGTAGACGAGCGAGGAATCCTTGATAAGCGAGATGAACTGGTTCACCAGCGCGGGAAGAACGCGGCGGATGCCCTGGGGAATGACCACCAGCTGCATCGACGACCCGTAGCTGAAGCCGAGGGCCCGTGACGCCTCTAGCTGGCCCTTATCAACGCTCTGGATGCCGGAGCGGAAAATCTCGCCAATGTATGCGGCGGCCATGAGCGACAGGGCCAATACGCCGAGTGGATACGGGTTTGTGCTGCCGGTGAGCTCGCGCACGATGGGGCCGAGCCCAAGACCGATCAGCAGAATCGTGAGGATGGCCGGAAGCCCGCGGAACACATCAGTGTAGGCGCGCGCGATCCAGCGGGGGATGGGGTTTCGGGCGATGCCCATGACCGCCAGCAGCATCCCCAACACCGTGCCGAATACTCCAGAAAGGAACGCTAGGAGGAGTGTGTTCGGCAGGCCGACGGTAAGCATGATGGGGAGAACTTCCCCCATCGCTTTCCAGTCGAAAAAGGTGTCAAGGAGCTGCTGGAAGGCATCCATGGGTTACTTCGTAGCTTTTCCAACCACAACAGCTGCGCTGCCTGGCTTCCAGTCGGTTGGCATCTCGCGGCCTGGGAACCACTCTTCAACGAGCGTTGACCAGGTTCCGTCGGCAACCACGGCGTCGAGCGCCGAGTTGAGCGCGTCGGTGAGCGCCTGGTTGTCGCTGTTCACGGCGAAGGCAACAAAGTTCTGCGTGTTGATGACGTTCTCAACAATCGCGATGCCGTCTTCTTCCTTGACAAGACCCTCTGCCTGGGTTGACGGGGCAACCCACGCGTCTACCTGGCCGTTCTTGAGGTTCTGGTACGCCGTGTTGTAGTCGGCGAAACGAACGGGCTCAAGGCCGAGTGTGTTGGTGACGTAGTCATCCTGGACCGTGCCCTGCACAACCGCGACGCGCACGTCACCCTTGATGTCGGCGATGCCCTTGATGTCAGAGTCGGTCTTGGCAACCGTCGCCATGAAACCAAAGTCGTAACCGTTGGTGAAGCCAACGTTTTCGCGGCGGGCGTCGGTGGTCGAGATGGATGACGAACCAACGTCAAACTTCTTGTTCTGGACCTGCGCGAGCAGTGCAGCAAAGTCGGTTGATGCAAACTCGACCTCAAGGTCAAGCTTCTCGGCCATTGCTTTCAGGAGCTCGTTGTCGAAGCCCGTGAAGTTGCCCTTGTCATCGATGAAGATGCTTGGCGGAGCGTCGGAAAGCGTACCAACCGAGATGACGCCATCGGTGATGAGGCCAAGCTTCGTTACGTCGATGTCTTCGATAGGCGTGGTGTCTTTGGTGGTGTACTTGCTGAGCGATACCTGGTCGCTGCCCTCAAGGGCATCGGCGCTGGCGCTTGGCTTTGACGGCGTGGATTCTCCGCTGCAGGCCACGAGGCTCGTGGCGAGCGCAATAGCTACTGGAACTGCAGCAAACCGCGCGAGGGTTGCAAACTTCATGGGTTCTCTTTCGGTGTGTGTCTGCCCGGTGTCTGTGTTGAGCGTGCTGTGTTAACACTGTTGGGCTGAGCGCTGTTCTGTGATCGTTGACATCGCCAACGCCACATAAGGTACCTTGCCAATCGTGAGGTTTGTAATGAGTTTCGAAACGAACCGTCACATTGGTGTGCTGTGGGGTAGAGCATCCACCCGGCGGCAGCCCCTTGGCCTGCCAACTGATGGACCTCAGCAATTTTAGCGTGAACTTTACTTCGTCGTGTACGCGGCACGTTGCGTGAGTGTTGCGCCAGTGCGTTTTGGTGTGGGTCTTGCCCAACCGGCAAGCCCGGCGTGCCACGCAACGACCGCTCCTACGGAACGCTGCAGGGTGGTAAATCCGCCTGCTGTGTGGGCTCCGTTTCAGCCCGCATGCTGGCCGTTTGGATGAGGTCCGAACTGTCGATTGTGGGTGCCGGGACTGCGTTCCCTTGCGCAATCGCGTCGCTGGCCGGCTTGCTGTTGCGTCCCAGATACTCCTTGAACGACGGGAGGGGCAACTGTTCGCCGGCAAATCCGGCAACAAGGAGTTTTTGAACGAACGCGGTGTTTGGCTGCAGCGGGTTGACCAGCGGAGGGGTGAGGTCAATCCGAGTCATTGACCGGTTTCTTGCGTCGAGCATCAACTGGGCGATTGTCGCAATCCCGGATTGAGGGATGCTTGTGCTCATCGCCGCGGTCATCGCCTTTGCCAGCTCGGTCGAGCGAGAAACAAGCAGCGCTGGGTTGACGGTGTTGAGCATGGCCTGCTGTACGCACCATTGGCGTTGCATGCGGTCGTCGTCGTCGGAGTCGTAGCGAGAGCGGGCGACCCAAAGGCTGTCTTCACCGTTCAGATGCTGGGATCCTGTGGCGATCGGAGGGCCGTATTCTGGCGCGATGTCACCTGGGAGGTGGGGAACGCCCGTGCGCGGGACCTCACGATTGAGCGTGAGGTCGATGCCTCCCAGCGCGTCAACGAGTTGGGCAAAGCCAGAAAGCCTGACGATGACCGTACCGCTCATCGAGAGTCCGGTGAGGCCCGTGACCGCTTCGCTTAGCGCGGCCATTCCCGGATGCTGTCCCTCTGGGAAGAGCTCGGGGTGTGACTCGCCAAACGTGTACGTGGTGTTGATCCCGCATCCAGCTGTGCAGTAGTTGCCGTCAGGAAATGCCTTCCCAAGTACCGAGCCGGCGGGGTAGTCGAAATTTTGTGTGCTCCTTGAGATGCCGACCATGACGGTTTGCCCGGTCCCGGCGTCGATGCTTGCAACCGTGATGCTGTCTGGTCGCGTCTCGGCGCGGCCAGGCGCGTCGTCGATCCCCGCGATGAGAACGTTGTAGCGACCATCCTTTGGAACGAAGGCGTCGGAGGACGGCAGTAACGCGTTGACGAGTGACCGTTCGCGAAGCATTATCGCGCCGAGAGTAATGGGGGCCGCCGCAACCACGAGAGTTACTGCTAAGCCAAAGGCTAGGGCTTTACCGTATTGTGCGCCCGCCGAAGCGGTGCGGGTCGGCGGTTTTGTTACCCCCCTGATGGCGTTGGCCAGATGCAGGGTTGTCGCGAGGACGAGTAACGCCAAGAAAAAGAGGAAAATCGCAACGGCGTTGAGGGCAGGCGAAAGGAGGAGCCAGACTCCGAATGACGGGCGGAGCAGCGTCGTAGCGACGAGGGCAACAAGAAGCGTGATGAGGACAAGACTTACGCAGAGTATCCAGGTGTGCCAGCGTCGGTGAGTGAGGCCAGCCCGTTTGCTCGCCATCCGATAGCCAAGACCAGGGATCAGCGCGTTGGCAGCAAGAAGCGCAGCAGCGGAAAACGCCGTGGACAGGTCAGGCCGTTGAGGTACGGACCTGTCGTGGCGCTGAGGGGATTGCTTCACAGCAAAAAGCCTAACGTTTGATGCAAAGCGAATGCCCCGCAACAAAGGAGTTGCGGGGCATTCGGGTGGTTTCTAGCTGGTGAAGCTTACGCGCGGCGTGAGCGAACCATGAGGGTTGCACCGGCTGCAGCGGCTCCGAGAGCGCTCAGCAGCAGGGCGATGGTTTCCATTCCGCCGGTCTCGGCGAGGCCTCCGGTGTTGGTTGCGCCGGTGTTGGAGCCTGGTACTGCGGGAGCTGGAGCCTCTGGAGCGGCGTAGCCACCGTTCATGTTGATCCACACAACGGGGAGTCCGAACTGGTCGAAGCTTACGACCGAGTGCGAGCCAGTGGTGAGTGAGGCAGGAACGTTGACGCTAAACGCGTTTCCGGAAACAACCTGCGCGCCGAGGTCGGTGCGGTCGCTGAATGCGTAGGTCGTAACGGTTTCACCCTCGTACGACTTGCCATCCAGACCGATGAGGTCGGTCACGTTGATGGTGAAGGCTTCGCCCTCGAGGTAGGAGGCAGGCGTGAAGTTGTAGTCGGTAACAACCTCAAGGCCAGAGTTGACGAGCTCGTCGCCGTTCGTTGGGATAACCGCTGCGCCGGTGGCTGCAACGGCGGTTCCTGCAGCGAAGTCAACGTTGTTGAGTGCGGTTACGGCACCGCGGTTGACGATGAGGCTTCCTGCGTTGATTTCAGCGAAGTTGTCAGGGATGCTTGTTGATCCGATGACGACGCTTACTGGGCCGGCGAATGCGGCAACGGAAGCGGTTCCATCGGCTGCAATAACGGCACTCGTGAAGGTGGTTGCGTCTGAACCGGGGATGCGGGACTCAACCTCAACCGTGAGGCCAGCTCCAGCAGGGTAGTTGACGGTTACAGTTCCGCCGAAGAGAGCCATGAGCTCAACAACAGCGGCATCCGAGGTTGCTGCATCTGCCGAGATGACGGTCACGGGAGCGGCAAGAGCTGGGCTAACGCTGAGGCCGACAAATGCGATGCTGGCTGCTGCTGCGAGAGCGCCGACGCGCGTGAATGATGACGTTTTGGTTTTCAAAGGGGGGACTCCTACTTGGGGGAAAAGGACTCGCAGGACATTCATAGGAAAGTCGCACGACTTTCCTATACTGCCGTTCTGTTTTCTCCAAGTCAACCTGAAGCAAACAGTTTGTGAGTTCCATCCTTCGTGGGTGATGGATGCGCATGGCCTCTGATGCCTGTTGCGCCGCCCCATCGTGGGAGTGAAATGGGTCCGGCATCCCGTGAGATGCCGGACCCACCGAACGTCAGTTCATCGGTCCGTGATTAGGACTGACGGCCGAGGCGAAGGTTGCGAGCAACAAGTGCTCCACCGAGCGCCAGAACAGCAGCTGCCGAGAGGCCGAGGGCCAGGTTTTCGGCTGCACCGGTCTCAGCAAGACCGCCAGGGTTGTTCGTCTGTCCGGTAACGGGAGGTGTTACAGGGCTGTCCTGCTTCACCGCGCCGCCGTCAAGCGTTGCGAAGAGCACCAAGCGTCCGAAGTTGTCGAACGAGGCGAAGGTGTGTGGCTCCGAGGTGTATGTAGCGCCAACCTTTGCGGCGTAAGCGCCTGCGGCAACGGTCGATCCGCCGAGCGACTTGGGGCTCGTGTAGAGGTAGTCGCTGAGAGCAACACCATCAAACGAAGCCGCCCCCGAGTAGTCAGCGATGTTGCTGAATGCAAGGTTGAGGTCTTCGCCAGCAAGATAAATGCCGGGTGACGTGATGCGCGAGTCAGTGCCGTACGCGGCGTTCTGCAGGTCGTAGTCGGCAACCGTAAACATGTTGTCGAGTTCATCGAGCGTAGGAATCGTAGGTACTGGCGTGCTGGTAGCGTCCAGAACGACGTTGCCGCTGCCGTCGAATGACACGTTGTACGTTACCGTCTGTCCGCGCCAGATGGCCGCGTCAGCCGAGAAGATTACAGCTTCAGCTGCTGCGGCAAACGTTACCGGAGCGAGGGTCTCAGTTTCCTCTGGAGCTGGGGTTTCAGTCTCTTCGGGTGCTGGTGTTTCAGTTTCCTCGGGTGCTGGTGTTTCAGTCTCTTCGGGTGCTGGTGTTTCAGTCTCTTCGGGTGCTGGTGTTTCAGTCTCTTCGGGTGCTGGTGTTTCAGTCTCTTCGGGTACTGGTGTTTCAGTTTCCTCTGGAGCTGGGGTCTCGGTCTCTTCTGGTTCGGGGGCGACGGTTTCGCCACCATCCTTCGCCTTGATGAATACCTTAACTGGGCCAGCGTAGTGCTGTGCGGTTGCAAGGCCGGTTGCGTCGGTTGACGCCTCCGTGAAGACCTCGAGGTCATCCGAGGTGTTGAGGTCGAGTGCAGGGGACGTGACAGCGACGTCATAGCCATCGCCGAGCGTAGCTGAGTTGAACTGGAAGTTGATGGTTCCGGAGTTTGCAGCGAACATCGCGTCAAACTCTGGATCAGTTTCGGTGGCGTTTGCTGCGCCAACACCGGCAGTGAGCGCGAGGACGGATGCAGCAACGGCGGCTGCGCTGATGCGCGCGAACGTTGAACGTTTCTTAATCAAGGGGGAACTCCTACTTGGGGGAAAGGGGCTCGCATGACATTCAAAGAAAAGCCACACGACTTTTCAATATTGCCGTTTATTTGTGCGCAAAGTCAACCTGAGTCGAATAGATGTGTAAAGAATGTTTAATTTCTTTTTGTTTGCGTGTGTGTCAGTAACTATTTTGCGGGTCCGTTGCTATGTGAATCGTCACGTGCCCCAAAACGCACACAGCCCGGTCGTCCCCCAATAGATGAGCGACAACCGGGCCGTGCGACCAGGTAAACCTACCCCGGCAGCGTGCCGAGGCCGTCAACCTTCGGAATAGCCGCGAGCAGGCGCTGCGTGTATGCATCCTGTGGATGTGACCACACGTCGTTGACCGGACCGCGTTCCACGATCTTGCCCTTGCTCATCACTGCTACGTCGTCCGCGATGATGCGAACCACCGCGAGGTCGTGACTGATGAACAGCAGCGACGCCCCAGACTCAAGCGCCAGCTTGCGCATGAGGGTTGCGATCTTCGCCTGCAGGCTCGCGTCAAGCGAGGCAATGGGCTCGTCGCCGATAAGGAGTTCTGGCCCTGAGGCGATCGCGCGCGCGATCGCGATGCGCTGCCGTTGCCCGCCAGAGAACTGGTGTGGGAAACGGCTCTGCGCCTCGGCGGGCAGCTCAACCTCTTCGAGGAGGTTGGCGACGCTCCACGTAGTTTTATCAGGGTTGATACGCAGACCATCGGCGATCTGGCTCCCGATGGTGCGGCGCGGGTTAAGCGACGCATACGGGTTCTGGAACACCATTTGGATGCGCATCTGGTCGGCTGGGCGCTTGCGCATCCCGAGCTTCGTGATGGGCACGTCGCCGTAGTGGATGCTGCCGGAACTGATGGGTTCGAGGCCACACACGGCCCGCGCAAGCGTTGACTTGCCGCAGCCTGATTCACCTACGAGCCCAACCACCTGGCGCGGTTGCACCTCAAGGTTGACCTCGTTGACGGCGGTGAGCTTGCCTCGCCCAGGCAGCCGGTACGTGACCGAGAGCTTGTCGAGCGTCAGTAGTGCCTTGCTCATCGGCTTTCCTCCTTGCGCTCTTCCGGGTCTTCCATGATCTTCGCGCCAAGCAGCTCGTCGTTCAGCGACGGTGACTCGTCACGAATCACCGGGACGAGCTCGACGGCATCCAACAGCGAAGAATCCACCGAAGCCGGATCAACATAGTCGTCATCCTCAGAACGCTCACGGGGGAGCGCGTCGATGAGTGCCTTGGTGTAGTCGTGCTGCGGGTTGGTCAGGATGCTGTAGCGGTCGCCCTCTTCAACAATGAGCCCCTGCCGCATGATCGAGATGCGATCCGCGAGGCTCGACATAACGCCGAGGTCGTGGGTCACGAGCATGATTGCGAGGTCAAGGTCATCACAGAGCGTGCGCAGCAGCCGGAGGATGCCTGCCTGCACCGTGACGTCGAGCGCAGTGGTTGGCTCGTCGGCGATGAGAATTGACGGCTCGCAGATCACGGCAACCGCGATCGCGATGCGCTGCAGCTGCCCGCCAGAGAACTGGTGAGGGTATTTGCGCAGCGCCGCCTCCGGATGTGGCACCTGCACAAGTTTCAGCACTTCGAGCGCGCGGGCAGAAGCCGCCTTTCTGCTCAGGCGCTTGTGCACGCGGAGGTGATCGGTGAGCTGACCCTCGATGTTGATCATCGGGTGCAGACTCGCGGTCGGGTCCTGGAACACCATCGCGATCTCTTTGCCGCGCAGCTGGTTCATCTGCCGCTCAGGCAGCTTCAACAGGTTGCGGCCACCAAAGTCGATGCTTCCGCCCGTGCGGGCGTTTTCGGGGAGGATGCCACAAATGGCAAGTCCCGTCATCGACTTTCCCGAACCAGATTCGCCGGCAAGCCCGGTGATCTGGCCAGGGATGAGCTCGAGGTCGATCCCGTGAATGATCTGCTTCGGTTCTTTCATGGTTCCGAGCGTCACCTCAAGGTTCTTGATGCTGAGGCCTGTTTTGGTCTCGGTCACATTGCCCTCCCCTGAACGGCATCCGCGGTGTGCGGATCGAGCGAGTCGCGTAGCGAGTCACCGATGAAGTTGAACGCCATAACCACCGTGAAGATGGCAAGGCCTGGGAATGCGGAGATCCACCACGAGGAGAACTGCTGCACACCATCCGAAACCATCGCGCCCCAGTCTGGGGTTGGTGGCACGGCGCCGAGTCCAAGGAACGAGAGGCCTGCGAGGAGCAAGATTGCCGTTCCTACGTCAAGCATCGCGAGGACAAATACCGGCGAGATGACGTTTGGCAGCACATCGCGGCGAAGCGACGTGAACGGTCCGTTGCCAAGCAGCCGCCCTGCGACAACGTACTCCTGGTTGCGGGCGGTCATCACGAGTGAGCGAGTCACACGCGCATAGGCCGGCCACGACACAATGAGCATCGCAATCACCGCGTTGGTGAGGCTGGGCCCGAGGGCCGCGGCAATCACCATGGCGAGGATGATCGTTGGGAACGCAAACACGAGGTCGGCGATACGCATGATGACCTCATCCACTGCCTTGCCAAAGTACCCGGCAATCGCGCCGAGTACCCCACCAAGGATCATGGATGCCGCAACGAGCATGAGCGCAAGCGGCAGCGAAATGCTGGCGCCGCTGAGTACGCGCGAGAACACGTCTCGGCCTACCTGGTCGGTGCCAAACAGGTGCTCGGCGCTTGGCGGCTGCAGGCGCGGGAAATCCTGGGCAAGCGGGTTGAAGGGAACGATCCACTGCGAGAAGATCGCGATGAGTACCCAGGCGAGCGCAATGACCATTCCCGTAATGGCGAGTGGCGTGCGGAACGACGGTGAAATCTTGATCCAACGGCGCCGTTTGGCGCGGGTGGCTAGGACGTCTGTGGTCATGAGACCCTCACTCTCGGGTCGATAACGCCGTAGAGCACATCAACCAGGAAGTTCAGGCCGATGTACACAACGCCGACGACAAGACCAACGCCCATAATCGCGGGCAAATCAAGTTTGGTTGCGGCCGAGAACGAGTATTCGCCAAGGCCGTGCCAGGAATAGACCTTCTCGACAAGCACCGTTCCAGAAAGGAGCGAACCAAAGGCGAGCCCAAGCACCGTAATAATCGGTACGAGCGCACCGCGCAGCACGTAGCCAAGAACAACCTTGCGCTTCGGAAGGCCCTTTGCTCGAGCTGCTTTGACGTAGTCCATATCAAGCACTTCCATGACGGCAGAACGCGCGAAGCGGGTCAGGAGGCCAATCGTGTAGAGCGCGAGCACGGATGCCGGCAGGATCAGGTGGTACACGGCATCGCCAAACGTCGACCATTGGCCGGCGAGCAGCGAGTCGACCGTATATAGGCCTGTTACTTGCGGCGGAGGCATTGCTGCCGGTGAGAGTCGGCCAGAGCCGGGGAACCAACCGAGCAAGAAGAAGAACACGTAGTAGACCACGAGAGCGAGCCAAAACGTTGGCCAAGAGAGGCCGATGAGGCTCACGACGCGGATGACCTGGTCGGTGAACTTGCGGCGCTTCATAGCTGCCCACAGGCCGAGGCCGATACCGATGAGTGCCGAGAATACGATGGCGCTCAGGGCAAGCTCGATTGTGGCTGGGAATGCTTTTGCGAGTTCCTCTGCAACCGGCTGGCGGGTCTGGGTTGATGTGCCGAGGTCGCCCTGGAGCACGTTGCCGAGGTACGTGATGTACTGAACGGGCAGTGGCTTGTCGAGGCCGTTTTCGGCACGGAACTTTGCGACGATCTCTGGGTTCGCCGCTGCCTGCTCGCCGAGAGCGGCTTGCACTGGATCAGCGGGAACCAGGTTCGTGAGGGTGAACGTCACGATAGTGACGCCCAACATGAGGAGCGCAGTCAAGCCGAGGCGGATAGCGAGGTAACGCACCAGCGGCGGGATGCCCCGCCGTGGTGCGTTACCTGTAGTTACCGCTACAGCGACGGTGTCGTTACTTGATGAGGGCAAGGTCAACTGTCCACACGGGGTTGGTGATCACTGACGAAACCGTCGGCGAGGTAACCACGTTCTGAGCAGGCTGCAGCAGCGGAATGAAGGGGCCCGTCGCGTTGAGCGACTTCTGGAACTCTTCGTACGCCGCGGCACGTGCGTCGCCGGTTGCCGCCTTTGCGGCATCCGCGAGGGTCGTGACGGCTGGGTCGCCGTCTGCAGGCCATCCGGCGCGGAGACCAACAAGCTCACCAGGTGCGAAGACGAGGTAGTTTGAGGGGTCCGGGAAGTCGGGGCCCCAGTACCAGAGACCAATGGTCTCCTTGCCGTCGCGGTACGCGTCGAGCTCGGTGGCAACCGGTGCCGGTGCGAGTTCAATCGTGATTCCGGCCTCGGCAAGCTGTGCCTGTGCTGCTTCTGCAACGCTCTGGAGCGAAAGTCCCTGGACGGTGATGTCGTTGGGGAAGTTCAGCGTGATCTTCTCGCCCTTATAGGTCGACTCTGAGAGTGCCTTCTTCGCTGCGTCGAGGTCGCGGGCGTTGCCTTCCTTTGCGTCAAGCGCGCCTACGAAGATCGATGGGATAACTCCGCCGGGCTGTACTGAGCCCTTTCCTGCCATATCAACGATCTTGTCGTAGTCGATGGCGTTCTTGACGGCTTCCATGAACTTCGGGTCGCTCGTGACCGTGCTGATGGCAGGGTCTTGGTTCATGAGCAGGAAGATCATGTAACGCGAGGGGTTGCTGATGACCTTGACGTCAGCGCTTCCGAGCTCGGCTACCTGGTCGGGGTTGAGGTCGAGAGCAACTTGCGACTCACCCTTTTCTACGTTGAGCTTCTGGGTTGGGCCGGCAACGTTGCGAAGAACAACGCGGTCGTAAGCCGGCTTGTCGCCTGCATAGTTCGGGTTTGATGTGAAGACAACCTCGGCTGCCGCGTCAAACGACTCGAGCATGTATGGTCCAGAACCCGCGGACTCCGTGTTGAGGAAGCCTTCCGCAGCGTCGGACTCGGTGTTCGATCCGCCGTTTGCTTCAACAACTTCCTGGTTGACAACGCCGAGTGCAGGGTTGGGGAGGATGAAGGGAAGGGCAGGGTTTGGCTCTGCAGAGGTGAGCGTGAGTGTGTCGTCGCCGGTCTTAGCAACGGTCACTCCGTCAAGCAGGAAGGAAGGGTTTCCCTTTACTCCCTGAACGCGCTCGAGCGAGAAGACTGCGTCGTCAACGGTCACATCGGAACCGTCGGAGAACTTTGAGTCGCCCTTCATGGTGAGGGTCATGACCGTGTTGTCGGCGTTCATCTCGTAGCTTGCGAGGCCGTCAACTGGCGTCGTAACGTCTTCGCCGTCAAAGCTGAGAAGCGTCTCGTAGAGTGACTTGGCTACGATCGAGCCGGTCGTTTCGTACTGACGGTTTGGGTCAGCGGTTTTCAGGTCGAAAGATGCATCGACAACGAGTGATTTGCCGTCTCCGCCTCCCGAATTTGATGGGCTATTTGAGCCTGCGCAGGCGGTTGCAAAGAGCACTGTTGCTGTGAGTGCGCTTGCGACGCCGAGGCTACGCCTTAGGGACTTCTTCATCTGGGCCTCCATGTACTATCCGAATTGGATAACTATGTACAGAAGTTACGATAGCTGGAATTATTGTGTCAACTGCGGGAAAATATCAGTTAGTTTTGTCTTGGAAACCTCCAAAAAAGAAGCAATTTGTCCAACAATATTGACAAAACGTACCACTAATGCGGACGATCGGCTGGAACTATGAAAATTGACTCGACGAATATCGCCATGATTGACCTGCTTCGGAGGCAAGGTCGCATCTCGATCGCGGCGATTAGTGAGCAGCTCGGCATCTCTCGCTCCAATGCGTATGCCCGATATGAGTGGCTCGTTAGCAGCGGTGTGATTACGTCGTTCCATGCCCGCATCAACCCGGAAAAGGTCGGCTTGAACATCTCAGCCCTCGTGTTTGTGACCCTTGAGCAGGCGCTCTGGACCGAGTTTCGTGAGCAACTCGCCACGGTCGAGGAGCTTGAGTACTTTGCCGTCACAACCGGGCAGCACGACGCCATGCTGACCATCAGGGCGACAAGCGTTGCGGCCATCCATGAGCTCGTGTCGCTGCGCCTGGCGAAGTGGCCCTCAATTAAGGCGACGGAAACGGTCTTCCTGATGGACGAACAGACCAAATACGTGACGCTGCCAAGCGATCCGTACGTCGACGAGGACGACTTGCTTGGCGGCGACGCTGGCCAGCGCTACGGCATGACGCGCTTCATTCGTACAAAAGACGAGTCGATGGCGCAGTACGCGGGTGGCGACGCTACGGCTGAGTAATTTCTTGGCAGACGCTGAATTCGTCTTTGCCCGGAGTGAATTGGTAAAACTCGGTGAGGCGGAGGGCCCCGTCACTCGCCCTCGAGATGACCGACGTTGCCGAGCCGCTTCGGAGGCTTTGGTCTGTTGAGCGGTGGGTAAAGAAGATGGTCGCGGTGTCGCCGGTGCGCTGGCCCGCGAAGCGCCCAGTGAGAACCGTGTCCCCCGTGTAGTCGCCCCAAAGAACGCCGTTTTCCTCGAAGTAGCGGAAGACGGTTGGCGCGTTGGGGTCAACGGCGCTTGTGGTTGAGGAGACCATTGCGAAGCTCAGCCCGTTGAGTGACGCCGCCTCCCGTGCTCCATCGATGAGCTCGTCGTTGATGGCGGCTTGTTGATTGCTCACGGTTCTCCTCGGTTGTTTTGGGATTCCACGGAATGATTTACACAACCGTTACCAAAATTGTGCGCTGTAATATGTGCAATGTTATATGGTTTAGCCAGTGTCACGCGGGTTTCCGTGCGGAGACCTTTTGTCCTACAGAGAGGTAGTAAACAAATGAAACGACCCAAAATGCTGGTGATATCGCTTGTCGCGGCCACGGCTTTGACCCTGACCGGATGCAGCGGGGGACTGCTCGGCGGCGGCTCGTCAGACGAAGACGGTCCAATCAAGTTCGGAATGCTCGCGCCTCTCACCGGCTCAGAAGCTGCTGTTGGCCCCTTCATGAAGAACGGCGCACAGATGGCAGTTGACGAAATCAACGAGGCCGGTGGAGTGCTCGGGCGTCAGATTGAGCTCGACGTGCAAGACGAGGCGTGCGACCCGGTCGCCGCGGTAGCTGCCGCGAACAAGGTAGTGAGCAACGGGGCCGTTGTGTCCGTCGGAGGCTACTGCTCCGGCGCGACCCTGCCAACGCTTCCGGTCTTTGAAAAGGCCAACATCCCCATGCTCATCCCAGCAGCCAACTCAGAGGACCTCGTCAACGAGGGGCTCAAGAACGTGTTCATGGTCAATGCGACAGGCTCACAGCAGGCTGACGCCGCCGCAAAGTACATCGAGAAGGTAGGCGCAAAGAACGTCGCCATCATTGATGACACCACAAGCTACTCGACCGACATCGCAAAGGCGACGGCCGAGCTCCTGAAAGAAAAGGGTGTCGAGGTTCAGTCGAGCTCGGTAACCCCAGGTGAGAGTGACTACTCCTCAGCAGTGAATAAGGCCCTGAGCATTACGCCAGACTTCATCTACTGGACCGGATACTTCCAAGAGGGTGGCCTCATCCTCAACCAGGTTCGCCAGGCTGGCTACACCAACCCCTACATGGTTGGAGACGGAAGTGTCTCGCCGACGCTGATCGAGATCGCCGGTGCGGATGTTGCCGAAGGCGCGCTCGCAACCATGACGCAGACCCCAGACACCATCAAGGGTGCAGAAGACTGGATCGCGAACTACACCGAGCAGTTCGGCTCCGAGCCGGGACCATACTCAACGCAGTCGTATGACGCTGTTCGCATCGCGGCCCACGCGATCGAAGAAGCAGGATCGACCGACGGCGACAAGATCATCGAAGCGCTTGAGGCAATCGACGGCTTCGAAATCTTCTCCGGTCCGTTGAAGTTCACCGACCGTCACACCCTGAGCGTAGGTGGCTTCCAGATTCTCGTTGTTGAGAACGGCGCCTTCGTGCTCAAGGACAACCTCCAGTAGTCGTGAGTTGGTGCCGTTCCCGCAAGCAATGCGCGCGGGGATGGCACCTCCTTTCGGGTAACACCACGACCAAGGAGTAACATGCTACAACTCATTTGGGACGGGCTCTTTGTGGGGTCCTTCTATGCGCTCATCGCGCTCGGCTATTCGATGGTCTACGGAATCATCAAGCTGCTCAACTTTGCTCACGGCGACCTCTACATGCTTGGAGCCTTCATCGGCTTCACCACGTTGACCGCCATGGGAGGCGTGACGGCATCCATGTCGATCGTCGCGCTGCTCATCACCATGATGGTCTCGATGCTGCTCACCGGTGGTATGGGTGTTTTCATCGAGCGGGTCGCCTACCGGCCGCTTCGCAACTCGCCACGGCTCGCGGTACTCATCACCGCCGTTGGCGCGTCGTTCACGCTCGAGTACTCAGTCGCGGCAATCGCCGGACCGAATCCGCGAGTCTTCCCGATTCGGCTCGAAAGCGACACCCTCAACTTCTTTGGCGCTCGCATCACCATCGCCCAGTTGGTGCTGGTTGGCATTGCCATCCTGCTGATGGTGGCGCTCAACGCGTACATCACACGCAGCTCGGTTGGTCGTGCCATGCGGGCAATCGCGCTCGACCCAAAGGGCGCACTGCTCATGGGTATCAACGTGAACTCTGTCATCGCACGCACATTCTTCATCGGTTCAGCCCTCGCCGGTGCCGCCGGTGTCATGGCCGGTGCGTACTACGGCAAGATCGAGTTCCTCATGGGATTTGTGATCGGGCTGAAGGCCTTCACCGCCGCTGTGATCGGTGGCATTGGCAACATCAAGGGGGCAATGCTCGGCGGCATGCTGCTTGGGCTGCTTGAAGCGTTTGGCTCCCACTTCCTCGGCGGCGAATGGCGTGACGTCTTCACGTTCTCCGTCCTCATCCTGTTCCTGTCGCTAAAACCAACAGGAATATTAGGCGAACGCGTTACGGAAAGGGTGTAGCTATGTTTGCAAAGCTGAAACAACAGAGCTTCGCCGGGAAGGCGAGCGACGGGAATCCGCTCACTCGGCTGCTCAACAGCAAATACATGGGATGGGTCGGCCTCGGCATCGCCCTCGTTGCACCACTCATTATTGCCACCAACTACGCGTTGAATATCATGACAACAGCACTCATCTTTGTGCTGCTGGCAGCGGGCCTTAACATCGTGGTTGGCTACTGCGGACTGCTCGACCTCGGGTATGTCGCGTTTATGGCCGTCGGGGCATATACGGCGGGAATCATCGCAAAATCCTTTGAACTCCCGCTGCTCTTCACCGTCCCAGCGGTGATGGTGATGACTATTCTTGCCGGTCTTATCATCGGAGCGCCGACGCTGCGGCTCAGAAGCGACTACCTCGCAATCGTGACGCTCGGCTTCGGTGAGATCATTCGCATCACCGCGAACAACCTCACGATTACGGGCGGCCCGTCGGGAATCTACGGGATCCCTGGCTTCTCCATCGGTGACCTCGATCTCGATCAGCCGGTGATTTTCTACTACATCACCGCCATCGTGGTTTCGTTGCTGGTCTTGGCCGCAGCCCGACTCTCCAAGTCGCGCCTCGGACGAGCCTGGCGATGCATCCGTGAAGATGAAGATGCCGCAGAGGCTATGGGCATTCACACCTACAAGGTCAAACTGCTTGCCTACATTTTTGGTGCCGTCTGGGGTGGACTCGCAGGCGTGCTGTTTGCGGCGCACCTCTCGGCGGTCTCACCAAAGAGCTTTGTGTTCCTGCAGTCGGCGCTCATCCTGATGGCCGTTGTGCTCGGTGGAATGGGAAACATGAAGGGTGTTGTGGTTGGTGCGGTATTTATCAGCCTCATGCCGGAGATCTTCCGCGACCTCTCCGAATACCGGTACGTCTTCTTCGGTCTGCTGCTCATCGTCGTGATGATCATTCGCCCACAGGGGGTTTGGCCAACGCGAAATAGAGAACCCGAGCGAATGGAAGACGTCATGGACGCCAAAATAGTGCAGGAGGCCAGAGCATGACCGAACGCAACGTACTGCTTGAGGTCAAAGACCTGAAGATCCAGTTTGGTGGGGTGAAAGCCGTTGACGGCCTGAGCTTTACCGTGCACGAACAAGAAATCGTCTCGGTGATCGGGCCAAACGGTGCGGGTAAGACGAGCGCGTTTAACTGCATCAGTGGGTTCTATAAGCCGACCTCGGGCAACATCATCCTGCAGGGAACCGACATCACCGGATGGCGAACGGCCAACATCGCAAAGGCCGGAATCGCGCGCACGTTCCAGAACCTGAGGCTCTTCCCAGACCTCACGGTGCTCGACAACGTTCGCGCTGGGATGCATCTCTATGGCGGGCAGAACTTCCTCGACGCGATCCTGCACACGCCCCGCTTCAAACGGAACGAAAGGTTCCTCACGGACGAGGCGCATCGCTGGCTCGACTTTGTCGGCTATGAAGGACCCCGCGGCGTCTCTGTCAGCAACCTCGCCTACGGCCAGCAGCGACTGGTCGAAATCGCGAGGGCGCTCGCCCGCAAGACGCCGCTCATCCTGCTCGACGAACCGGGTGCCGGCCTCAACCACGGAGAAAAAGCGCAGCTGCTTGACCTCGTGCGACGCATCCAAGCCCTCGGCATGGCCGTTGTGCTCATTGAGCACGACATGGGGCTCGTTATGGAGGTGTCAGAGCGCATCGTTGTGCTCAACTTCGGAAAGGAAATCGCCGACGGGCTTCCCGCCGATATTAAAGCGAACCCTGCCGTTATCGAGGCCTACCTCGGGAGAGACGACGACGAAGAAGAAGCGGCACAGATTGCGGCGGATGCCACACAGTTTGGCATCGGCACGAGCGCAATCCGAACGCAGAAACCTCGCAAGGAAGGGAAGGAGTAGTCATGGCAATGCTTGAATTTACCGACGTTGACGTGCACTACGGCCAGGTGCAGGCGCTCAGAGGCATCTCGCTGAGCGTCGAAGAGGGCGAGATCGTTGCGCTGCTTGGCAACAACGGTGCCGGCAAATCGACGACCCTTTCCGCGGCGAGTGGCCTCGCGCATCCATCAGCGGGCACGATCACCTTCAACGGCAAAGACATTAGCCAGGGGAAGCCCTGGGATATCGTTGCCGACGGGCTCGTGCACGTTCCTGAGGGGCGGCGCATCTTCAGCACGCTTTCGGTGCTTGAGAACCTGCAGATCGGCGGGTTCCTTGTTAAGGACAAGACGCTGATCAATAAGCGGATGAAGCGCGTGTTTGAGCTGCTCCCCCTGCTGGAACAACGCAAATCGCAGCAGGGCGGAACGCTCTCCGGCGGCGAGCAGCAAATGCTTGCCATCGGGCGCGCGCTCATCGCTGGACCAAAGATGCTCATGCTCGACGAGCCATCCATGGGCCTCGCTCCCCTCATTGTGACCGCCGTCATGGAGGTCATCCGTGAGGTGAACGAACAAGGCACAACAGTGCTGCTCGTTGAGCAGAACGCTCGCGC
Organism: Lysinibacter cavernae; assembly: GCF_011758565.1. Lineage (GTDB taxonomy): Bacteria > Actinomycetota > Actinomycetes > Actinomycetales > Microbacteriaceae > Lysinibacter > Lysinibacter cavernae. The sequence goes on from NZ_JAAMOX010000002.1 coordinate 942,621, forward strand.
AGCGCTCAAAGTGACGCACCGCGGGTACGTTCTCGAAAACGGTGTGACAACCGTGACGGGTACGGCTGCAGAGCTCATCAACGACCCAAGAATCGTTGAGGCCTACCTCGGCGCGTAGCCAGGAGCCAAAAATGTCACAGGGACTGTTGGGGCCAAAGTGTCGCGTTGTCGGCGGTTTGGCCCCAATAATCCAAACTTTTGTCTTCATAATGTGGCAGGTGCTGTCGCCAATCGTCGTATGATCGATACGGAGTTGTTGGCATGGCGAGCGATTCGTTGCCAGCGCCCAACCCATCTGTCGTACTCGGACAATCTGTCCACAAGGTCTTCGGCTCCCCCCTCGTATTGTGAAAGTTCACCACATGTCGCTCTCATCGTTATCACCACTTCCGAAGCAGCCAAGTCTGCGTGAAACCATTACCAACACGTTGCGCGCGGCAATCGTGACGGGCGAAATGGCGCCAAACGAGGTCTATTCGGCACCGGCGTTGAGCAAGCGGTTTGGGGTATCAGCGACACCCGTTCGCGAAGCAATGCTCGACCTCATCTCGGAAGGACTCGTGGCACCAGAGCCAAATAAGGGCTTCAGGGTGACCGCAATCTCAGATGACGATCTCGACGATCTCACCTCGCTCCGTTTGCTCATCGAGCCACGCGCGACCCGTTCGGTTGTAAACCTCATCCCAACAGAAGACCTGCCGATGCTGCGTGGACTGGCCGACCGAATCATTGAAAGCTCCCAACACTCAGACCTCACCGAATACGTTCAAGCCGACACCAAATTCCACCTCACCCTCATGGGGTATACGGGCAACCAGCGCCTCGTGGCGCTCGTTTCGAGCCTCCGTTCGCAGACGCGCCTGTTTGGGCTGACGACCCTCGTGCAAAAGGGGCTGCTCCCCGCATCCGCCGCCGAGCACCACGAACTCATCGAGCTCATCGAGCAGCGTGATGAGGATGCAGTAGAAGAACTCATGGCCCGCCACATCGGCCACGTCCGAGGCATTTGGGCTGCACCAACCCCGTAAACGTCGTTTTGTGAAGGGCCTTCCGTCGTGTTGACGGTGGGCCCTTTTTTGTTTTTTGGTGGGTGGTTGGTGGTGCTTGGGCTGGGCTGCTTCGAATGGGGGGGGGTGTCGCCTGGGCTGGGCTGCTTCTGCTGTGTGATTTGATGCCGATTGGCTGGGTTGCTTCTGCTGTGTGGGTTGGTGCCGCTTGCGCTGGGTTCGTTCTGCTGCATGGGTTCAGCGAGGACGGCCCGGGGAGGATGCGAGCAAGCCGGCATACCCATCCCATCCCATCCCAACCCAACCCCATCTCCCCCTATCCAGCCCCCACCTCCAGCCCAGAGCCTTCTAATCTGTTCGCCCCAAAGTCCGGCATTTTGGGGCGAATAACCGGCTTTTGGGGCGAACAGATAGGCGAACGGAGGGTGGGTTGGAGGTGGGGCGATGGGAAGAGGGGAGAAGCGGGTGGGCGGGTCGTGTCGAGGGCGGGCGAGGGGATGAGGGGAGATTGGCCAGTGGGCCAGGAGTCAGTGGTCAGTGGTCAGGAGTCAGGAGTCAGGAGTCAGGGACCAATGGGTGAGGGGATGAGGGGATGGGGTGAGGTGATGGGGCGAGGGGAGAAAGGAGAAGGCAGGGCGGGTCGAGAGGGCGGGGTGATGGGAGACGGGTGGGGGTGTGGCCGGGCGCCAGCACGGCAGGGCCGAGGTGTCCAGGGTGTTTCTAGAAAGAAACGGTGAAATCTTGGCTGGGTCGACCGGTCGGAATGGCCAGCGTTTGCGGGGTTCCCGTAAAGCAGGCCGTTCTGCGTTATGCAGACTGCATTCGGGGCATCCTCATGGATGAGCAATTTGCCCAATGCCTCAATCTCGGCGATATGTACCATGTCACATAACGTAAAAGCGCGCAATGATGCGCCCACCTCCAACGGGGCAACGAGACACAGTTGCGTCGAGTGGCGAACAGAAACGAGACCCACATGATTCGTACCGTACTCAGCCTCAAAGCAACCCCAGAGCGCGTCGAAGACGTGGTGGAGTTCTTTTCCCTTCACGACATCCTGGCATTCTCGCTCGAACACTCCGAAGCCCTCGCCTCCGAGCTCTCGGTGCGCACCGACGGATCGGGCGAGATTATGGTGACCGAGCTGTGGCCTTCAACAGAGGCCTACCAGGGATGGATTGACAACCCCTGGCGCGACCAGTCCAACGAGAAACTCAACAAGATTCTCGATGGCGTTGAGGTTGGCGAAGGCAAAACCTTCGAGATTCGCCAATCAGTTTCAAGCTAGCTGTCCTGCGCTGCAAGGGATGCCGCACGCATCCACCACGCAGCGCACGTGCCGTCGTCCTGGCGGCGCGCCACTGACGCCCCACTAACTAGGGCGTTACGCACTACCTCGCGAGCGCGAAGACTTCAGCGCACGTGAACTCATGAGTAGCAGTGACACCAAGGAATACACAGTGACCAAGACACGCATTCAGAAATCGCTCGGAGCAATCGCGCTCTCGGCATCCGCCCTACTCCTCTTCACCGGATGTGCCAACAACGGCAACGGTGGGGAAAGCAACGCCGACGGTGACAGCTACAACGTAGCCGTCCTCGCCGCATCCAGCCAGAACGGCTACAACCAGGCCGTCTACAAAGGCGTTGAAGACTACGCAAAGACCCTCGATAAGAAGGTCAATCTCACGCTGCTCGACGGGCAGTTTAACTCGGAGACGCAGCTGTCCCAGCTGCAAAACGTGACGGGCGACAGCCAATACGACGGCGTGATCGTTGTGCCAAACGACGGGCCGACCCTTGCCGCGGCGTTCCCAACGGTCAACGAGATCCCCGTTGTTGCCGTACTCAACCCCATCGGGCCCGACATCGACAAGATGGAGGCGCAGGTTGAGGGCGTCGTTTCAACCGTCGCCGTGCCGCCATCGGACGCCGCAACCACGCAAGCAGAGCTTGTTGTTGACTACTGCAAAGACATCGACCCCTGCAAGGTCGCCTTGCTCGTTGGCAACCTGAGCGCCACGCTCGATGTCGCCCGCCGCGACGCATACCGTGAGGTGCTCGACTCCGAGAAGAACATCGAGATCGTTTCGGAGCTTGAGGGCAACTACGACCGTGATAAGTCGCTCACGGCCGTCTCAAACATGCTGCAGAGTACGCCAGACGTCAACGTCATCCTCTCGAACGCCGATCAGCAGACCACCGGCGCTCAGATCGCGCTTGAGAATGCCGGCATTGAGCCGTCGAGCGTGTACCTCACCGGTGGAGGAGGAACGACCGGCGCCGTGACCGCCGTGCGCGACGGCATCTGGCAGGCCGACTACCTCAACTTCCCAGTGTCAATGGGTTCTGCCGCGCTTGAGCAGCTCATCAACTCGCTTGAGGGCAAAGACGTGAAGGCGGTTGTTGACGCCGACGCGGTTGGCGGTATGGATGCCTTCGTCACCAAAGAAACCCTCGACGAGACGCCAGACTTCACGGGCGAGTGGGACGGCTAAGGCCGGCCTAGGGCGAAACATCGGGTCCCACATGAACCAGCAGACAGTCATCCAACAAACAGACATCATCCAGCTCACCGCCGTCTCCAAACGCTTTGGCGGTACTCAGGCCCTCGACTCCGTAGATCTCACGATTCGGGCGGGTGAAGTGCACGCCTTTGTCGGCGAGAACGGCGCCGGTAAATCCACGCTTGGCAAAGTGATCGCAGGGGTCTACGTGCCCGACAGCGGGCAACTGGCGGTTGGCGGAACTGCCGTTGGCAGGTGGGACCCGGTGAACGCTCAACGAAGGGGCGTCGTCATGATTGCCCAGGAGCTTTCACTTGTGCCAGATCTCACGGTTGAGCAGAACGTCTTCCTTGGCATCGAGAAAAATATCGGCGGCATCATGCGAGGCGGAGTCACCGAGCGCTTTGTTGAGCTTGAGAAGACGGCCCAGTTTGGGCTCGACCCGAAAGCAAAGATTGAGTCGCTTCGCATCGCCGACCTGCAAAAGGTCGAAATCTTGCGGGCGATTGCCAGGGATGCCAACGTCATCGTGATGGACGAGCCAACCTCATCCCTCACCGCGCACGAAACCAAGCGGCTGCACGAGCTCATCCACCGCCTCAAGGCGCGCGGCTGCACCATCATCTATGTTTCGCATTTCCTTGATGCCGTGCTTGAGGTGAGCGACCGCGTCACGATCATGCGCGACGGCAAACTCATCCGCACGGCAGACGTTGCGAGCGAGACGAAAAAATCCATCGTTGAGGGGATGCTCGGGCGCGCGCTCTCGGTGTCGTTCCCAGAGCGCTCGCCAGGGGCCGACCCCTCGGCCAAACCCCTGCTCACGGTCGAAGGCCTGGCAACTCCTGCTGGCGTGCACGACGTGAGCTTCGAGGTGCGGCCAGGGGAGATCGTTGGGCTGCTTGGGCTTGTTGGTTCAGGTCGCACCGAGATCGCGAGGGCAATCGCCGGGGCCGACCGCACAACGGGCGGCCAAGTTACCTTCGACGGTGCCGACCTCACAAATGGCACCCCAAGATCTACCAAAGAACGCGGTCTCGTGATGGTGCCAGAAGATCGCCACGGCCAGGGGCTCGTGCTCGAACGGAGCGTGCTCGAGAACGTCTCGCTCGCGTTCCTTCGTCGGTTCACGACGGGCGGGGTGATTAAGTCCGCGGAAGAGAAACGCCAAGTCACCAAGATCGTTGGCGAACTCGACATGCGCCCGCTCAAGGTTGGACTGACCGTCCAAGGATTCTCGGGAGGCAACCAGCAGAAAGCTCTGCTGGGTAAGTGGCTTATTGGCGAACCCAAGTTTGTCATCCTCGATGAACCAACTCGTGGCGTTGACGTTGGCGCGAAGCTGACGATCTACGAATTCATCGCCGACCTCGCAAAACAGGGGATTGGCGTGCTGCTGATCTCGTCAGAACACGAAGAAGTCCTTGGCCTCGCCCACAGGGCGCACCTGGTGAGCGGGGGCACCCTCACTGGGGATGTTGACCCAGCCAGCACCACCGTTGAAGAAGTTTTGGCACGGCTATTTGCCGTTGAAGACCAGAAGGAAGCCACCCTATGAGTATCACGTCACCCGCGGTTGGAACTCGAGACACCAAAGCGGTCTCGATCCTGACTTTTGCACGGGACTACGCCGTTCTGATTCTGCTTGTTGTGCTGTTTATCGTGCTGAGCATTTCGTCGCCGTCATTCCTGACCTTTAACAACATCGTCAACATCATCAACCAGAACGCACCGCTCGCGATCATCGCGACGGCGGGAACGTTTGTGGTGATCTCCGGTGCCTTTGATCTCTCGACGGGCGCGATTTTTGCGGTTGGTAGCGTGCTTGCCGCAAGCGTCGCCGTCGCGACTGATAACGCGGCGCTGGCGCTGCTGGCCGCCCCGGTGGTTGGTCTCATCCTCGGCCTACTCAACGGGCTCGCCGTGACGATGCTTCGGGTGCACTCGTTCCTCGCGACGCTCGCGTCGAGCCTGGTGTTCAAAGCGGTTGCCGTGCTCATCACCGGCGGCTCGCTCATCACCGTCACAACTCCAGGGTTCTCCTGGCTTGGTCGGGAGCGCATCGGCGGGATCTTTGTGCCGGTGTTTATTCTTGTCGTCGTTGCCGGCGTCATGTGGTTTGTGCTCAAGCGCACCACGTTTGGTCGCTATGTGTTTGCGATCGGCGGCAATGACGAGGCCGCTCACCTGTCTGGTGTGAGGGTCGACAAGATGCGCGTCATCGTGTTTATGCTCAGCGGGCTTGCCGCAGGCATCGCGGCCGCCATCGCGGTTTCGCGCATCGGCTCTGGCCAGCCACAGGCGGGAACCGGCATCGAGCTGCAGGCCATCGCCGCCGTCATCCTTGGCGGGACGAGTATCTACGGCGGTGTTGGGGCGGTGTGGCGCTCGGTTGCTGGTGTGTTCCTCATCGCGCTCATCGGCAACGGTTTCGACATCCTCAATTTCAACCCGCAGATCAAGGATCTGGTGACGGGTCTGATCATCCTGGCCGCCGTCGCGCTCGCCGCGGTTGGTAAGCGCCGCTAAACCTGCATCTATTTGCGAGTTTCTGCGGAATTTGCGGCTTTTCTGAACAGAAAGTCGCAAATAGATGCAGGTTCGCATCCCAATAAGAAGGAGTTATGTTTATGTCCCATCAGGTGAGAGTCGCAGTCGACGTGGGAGGAACCTTCACCGACGTGGTGAAGCTGGTTCCCGAAACCGGCGAACTGCGCTTCGAGAAAGTCGCCACCACCTCGACCGAGCCGACCAAGGGTGTTCTTGAGGGTTTTGATCGGGCCGAGGCCAACATCGCCGATGTTGTGATGTTTAACCACGGCACAACCCTTGGCCTCAATTCGTTGCTCACCAGGCGCGGAGCCAGGGTTGCCATCATCTCGACCAAGGGGTTCAGGGACGTCTACCTGCTTGGCCGCACCGACCGCAACGTCATGTACGACATCAAATACCGCAAACCGAAGGCGCTGCTTGAGCGCTACGACACGTTTGAGGTTGACGAGCGCAGCTACTTCGACGGCTCGGTTGTGCGCCCGCTGGATGAGGCCGAGGCCAGGTCGATTGCCGAGACCATCAAGGAGCGCGGCTACGAGGCAGTTGCCATCACATTCCTACACTCGTACACCAACCCCGCTCACGAACAGCGGATGCGCGAAATCCTGCTTGAGGTGGCGCCTGAGGTTGAGGTCACGCTCTCGCACGAACTCTCGCGAGAGTACCGCGAATACGAGCGCACAAGCACCGCCGTGCTCGACGCCTACATTAAGCCCATCATGCGCCGCTACCTACACGCCCTTGAGGACGAGCTCATCGGCCGCGGCTTTGGCGGGCAGTTCCTCATGTCTCGCTCCGGCGGCGGAGCAATGACGGCGACCGCAGCCCGCGAGCAGCCGGTGAACCTCATCCTGTCTGGCCCCGCCGGCGGCGTGATTGGTGCCGCGGCGTTCTCGCACCTCATCAACACCCCAAACCTCATCACGATCGACATGGGCGGCACAAGCCTTGACGCCTCCCTCGTGCTTGACCACTCGCCGCTGCTGTACCAGGGCGCCGAGTTTGAGGGCCTCCCTATTAATACTCCGTCGCTCAACATCCAGACCATCGGTGCCGGTGGCGGCTCAATCGCGTGGCTGGATGGTGCCGGTGCCCTGCAGGTTGGCCCGCAGAGCGCTGGCGCGTTTCCAGGGCCAGCAGCCTACGGTCGCGGCGGCGAGCAGCCGACCTTCACCGATGCGGCCCTCGCCATCGGTTACCTCGGCGGTGACACCCCGCTGGGCGGAACGCTCACGCTTGACGCCAAAAAATCCGTTGCCGCTCTTGAACCGGTTGCCGCGCAGCTTGGGATGACGGCCCTCGCCCTCGCCCGCGGCGTCGTGCAGATCTCAACGACCAAGATCATGGGCGCGGTTCGGGCGATTACGGTTGAGCTTGGACTCGACCCAGTCGACTTCTCGCTCCTCTCGTTTGGCGGAGGCGGCGGGCTCGTTGCCGTTGATGTTGCACGCGAGCTTGGCATCCCATCGGTTGTGGTTCCTCCTGGGCAGGGCGCATTTTCGGCCCTCGGGATGCTTATGGCCGACGTCCAGCACGATTATGCCCGCACCTCGGTCACGTTCCTCAACAGCATCGAGACCGACTACGTGCAGCGCGCCTATGCAGAGATGGAAGACGAAGCCAACGCCACGCTCGACGGCGAGGGTTTTGCCGAGGATGCGCGCCATTTCGAGCGCTCGATCGATGTTCGCTATTCCGGCCAGGAGCACTCCGTGACCGTTGCCTGCCCGTCGGTCATCGACGACAGCTTTGTCGCGACCGTCGAGCGCGAGTTCTTCGAACTGCACGAGCGTCAGTATGGGCACACCATGAGCGATCCGATTGAGATCACCACGTTCCGCGTGATGGCCAACGGCATCGTTGACAAGCCATCCATCCCAACGATTGAGGCTCGCACTGGCGGCGAGATTCCCCGCATCGGGGAGCGGACGGTGCACCTCACCGACGCAGACTCGCAGCAGTATTCGCTGTACTCGCGCGAGAGCCTGCTCGCAGGAGATGAGATCGCGGGACCAGCAGTTATCACCGAACACACCGCGACCACGGTTATGCACGAGGGCGACACCCTTCGCGTTGGCCCATACGGCGAACTGGTTATCACCATCGCAACACCAGAGACGGAAGGCGCGTAATGAACGACGCAATTACCACTGAGATCATCAGGCACGGCCTTCTTGCCGCTGCCGAGGAGGTTGCCCGCAACCTCTGCCGCACCGCCTACAACACGGTGGTTTACGAGATTCACGATTACGGCATCGGCATCCACGACGTCAACGGCGACGTGGTTGCGGATGCGCCCGGTATTGCCGTCTTCACCCGTGGCAACGACTACGGCATCAAGAAGTCGATCGAGTTCCTTGGCATCGACGGCATGGGTGAGGGCGACGTGTTCATCCTCAACTACCCCTACTGGTCGTCAGCGCACACCCTCGACCCGCTTGTGTTTGCCCCCATCCATTTTGAGGGCGAACTCATCGGCTTTGCGTCGTGCCGCATCCACGTGCTTGACCTCAAGCAGAAGGATGCCGGATATGTGCTCGACTCGACCGACATCTTCCAGGAGGGCCTCGTCTTCCCCGCAACCCGCCTGTATCAGAACGGCGTGCAGAACGACGAGATCTTCAACTTCCTTCGCTTCAACTCGCGGATGCCAGAGCGCACCATCGGCGACATCCAGGCCCAGGTCTCTGCCTGCTTCTCTGGCGCTCGCCGTACCAAGGAGATCGCGAGTAAGTATGGAGTTGAGGCGCTCCGCGAGGGCATGCGACGCATCAACGAGCACGGCAAGAACCTTGCGCTGCTTGCGCTCAAGGAGCTGCCAAACGGCACGTGGAACGCGCACGACTTCGTTGACAGCGATGGCATCGACGTTGACGACCTTGTGAAGCTGAACGCCACCGTCACCATCACCGACGACGAGATGATCATCGACTGGTCCGGGAGCGCAACCGGTCTTAAGGGGCCGATCAACCTGCCGGTTGGTCAGACGGAGGCCCTCTGCAGCCTCATCTTCAAGTCGCTCACCACGCCGGACACCCCGGTGGTTGCTGGCAACTTTGCGCCGCTCCGCGTGATCACCGAGCCAGGAAGCGTGATGCACGCCGTGCATCCGATGCCAACATTCACGCTGTGGACCGGGTTGCTTGCGGGCGAGGTGGTGCTCAAAGCGCTTTCGCAGGGCCTTCCAGACTTGGTGCCGGCCTGCTCAGGCGGAGACGTGTGCTCAATGATGGGCCTCGGCGTGAACCCGCGCACGGGAGACTCGTGGCTTGAGGCGACCAACGAGGCCGTTGGATTTGGTGCACACTCTTCCGGCGACGGCGAAGACGGCATCATGCACCTTTCGGAACCCGGATGCCGCAACAACCCGGTTGAGGTGCTCGAAACGAAGTCACCAATGATCATTGAGTCCTACGGCTACCGTCCCGACACGGGCGGCGCAGGATTCTACCGGGGTGGCGTTGGTGTGAGCCGCGTGTATCGCTTCACGGCAGACTCCGTTGGCATCTGCCTCGTCTACAAGACGAAGTCGGCGCCGTGGGCTATTAACGGCGGGGAACAGGGCGTGCCGAACCAAATTGTGATCAACCCAGGCACCGAACGTGAAGTCATCAAGGCGGGAAGTTACAACCATCTCAAGGCCGGCGAGGTGCTCGCAAACAACACCGGTGGTGGTGGCGGATACGGCCGCGCGTTTGATCGCGATGCGGATGCCGTGGCCCGCGACGTTCGCAACGGTTTTGTCTCGATTCTGGCGGCCGAACGCGACTATGGTGTTGTAGTAGACCCAGGTTCGTTTGCCGTTGATGTGGCGCGCACCAACACGCTCCGTTCGAAGGCATCCTCATGACCCAAGCATCCACACTGACCATCGTCAACGCCGTCATTTTTGACGGTGTGAGTGAGACCCTCGTTGAGGGTGGCATTCGTATCGTTGACGGCGTGATTACCGACGTGGGTGCTGGCGTTGTCGCCGCCGGTGGAGAAGACGTTTACGACGCTGAGGGGCGCACGGTTGTCCCCGGCATGATTGACGCCCACTTCCACGCCTACGCCATTAGCCTGTTGAGCGGCATTATCGAGAAGTCGCCAAAAAGCTACGTTGCTCTCAAGGGCAGCCTTCGCCTTGAGGATGCGCTGCGTCGCGGCTTCACCACCGTGCGCGACGTTGCCGGAGGGGACCAGGGCCTTGCGAGGGCCGTTCGCGAGGGCCTCATCCCTTCGCCGCGCTATTTCTTCACCGGTCCAGGGCTGAGCCAGACGGGTGGCCACGGCGACCCGCGCGACGGTGAACTCAACGAATGCCTCGAAGACGGCTGCATGACCGAGGTTGTTGACGGTGTTGAGGCCATCCGTCACGCGGTGCGCGAGCGCCTGCACCACGGCGCACACGCCATCAAGATCATGGCGAGCGGCGGCGTGATCTCGCTCACGGACCCCATCCGGATTCCGCAGTACTCAAACGAAGAGGTGCAGGTCGCCGTTGCCGAGGCTACGCGCCGCGGCAGCTACGTGGCCGCGCACGCATACTCGCCAGAGGCCATCCGGCACTCGGTTGAGAACGGCGTTCGTTCGATCGAGCACGGCAACCTGCTTGATGCCGAGACGGCGCAGCTGATGGCTGAGCACGATGCCTTCCTGGTGCCAACCCTCGCAGCGTATGACGCGATGGACCGTCGTGGCGCGGCAATGGGCCTCCCCGAGGTGTCACAAGCCAAAAACAAAGAGGTGCTTGTCGCCGGGCAGCAGGCTATTGTGCTTGCTCGTGCCGCAGGAGTGCAGATTGGCTTTGGCTCCGACCTCATGGGCGACCTCGCCGATGACCAGCTGCGCGGCCTCGTGCTGCAGATTGAGGTTGACGGTGTACTCAACGCGCTCCGTTCGGTGACCTCGGTGAACGCGGCCCTGCTGCAGCAGGACAACATCGGCCGCATCGCCGAAGGCTTTGCTGGCGACGTTGTGGTTTTCGACGGTAACCCGTTTGAGCAGCCAGAACTCATTACCGATGAGCAGTATTCCCGCGTGGTTGTGCAGAACGGCGCAATCGTCTCTCGCTGAGGCTGGCGCATCCCACACCTGCACATCGCGGGTGCAGAGGTCATCGAGTGCCCTCATATCGACCCTAAAGCCTGAGCTTAGGTCGATATGGGGGCACTCGGCGCTTGTGCTGGTGGGGGGTGGGGGCGTGGGCTGTGCGGTTGCCGTCCAGTGCCCTCATATCGACCTAAAGACGAGATCTTAGGTCGATATGCGGGCACTCGATGTTTTGGCGGAGACTGCGGGGAGGCCGTGTCGCTGAGGCGGTTGGCTGGCGGGGCGCGGGCACAAAACTGCCCCCTGCGCCAGAAGCACAGGGGGCAGTCTCAGTGAAGCTAGCGGTTAGAGCACGCCCTCTGACCACGAGTCAGGGTTTCCGAAGCGGTGAGCCGTAATAGCTACTGCCTGCTCGCGCAGGAAGGGCAGCATCTCAACGCGTCCGGCGACCGTGACTGGGTCGGTGTAGAGCGCAACATCCACTCGGCCACCAAGCGCCGCGTGTGGGTCGCTGCTCGGCGCGCCAACCACGCGGATGCGGGCGAGGTTGGTGCCCTTGAGGGTCGAGAGCCAGGCCGAGTCGCTCTGCTTCGTGATCGTGATGCCTGCGTTCTGCGCGGCACGCACAACCTCTGCTGGCAGGTCGATTCCCGAGCTGACAGGGGCCGTGTTACCGGCGCGAACTGCCGCGATGACCACGCGGATGGCGTCGGTCGGCGTTGCTGATTCACTCACGCGGATGCCGGCGGGCGCTGGCAGGTAGCGGAACACGTTGCGCTCAACCCCGAGGGCCGAGACGTCGCGTGCCGTGCCAAACTCGTCGCGCCAGGCGGCCTCGTCGAGCTGAGCGGCCGTTGCGAGCTGGTTCAGGTCTGCGCTTGCGCTCTTTGCGGCGGTCAGGATGCCCTGCACGCGGGTGTCGAGCGGGTTCTGCGAGGTTGTGGTCACGCTTGCCGGTGCCCATGAGCCAAGGCCGAACAGGTAGTTCGGTCCACCGGCCTTGGTGCCTGCGCCGATTGCCGAGCGCTTCCAGCCACCAAACGGTTGGCGACGAACGATCGCGCCAGTGATGCCGCGGTTGACGTACAGGTTTCCGGCCTGGACCTCGCGCAGCCACACCTTGAGTTCCTGTGGGTCGAGCGAGTGGAGCCCCGCGGTGAGGCCGTAGTCGGTGCCGTTCTGCACGCGGATGGCGTCCTCAAGGGTTGGGACGCTGATGACGCCGAGGACCGGTCCGAAGAACTCGGTCGTGTGGAAGCGGCTTCCCTCGGTCACGCCGAGGCGGATTCCGGGGGAGAACAGGCGCCCGGTGCTGTCCATCTTGCGGGGCTTGACGGCCCACTTTTCGCCGGCATCCAGCGTGTTGAGGGCCCAGTCGAGCTTGCCTGTGGCCGGCTCGATGATCGGTCCCATTTGTGCTGCTGGGTTGGTCGGGTAGTCAACACGGAGGCTGCTTGCCGAGTCGATGAGCTGGTTGAGGAAGCGGTCGGACTTGCCCATTGCGCCAACGAGGATGACGAGGCTGGCGGCCGAGCACTTCTGGCCTGCGTGGCCGAAGGCCGAGTACACAACGTCGGCAACCGCGAGGTCGATGTCGGCGCTTGGCGTGACAATGATGGAGTTCTTTCCGCTGGTCTCTGCGAGCAGCGGGAGGTCGTCGCGCCATGAACGGAACAGCTCCGCGGTTTCAAAGCCACCGGTGAGGATGACGCGCTCCACCTTTGGGTGCGAAACGAGCTGCTTGCCAAGTTCGCCCTCTTCGATGTCGACGAGCGCGAGCACGTCGCGTGGGATACCCGCGTTCCAGAGGATGTTGGCGATCACTGCCGAGCAGCGCTTTGCCTGCGGTGCCGGCTTCATGACCACTGCCGAGCCTGCGGCCAGCGCTGAGAGCACCGAACCGGTCGGGATTGCGATGGGGAAGTTCCACGGAGGCGTCACGACGGTGAGTCGCGCGGGCGTGAAGGCCGCGCCCTCAACCGTTTCGAGCAGTTCTGCCTGCTCGGCGTAGTAGTTGGCGAAGTCGATGGCTTCCGAGATCTCTGGGTCTGCCTGGTCAACCGTCTTGCCGGTTTCGGAGGCGGCAACCTCGATGAGGTCTCCACGGTGCGCTTCGAGCGCCTGAGCTGCGCGGCGAAGGATGGTGGCGCGGGCGGATGCTCCACCTGCGTGCCAGCCAACCTGGGCCGCGAGTGCGCCCTCGATGATCTCGTTGAGCTTGCCCTCTTCGGTGACCTTGGCCGCGTCGATCTCCGCAACGCCGAGGGTCGAGCCCTCGATCTTGCCGATGATTGCGGTCGCCCAGGTGCGGTTGTCTGGGAGCGCGGAGTCGGTGTCTGGGGTGTTCTCGAAGCCGCCCTCAAGCAGGGGAGCGGCATCCGTCAGGCGAGACTGCTGACGGTTTGGCCCTGGAACGGTTCCGGCCGGTTCGTTGTCGAGCGCGGCAAGCGAGGCGAGGAAGCGGTTCTTCTCCCGGTCGAAGAGCGAGCGGTTCTTGGTGAGTTCAAACACGGCCGACATGAAGTTCTGCGGGCTGGCGTTTTCTTCGAGACGGCGCACGAGGTAGCTGATGGCGGCGTCGAAGTTCTCGGGGCGCACAACGGGCGTGTAGAGCAGCAGCTGGCCGACGTCGGCGGTGAGGGCCTTTGCCTGGCCCTCTGCCATCCCGAGCAGCATTTCGAACTCAACGTTGTTCTCAACGCCACGTGCCTGTGAGAGCAGGTGAGCGTGGGCGATGTCGAAGAGGTTGTGGCCTGCGATGCCGAGGCGAACCGCGTCGGTGTTCTCTGGCGTGAGTGCCCAGTCGAGCACACGCTTGTAGTTGGTGTCTGAGTCCTGCTTGGTGTTGTAGGTTGCGAGTTCCCAGCCGTGGGTCTTGGCGGCAACGCCCTCCATTGCGAGGTTGGCGCCCTTCACAACGCGCACCTTGATCGGGGCTCCTCCGCGCGCGCGGCGGGCCTTCGACCATTCAGTGAGGTCCTGCAGAGCGGCGAGGGCGTCTGGCAGGTAGGCCTGCAGCACGATGCCGGCGTCAAGCGTGAGGAACTCTGGCTTGTCGAGCATGGTCTTGAGCACATCGATGGTGAGGTGGAGGTCGTGGTACTCCTCCATGTCCAGGTTGATGAACTTCGGCGTTGGTGACGAGGCCGCCATCTGGTAGAGCGGGGTGAGGCGCTCAACAACGTTCGTGACGGTCTGGTCGTAGTCCCACAGGCTGAGCTCATTCACGACCGAGGAAACCTTGATCGAAACGTATTCAACGTCTGGGCGTGAGAGCAGGTCGTGCGTTCCCTGCAGGCGACGGTCTGCTTCGCCATCGCCAAGCACGGCCTCGCCGAGCAGGTTGATGTTGAGGCGGTTGCCCTCTGCGGTGAGGTGCTTGATTCCGTTACCGAGCTTCTGCGGGCGGGCATCGAGGATGAGGTGGTTCACCATGCCGCGCAGCACCTTGCGGGCGATCGGCACAACGATGCCGGGGAACGCCGGTGCCATGGTTCCGCCAACGCCAATGGCGAGGCGCATGTAGCCGGGGAGGAACTTTGGCGCGTTCGACGAGAGCTGCTTCAGGTTCTTGGCGGCAACCTTGAGGTCTTCTGGGCGTACCACGAGGTCAACAAAGCCGAGGGTGAACTCGAGGCCGCTGGCATCCTTGAGCGTCTCTGCCAGGAGCGAAGCTGACTTGCTTGGGGCGTAGGCCTCGCTGGCCTTGAGCCACTTCTCAACGAGTGCAACGGTTGCGTCGCTCGTCACCTCGTTGCCGGATGTTGGGGTTGCCCCCGTTGGCGTCTGCTGCAGTGTCATGGTGAAGGCCCTTACTGGTTTTACTGGCGTTGGTGTTCAAAAATCTGGGGGTGAAGCTATCTGCTCAAATGTACGTCCGAACACGGCAGATTTCGTTGGCCAAATGTGAAATACTTATCGTCAGGCATTGGCCGATTGAACAATGGTTTCGACGAGGGAGTTTGGATGCCGCAGCACGTTCACGAACGGGGCCGATCAGACGGTTCAACCACGCTCAGGGGCCTGCTCAACACGGTCGGCCAGCCGCTCGTCGAGCTGGTCACCGGGCAGGCACGGCTTGACGATCCCGTTCGCTCCGTTGCCCTTGTTGAGGCCGACGAGCTACGAAGCAACAGCATCCCCCAAACGGATGCCCTTGTCCTCGTTGGCGTGCGCGGTCAACAACTGGCAGAACTCCTTCCACTCGTGCGTGACAACACCGTTGTCTTCGCAAAACTCGGTGCCGAAGATGAGACGCCAGCGGTGGGGCTTGATGACGCCGTGCGGCTTGCCGATGGGCGCGGTGTGACCGTTGTCCGGGTGCATCACGAGGCCAGCTGGGACCAACTGATGGGCATCCTCCAGCGGCTGCTGATCCCCGGCGCGCCGCATCCCAGCTCCGCGGCCGCACAGTTTTCGGGCGACGATATCGGCGACCTGTTTGCGCTTGCCGAGACCGTCGCTACCCAGGTGCGTGGGCTTGTCACGATCGAAGAAATCGGCGGAGAGGTGCTCGCGTATTCGCAGGCAACTGAGGGGGCTGATGAACTGCGCATCTCCTCGATCCTTGGCCGGCGCGGCCCTGCCGACCAAATGCGGCGGCTGAGCGATGAGGGTGTGCTCCGTGCGCTTGCCGAAGAGGGTGGGATGCTGCGGGTCCCGGCAAACCCGGAGCTTGGACGGGCGGCCAGGCTTGCGGCAGGCATCCACTCTGAGGGAGCGCACATAGGCAACATCTGGGTTCAGCGCGGATCCACTGACTTTTCGGGCGATGCCGACACCCTGCTTCCCGGAGCGGCCCGGCTCGCCGCAAGGCTCTTGCAGGGGCGACGGCACGCGGTGCAACGAGAGGATGCGCTCGTGCTCGGCGCGCTCGGGCTCGGCTCGGGCGACGCGAGTGTCGCCGAAACCTATGCGCTTGCCTCCCTGCTCAACCCGCAAGCGAATGACCTCATCGCGGTCGTCGGCTTTGTGCCACTCGGAGTTGACGGGCGAGACCCAGCTTCGCCGTCAGACGTCATGAGCTACCTTCGGCTGCACGCTGCCAGTTACCGACGGCCAATCGTGCTCGCGGCGAAGGGAAACCGGCTCTACGGGGTGGCCGCAACACCAACCATCGGCAACCTTGAACGGTGGGCTGCCAATGCGCTTTCTGGAGCGGCAGGCCGATTTGGGCCTGGGCTCCGCGCGGCCGTCGCCGAAGCCAATGACGGCGTTGAGGGCGTGACAGACGCCCGCCGCGCGATTGATCATCTCATGGATGCGGTGCGCCGGGACCCGGCCCGCTACCCAAGCGTCGTGTCGCTTTCTGGCCTCAGGTCAGACGTGCTGCTGCGCGAAATCGTGGCCCTCGTTGAGACGCAGCCAAAACTGCGCGACCCGCGACTTGAGCGGCTTCGGCAGCACGATGCTGCCTCCGACGGCGATCTCGTTGCGAGCATCCGCGCGTACCTCGACCACTTTGCCGATGTGCGCGGCGCCGCCGAGACGCTTCGTGTGCACCCAAACACCCTGCGCTACCGGATCGGCCGAGCCGAAAGCATCAGTGGCCTCGATCTCGGCGACCCCGCAACGCGGGCCGTGCTCAACATCCTGCTCAGGATTGGATAGCTACACCCTGGTTTCGGCGTATTTTTCCCGTTTGGGCGTATCGTGCAAGATACGCCCAAACGGCAAAAATACGCCGAAACTGTCGTTCGTGAGCTAGCTCACCAGGCCGTTGCGGAGCGCCCACAGCGCAACCTGGAGACGATCACGCGAGCCCGTCTTGCTGAGCAGACTTGCCAGGTGGTACTTCACGGTCGTTGGCTCGATGAACAGCTGGGCCGCGATCTCTTTGTTCGAGAGGCCCTCGGCGAGCAGAGTCAGGATTTCGATTTCGCGCGCGGTCAGGTGCTCGGCGACCGTCGTGAGCTGGGTCTCGCGGGCTGGCCTTCGCTGAGCAAACTCGCTCAGTACACGGCGGGTGAGTCGCTGGTCAAGCGTTCCGTTGCCCTCGGCAACAGAGCGAATGGCGTTAGTCAGCGTGACCTCGTCAGACCCCTTGAGGAGAAATCCCGCCGCGCCAGCCTCAAGCGCGCCAAACACGTAATCGTCGAGGTCAAACGTGGTGACCACAAGGACTCGGATGTTGTCGTGCGCCGCCATGATGTCACGGGTTGCTTGGATGCCGTCGCGGCCAGGCATCCGGATATCCATGCACACCACATCCGGCTGGAGCCGGGCGGCAAGCTCGGCCGCCTGATACCCGTCGGCGGCCTGTCCAACCACGGTGATGTCTGGTTCTGCCTCCAACACAACGGTAAGGCCAGCCCGAACAATGGCCTGGTCGTCGGCGATGAGTACTCGAATCATTGGCTGCTTTCGGTGGGGGAGCTGTGATGATCTGCGATCGGCACGGTGAGCTGAGTTGACCAGCCGCCGTCGACTCGCGGGCCAACGGTCAGGGTTCCGTTGACAAGTGATGCGCGTTCGCGCATGCCGAGGAGGCCGTGGCCCCCTGAAGGTACATAGAGGACTTCACGTGTTGACGCCGAATTTGCGATCACGATACTCAGATGAGTGTCAGTCCAGGTCGCCTCGACTGTGCACGCTGCCCCCGGCGCATGTTTTGCTGCGTTGGCAAGGGATTCTTGAACCGTCCGGTACACCGCGATGCCAGCGATTGTGCCGAGCGCCGCCGGGTTGCCGATGCTTGACAGTTCGACCGTGGTCCCCCGAGCCCTGTGCTCGCTGACCAGCTGCGGAAGGTCGTCAAGCGAGGGGGCAGGCGCCAGGTCACCCTCGCCATCCGTTCGCAGCAGACCAACCGTTTGGCGGATGTTCTCGAGCGCTGTGCGTGCCTCTGACTGAACCGTGGCGAGGTATTCGCTCGCTTGCTCTGGGTTGCTGACGAGGAGGGATTTTACGGCCTGGCTGCTCAAAATGATTCCGGTGAGGTGGTGTGCAGCGATGTCGTGGAGTTCGCGGGCAATGAGGTTTCGTTCTTGTTGAACGGCTTCCTTCGCGTTTCGTTCTTGGTCACGTTCCGCGAGCTCGGCTCGCTCCCTGAGTATGCTGGACAGCCTGCCTTGGGCCAGCACCGCCTCCGCGATGACCGAAGCAATTGCATAGGTAGCAAGGGCTTGCCCGAGCGCGGCGAAGAGTCGCCATTCTTCAACTATCTGCGTGCTCTGTTGGACGGTCAGAAAATGGATGGCCGTCGTGACGGCGAAGCCAAGGGCGATCATTGCGTATGCACGTTTGGCAGCGGAATGACGTCGAAGGTTATACGTTGCAACCATGATGGCGAACGAGGCGGCCGTCAGCTCGCCGTGCGAAACGAACATGATGGGGATATCGAGTGCGATAACTCCCCAAAAGGTGATCAACGGCCAGCGATAGCGGAAGCCGAGGAACATGGCTTGCGCCAGGAGGGTAATGGGGATGACCCAGTTGCCGTCTTCGCTGACGATCGTAAATATTTCGGTTCGAGCCACCACAAAATAGCTCACGGCCAAGGTGATTGTGAGTGCGACCGGCAACGCCCGCCAGAGCCGAGGCTTGGCTTGGCTCGTGGCGGGCGATTGCATGGTATTTATTATCCCTTGTTTATTTTGGTGGGCTTGGCACGTCGTGAAGGCTGGCCGGTCAGCTGGCCGTTTTGACCCCCGACCGATCGCTCACCTTAGAGATCGCGCTTATTCAGGCGAAGGGCTGCAATACCGAGAAGCGCGAGGGTGACGGCAACGAGCACGCTCATCCCGATCAGTGGGTGGACACCCTGTGCAGCGGATGGGTCCCCTGCCGCGGCCTGGGCAAGCGCAAGGGGCAGGAACTGTGACCACGAGGCCGAGGCGCCCGTAAGTGCGAGCACGCCTTGGATCAGAGGCTCAACCGTGATGAACCCGATGACAAGTAGAAAGCCGGCGAGTTGGCTACGTACCAGGATGCCAACGGCGAGGGCGCAGAGTGAGAGCAGCACAAGCCCACAAATCCCGCGAACAACCGTCGACAGGATGGTGCCGGCAGACAGGATAAGTTCAACTGATCCCGTCACTGTCGAAAAGACGAGGACTGCGATGCAGACGAGCGCGTAGGCTGCGCCGAGGAGTGCAACGACGGCGGCAGTTGCTCCCACCTTGCTGAGGAGGATGTTGCTGCGTTTCGGGTTGGCCAGAGCGGCAGATGCCATCCCGCCCCATCGGTAGTCCCCTGTTGCGGCGAGCACCCCGAGCGAGAGAATCGCGACGAGGGCGATCCCAACCGATCCTGATCCGCTTCCCCCGCCAATGAGATTGAGCGCCGAGTATTGAAAGTCGAAGCTTCCGGTATCTACCGATGGAAGCTGGACCTCGGCGGGAACATCGATTGTCTTCGTGATCATTGGGACGAGCCAGAACATCAGGAGTTGTGTCAGAGCGAGTCCGATGACGCCTACCAGCGCGGCGATCTTGGTCGATTGGAGCGTTGTAAGTTTGAGCAGTTCAGCGCGGAACATTAGCGCACCTCCATGGTGGTTGCTGTGAGGTCGAGATAGAACGATTCGAGGTCGCCGCCGTGCGTGGCGGTGAGGGTTGCGAGTGCGCCGGCAGCGGCCACTCGCCCGTGAGCGATAACGACCGCGTCGTCTGCAACGAGCTCAATTTCCGAGAGCAGGTGCGACGAAACCAGCACGGCCCCGCCGTCGTCTGCAAAGGCGCGCAGTTTGTTTCGGAGCCAGCGGATGCCTGCTGGGTCAAGCCCGTTGGCAGGCTCGTCGAGGATGAGTACGGATGGCTCACCGAGTAGGGCAGTTGCGAGCGCCAGTCTCTGCTTCATACCGAGTGAGTAGCCGCGGATTTTTCGGTCGGCGGCGGCCATGATGCCCGTCTCGTTGAGGACATCGATCACTCGCTGTGCATCGAGGCCAGCCATCGCTGCGGCGATGCGCAGGTGCTGCCTTCCCGTGCGTGACGGGTGTAGCCCTCCGGCGTCGAGCACCGCACCAATGTGTTTTGTCGGGTGTTCGAGCTCGCGGTAGGGCTTCCCGTTGATGAGGGCAGATCCGGAGGTTGGGGCGGCGAGCCCGAGCAGCATCCGCATCGTCGTTGTCTTGCCGGCGCCGTTCGGTCCGAGGAGGCCAACAACGCGGCCGTTTGGTACCAGGAAGCTGACGTCCTCAACCGCCGCGAAGTCTCCAAACGTTTTTCTGAGGCCAGCGGCTTGGATGGCTGGTGTGGTGTTTGTGTTCATGCTTCTAGTTTTGGCTGAAACACGTCTGCGCACCCCGGCCGAGCGACCAGTCTGCGCCCTGTCCATTTGGCTAGTGCGGCGTCCTCGCCCTCCCACGTCCGCCCACGTTTCAAGCCGCCACAATTCGACCTGACTCAAATGTGCCTAAAACGTGAAGAATAGACACATTTGGGTCAGCCCGATCCTGGGCCTAGTGCAG
Organism: Lysinibacter cavernae; assembly: GCF_011758565.1. Taxonomy (GTDB): domain Bacteria; phylum Actinomycetota; class Actinomycetes; order Actinomycetales; family Microbacteriaceae; genus Lysinibacter; species Lysinibacter cavernae. The sequence goes on from NZ_JAAMOX010000002.1 coordinate 963,134, forward strand.
GGGCCCGCCCCATGGCGCGCGGATCGTGCGCACAAACGAGTACATCACGAGGTTGGGGTGGTGATGCTCGTAGGAGTGGAATACGCGCTCGCCGCTGAGTGTGACCCCGACGACCTCCCACGTCTTTGACGCCGAGTTGACGGGCAGATCAAGCAGCTCTGCCCACGACTGGTCGAGGGTGCTCACGCCTGCGGTCACGACTTCCCAGGCCACGGCCTCGCCCCAGAGCTTATGGGCCGAGACAAAGACGGAGTCGGTTGGCGTGATCTGGTGCGGGTCGAGGCTGGCGCCTTCTGGCAGGGCGAGGATGTATTCGGCCACCATCGCGGGCCGGTCATCCGCAAACCAGCGCAGCATGATGCGGATGGCCTTCTGTTGCGCGAGGGGGCTGAGCAGCGGCTCGACGTCCGACGGCAGGTCGACGATCTCGGTCGACAGGATTTCGAGGGATGCCGTGTATCCCATCCGCGACAGGATCTCGCCGTATTCCATGCGCTGTTCGAAGCGTGAGCTGAGTTTGAGGGCGATGGGGTCAACCGTTGTTGGGGCGCCCTGACGGCGCTTGACGATTCCTTCGCGTTGAAGCTGGCCGAGGGCAACGCGCACCTGGAGGCGCGTGCAATCGAGCCACTCGCTGAGTTTGAGTTCTCCGGGGAGGGATGCGTCTGCGTCCGCGGCCTCGCGCACGTACCGCAGCACGCCGCTGAGCACCCGTTCTTCTTCGCTGAGGGTGCTGACAACCACCGGTTTTCCGCCGCTTTTTGGGCTCGTGGATGCTGGACTTATGCTGGGCGCCAGGTTGCGTTTTTGATCGTCGAGGGGAGCTGGGGACGGAGCCGGCGTTTGCGCGCGTTCTGCCATGAGGGGCACCGGTCGCTTCCTTGCGTGTGACGCAGTTTTGAGCCCGGGAAAGGACTGTGATTTTCCTATGAACGACCGGGAGATCGCCCTGTATATAACCCGAGTTTTTTCACGATTTGGTAACTTGTAAACAAGTTGTACATACTCTTGCTAGTGTTCGTAAGTGTTTCGGTAACCATTTATGACAAATGCCGCCGACCCAAAACACTCTCACGGACGCACGCAAGAACCTAGCCAGGTTATCAGCGAATGGCGCGACCGCTCACGTGCCAACCCACCAACCCAAGCCCTCGAAAGGCACTACGAATGACGCAATCGCGCCCAACGGCAACGCCGAATCGCCTCGCCGCAATGACCGTCTGGGACGGTCAGGCTGACGCCGGCATCCGGAGCCTCGTGTGGCAGGGCGACCGTATCGAGGCGCTGGAGGCAACGGGTGAGTCTTCAGAGCACAGCGAGTACAGCGTCATCCCAGGCCTCATCGATACCCACGTTCACCTTGGCGCCTACGCGGGCCCCGGAACGGTCGACTGGGTGTCATGGCCGCTCATCACTCCCTACGAGGAGCAGGTATTCCACATCGCCAACAACGCGCAGAAGGCAGCGCGTCACGGCGTGACCACCCTTCGTGACCTGTCGGGCGACGAGCGCCACCTTGCGGTCAAGCGTGCGGTTGACTCCGGTGTGCAGCCAGGGCCGCGCATCCTTGTCAACGGCGCAGTCGGCATGACGGCAGGCCACGGCGACCTCTTTATCCCTCCGCACTACCCGCAGCGCGGGCCGGTTGCCGACAGCCCTGACGAGTGCCGCAAGCTGGTCCGCCAGTGGGCCCGTGCCGGCGTCGACGGCATCAAGATCTTCACAAGCGGCGGCGTGCTCTCAATGGGCGACAAGGTTGCCTGGCGCAACCAGACGCCAGAAGAGATCGCAACGACGGTCGAAGAGGCGCACGCACTTGGCATGCTTGTCGCCGCACACAGCCACTCAACCGAGGGCAACGAAATCGCCCTGAACGCTGGCGTTGACTCGCTCGAACACGGCACTGGCATTACCGAGGACCAGTGGGGGCGCCTGCTTGAGCGCAATATTTCGGTTGCCCCAACGCTCATGATCAACGACGCAATCGCCGAAGCCCGCATCCCCGTCTCTGACGAGGCGCAGGAAAAGGCTGTCGACATCGTCAACGAGCGCAACGCTGGCTTCATCAAGGCAGGCAAGGCTGGCATCCGCTTTGTGCTTGGAACCGACGCGAACGGCGTCTTTGTGCAGTTTGGCGACCAAATGGAAGAGGTGCGTCTCATGAAGGAGATGTTCTCGTGGTCGGCAGAACGCGCGCTCGTCTCGGCGACCTCAGACGCCGCAGACGCGATTCGCATGGGCTCGACGGTTGGCCGTCTTGCCGAAGGATTTGGGGCCGACTTCATCGTCATCAAGGGCCGCCCATGGGAGAACATCGACGATCTCCGTACCGAAAATATCGTTGCCGTTGTGTCCCGCGGCTCCGTAATCTCGGGCGAGCTCCCCGCATAGGGGCTCGGCCGGGTCGTTTCACCAGCAGTTACACCAAGTAGTTCTCACTCACAGTTCTCCGAAAGAAAGTTAGCTATGAACGCGATCAAGAAACGCTCAACGCCGTGGTGGGTCACCTCCGTCAGCGTTATTGCCTCTGTAGGGCTTCTCACCTCGTGTGCCAGCGGCGGCGACGCCGAAGGCAAAACCGACGTCGTCTTCGCAGTGAAGGATGACCCGGTATGTCTCGACCCTCAGCAGGTCACGATCACAACCGCGCTGAACATCGGTCGCCAGGTTGTTGACTCGCTGCTCGACCAGGATGCCGAGACCGGCGAACTGGTTCCATGGCTCGCAGAGACCTGGAAGACCAACGACGACCTCACCAGCTTTACGTTCACGCTCCGCGACGACGTGACGTTCAGCGACGACACCAAGCTCACCGCCGACGTGGTCAAAGCCAACTTCGACGCGCTCAACGCGCTTGGTGCCGACGCCTCGCTGGCCTCGCAGTACCTCGCGGGATACGAGAGCACCGAGGTTGTTGACGACTCGACCGTTACGGTCAACTTCTCGCAGCCAAACGCGCAGTTCTTGCAGGGCAGCAGCACGATCACGCTCGGACTCGTTGGCGAAGCCACGACCAAGCTTTCTGCTGAGGACCGCTGCCAGACGGTTGTTGGTTCCGGACCGTTCACGGTCGACTCCTACGTGCCAAACGACTCGGCAGTGCTTGCCAAGCGTGAGGGCTACGACTGGGCTTCGAAGCTCCGCAACCACACGGGCGAGGCGCTCGTTGAGACCATCACGTTTGCGATCACGCCTGAGAACAGCGTTCGCACGGGTGGGCTGCAGTCGGGTGAGTTCGACATCATCCAGGACCTCCCCGCCGCTGACGAAGAGCGCTTTGGGACCGACGACTACACCATCTACGCACGCGCGAACCCTGGTGTACCAACGTCGCTCATCCCAAACACCGAGCGCCCCATCGTTGCCGACGAGGCCGTGCGAAAGGCCATCCTCCAGGGAACCGACCGCACCGAAATCAACGACCTCACCGGCTCGTCGCTCGTGGAGCCCGCCTCAAGCGCGCTCAGCTCGGCGACGCCAGGCTACGTCAGCCAGGCCGACAAGATGAAGTACAACGAGGATGCCGCGGCAAAGACCCTCGAAGACGCCGGCTGGACCCTCGGTTCTGACGGCATCCGCGAGAAGGACGGGCAGAAGCTCAGTGTCAGCGTTACCGCGTTCTACGGCCAGGACGTGCTCGAAGCCGCCCAGATCCAGCTCAAGAAGATCGGCGTTGACCTCAAGCTCAACATCGTGACGGCTGGCGACTTCTTCGGCGTAGTTGCGTCGAAGGACTACGACTTCCTGAGCGCGTCGCTGACCCGCACCGACCCTGACGTGCTCCGCGTGCTGTTCTCGCCTGAGTCGAGCGCGGCCTGGGGCATCGTGGATGACGCGGCCCTCGAATCGATGCTGCAGGAGCAGGCCCGCACGGCTGACGAGACGGCACGCAACGCCATCATCGCTGACATCCAGTCGTCGCTCATCGAGCACGCCTACCTTGTTCCGCTGCTTGAGGTTGCCCAGGTGCACGCCTCAACGGCTAATGTAAAAGGCCTTGAGTTTGACTCGTCGTCACGCCTCGTCATGTACGACGTTGCGGTAGACGCCAAGTAACTCAGCGTTTCATAACAACATTCGATCGGGGAGGAAGGGGAACAGGCCATGGCTCGTATCAACGTGTGGGTTTTTTACCTGCTGCCAAAGCTTGGCCAGTTTCTGTTTGTGATTCTGGCGACGTACACGCTCACGTTTGTACTCATCCACTTCCTCCCCGGCGACCCCCTCGTCGCCGCCCTTGCGAGCAAGAGCGGCGACTCGGCGGTGCTTGACCCCGCGGTGCTTGACGCGCAGCGGGTGAAATATGGCCTCGACGGCTCTCTCTGGGAGCAGTACTTTGGCCACCTCCTCGCGCTGTTCCGCGGTGACCTCGGCATCTCCATCTCTACCGGAGTGTCCGTCACCGACATGATCGCGCGGGCCCTCCCGCACAGCGCCCAGATCGCTTCGCTTGCGCTCGTGATCGGAGTGATCGGCGCCGTCATCATCACGTTCCTTGCGTTCGCGGCACCGTGGCCATGGTTGCGAAACCTGCTCATGCAGATCCCGCCATTTGGCGTTGCCATTCCGGCGTTCCTGAGCGGTATCCTGCTCATCACGATTTTCTCCTTTGGCCTCGACTGGCTGCCCTCATCCGGTGTCCGCTCGCCAGGCAGCCAAATCCTGCCGGCCATCACGCTCGCGCTCCCCGTTGGCGCCATCTTCTTCCAGGTCTTCTCGTCGGCGGTCTTCGACGCCATGAGCAGTTCCTACGTCTTCACCGCCGAGGCCAAAGGCGTGCCTCCTCGTTCGATCTTCATCAAGCACCTGCTGCGGAACGCGCTGCTCCCATCCGTGACAATCCTTGGCCTGCTGATCGGTTATCTCGCCGGCGGTACCGCCGTGGTCGAGACCGTGTTTTCGCGCGACGGCATCGGGCGGATGACGGTCAACGCGGTGCTCGCGCGTGACATCAACGTGATCCAGGGTGTTGTGCTTGTTGTTGGCGCAACCTATGCCATCGTCAACCTGCTCGTGGACATCGCCTACGGCGTCATCGATCCACGCACCCGCCCCGCTGCGGCCAAACCGTCGCGCAAGGCTCAGGAGGTTGGCGCATGAGGCAGCTTCGCAAACCAGGATTCATCGTCAGCCTGGTCGTTATCGCCGTTGTGTTGGTTGCGGCCTTCTGGCCGTCGCTGCTCGCAACGAACGACCCGTACCAATCGGTGCCGAGTAATCCGCTGGCGCCGCCGAGCTGGGAACACCTGTTTGGTACGGATAACCTCGGGCGAGACGTGTACTCGCGCGTCATCTACGGAACCGCGCTGTCGTTGTCGGCCGCTGCCCTCGCCGTTGTTGTTGGCGTGGTCGTCGGAGCGATTATTGGCCTGATCTCTGGCTTCGTCGGCGGCCGGCTCGACTTTGTCATCATGCGTTTTGTGGATGTGCTCATCGCCATCCCCGGAATCCTCCTCGCCCTCATCGTGGTTGCGAGCCTCGGCTTTGGCCCGTGGTCGCTTGCCCTCGGTGTTGGGCTTGGCGCCGCCGGAAGCTTTGCTCGCATCATGCGGTCGCAGGTGCTCCATATCCGGCACGAAGAATACGTCGAGGCCGCGCGAACCCTGGGGGCGCGCGGCCCCGCAATCTTGTTCAGCCACGTGCTGCCCAACGCGGCCCGACCGGTGATCGCTATGGCGGCGCTGGAACTTGGCACCGCCATCCTCTCGGTCTCTGCCCTCACCTTCCTTGGTTTTGGTGCCCCGCCGCCAGCGCCGGAGTGGGGTGCGCTGGTTTCGGCCGGCCGCGACTTCCTCGCGACAAACCCGTGGCTCAGCCTGATTCCCGGTGCCGTGATTTTGGTTGTGGTGCTGTCGGTAAACCGTGTTGCTCGAACGATTGGCGACAAATCATGACCGATAACATTCTTGAGGTTCGCGATCTCGCGATCTCCTATGAAACCAAGGGTGGCCGCACCCCAGCCGTGCACGGCATCAGCTTTGATGTACCGCGCGGTAAAATTGTGGCCGTCGTTGGCGAGTCGGGCTCGGGGAAGAGCACAACTTCGCAGGCGCTCATACGTAAGCTCGCGGAAGGGGGCCGCATTGATGGCGGTTCTGTGAGCTTCAACGGACACAACCTGCTTGCTCTCCCCGAGCGCGCGCTTCGCGGCATCCGCGGAGCCCACATCGGCTTTGTGCCGCAAGACCCGAGCAAATCGCTGAATCCGCTCATGCGGGTTGGCGAGCAAATAGCGGAATCGCTGCGCCTGCACAAGAAGCTTTCCCGTGCAGACGCCAACGCGCAGGCGATCACCCTGCTTGACGAGGTCGGCATCCAAGACCCGGATGCCAGGGTCACCCAGTACCCGCACGAACTTTCCGGCGGCATGCGTCAGCGTGTGCTCATCGCCATCGCTTGGGCGTGTGGCCCAGAGCTTGTGATCGCCGACGAGCCAACGTCCGCCCTCGACGTGACGGTTCAGCGCCACGTCCTCGACAGCATGGATGAGCTGGTTCAGCGGCACGGCACAGCAGTTGTGCTTGTCACTCACGACCTCGCGGTTGCGGCCGACCGCGCCGATTTCATCGTGGTGATGAACGGCGGCAACATCGTTGAGCGCGGAACCACCGCAGAGGTGCTTGGCAACCCGCAGCACGAGTACACGCGCAAGCTTGTCGCGGCAGCGCCCGGCCTCGCAAGCGGAAGGCTTGTTCCTTCCGCCGCCGTTCATAACGCTGACGGTAGCCTTCGCACGGACGAACGGGTGACGCGCTTCTCGCATCGCGAACGTGACGCCGTTGCCTCTGAGAACATCCTTGAACTGCACAATATTGTGAAGACCTTCACCCTGCGCCGCTCGGGTGGAGGATCGCAGGTGCTTCGCGCGGTTGACGACGTCTCGATCGCCATTCCTCGAGGGTCGACTTTCTCAATCGTTGGCGAATCGGGCTCCGGCAAAACCACAACCGCCCGCATCGCAGCGCGTATTGGAGCACCAGATTCCGGCACCGTACTGTTTGACGGCAACGACATCTCAACGCTCAAGGGCGAGCCGCTTCGCCAGCTTCGCCGCCAGATGCAGGTTGTGTACCAGAACCCATTTGGTTCGCTCGACCCAAAGATGTCAATTGAGCGCATCATCGCGGAGCCGCTTCGAGCCTTCCGCATCGGCGACAAAGCCCGTCACGCTGCAGTTGCCCGTGAGCTCATGGAGCAGGTTGCGCTCAGCCCAACGTTGCTCTCGCGCCGCCCAACCGAGCTCTCCGGCGGTCAGCGTCAGCGCGTTGCAATTGCGCGTGCGCTTGCCGTTGGGCCAGAGTTTGTGGTGCTTGACGAGCCGGTCTCGGCGCTCGACGTGTCGGTACAGGAGCAGATCCTGCAGCTGCTCGTTGACCTGCAGGTTGAGTTTGGTCTCAGCTACCTGTTTATTTCGCACGACCTCGGTGTCATCCGCCAGATCTCAGACCACATCGCGGTCATGCGCTTTGGCCACATCCTTGAAACAGGAACCGCCGCAGAGGTGCTGAACAACCCGCAGCATGCCTACACGCAAGAACTGCTTGAGGCGATCCCTGGCCGCCGGGCGCAAGGCCTCTAACCGTCGCTCGTGGGGCGCATTCTCGCTCGTGGGGTGCGATATTCCGCACCCCACGAGCAAAAACGCACCCCACGAGCGGGTGGGCGGGCTGTTAGCGCTTGGCCGCGTACTGCTCGCGGATGACCGGGCGGAAGTCCACCGCTGGCTCCGCCGAGATCGAGACAGGCCACGACGGGCGCGTACCCGTGAGCGCCCATGCCGCCTGTACGGCCGCTCCTGCAGCGACATATTCGCCAGGGGTTGGGATGATGACGGGCACGTCAAAGACCTGGGCCGCGATTTGCTGCACGGCAGGGTTTTGCGCGGCGCCGCCAACGATCATGATGCGGTGGGCGTCGACGTTCTGGGCGCGCACGGCATCCAGGCCCTCGGCTAGGCCACACAGCAGCCCCTCGATCGCGGCGCGGGCGAGGTTGTTTCGCGTAGTCGAGCCGAGCGTCATACCAAACAGGGTTGCCGTTGCGTCGGGCAGGTTCGGGGTGCGCTCGCCCTCGAAGTAGGGCTGCAGTACAAGCCCGTCTGAGCCTGGCTCTGTGGTGAGCGCGAGTTCGCCAAGCTCGTTGTGGTTGACACCGAGCAGCGCGGAGATGCTGTCGAGGATGCGGGCGGCATTGAGCGTTGCGATAAGCGGCAGAAACAGGCCTGATGCGTCGGCAAAGCCAGCGACCGTGCCTGACGGGTCGTGCGCGGGTGACTCGGTGACGGCGAAGACGGTTCCCGAGGTTCCGATGGAGACGATGACGTCGCCTGACGCCGCTCCGAGCCCAAGCGCGGCACCGGCGTTATCGCCTGCCCCAGGGCCAACGATGATGCCAGCTGGTGTCTCGCCAGCGGATTCGCCGGGGCCGAGCACTCGAGGGAGCACGGCATCGTGGCCGAGCGCGAGCACAAGTAGCTCGCGGTCGTACTCGTTGGTTGCGGCCGACCAGTAGGCGGTGCCTGAGGCGTCGGAGCGGTCTGTTGTGAGTTCTTTAAGCACCGGGCCGCGTTCCGATTCGCCTGCAGGGCCGAATCCTCGGAGGCGCCACGTGAGCCAGTCGTGCGGAAGGGCGACGGCCGCAACGCGGGCGGCGTTTTCTGGCTCGGCATCCCGAAGCCAGCGAAGCTTGGTTGCGGTGAAGGATGCAACGGGGACAACCCCGACCCGTCTGGCGTATTCATCGGCGCCGACCTCTGCGATGAGGTCGAGGGCGGATTGTGCGCTTCTGGTGTCGTTCCACAGCAGGGCGTCGCGGATGACATTGCCATCGCTATCGAGCGCAACCATGCCGTGCTGCTGGCCGGCTACCGAGACGGCGGCGACGTCGTCGAACCCGCCGGCGTCGGCGATGGCCGTTGTGAGGGCATCCCACCATGCTGACGGGGCGACCTCAGTGCCCGCGGGATGCGAGGCGCGTCCCGTGCGGATCACGTTGCCAGTCGCCTGATCAACGATGACAACCTTGCAGCTTTGGGTTGACGAATCTATTCCGGCGACAAGCGACATTGCGTTCCTTTCACACACCGCGAATGCGCAGCGAACGCCGAGGGAGGCGGGCTGGCACGAGTTCTTCTATTCTATTCGGCCAGCGCCGCCCGGACCCGGAATCTGTTTGCGACTTTCTGCTGAAATATCGGGTATTCTGCGCAAAAAGTCGCAAACAGATGCAGGTTGGGAGCTAGGAGCGTGCGCCCATGAGGTGTTCGAGCGCAAGCTGCTGCAGGCGAACGAAGCCGAAGCCCTTTGCATTGAAGTATGAGTCTGGCTCGAAATCTTCAAACGCGCTGCGGTCTGCGAGCAGGTCGGTGTAGGTTTCGCCGTCGTTGAGGGTCGGCTGTGCGAGCTCGGCGACGCGTGCGTCGGAGAGCGCCTGCTGCACCTCTGGGTCAGCACGGAAGGCCTGCGCGCGCTCTCGCAGGAGCAGGTACATGCGCATGTTGGCGCTCACGGAATCCCAGACGCCAGACTCGTCCTCGGTGCGTGACGGCTTGTAGTCGAAGTGCTTCGGGCCGTCATAGGATGCGCCGCCGTTTGGTCCGCCGTGCTCAAGCAGGTCAACGAGCGAGAATGCGTTCTGCAGGTCGCCGTGGCCAAAGACGAGGTCCTGGTCGTACTTGATACCGCGCTGGCCGTTGAGGTCGATGTGGAACAGCTTGCCCTGGTAGAGGGCCTGCGCGATGCCTGCGGTGAAGTTGAGGCCTGCCATCTGCTCGTGGCCAACCTCGGGGTTGATGCCGACAAGTTCTGGTCGCTCAAGGGTCTCGATGAAGGCGAGGGCGTGGCCAAGGGTTGGCAGCAGGATGTCGCCGCGGGGCTCGTTTGGTTTCGGCTCGATGGCGAAGCGGATGTTGTAGCCCTTTTCGGTCACATAGTCGCCGAGCAGGTTGACGGCTTCGCGGTAGCGCTCGAGCGCGGCCTGGACGTCTTTGGCGGCGTCGTATTCTGACCCTTCGCGGCCTCCCCACATGACAAACGTTTCGGCGCCAAGTTCTGCAGCGAGGTCGATGTTGCGAAGGACCTTCCGAATGGCGTAGCGACGAACCGACCGGTCGTTTGAGGTGAAGCCGCCGTCTTTGAAGACGGGGGCGCTGAAGAGGTTGGTGGTGACCATCGGCACAACGATGCCGGTGTCTGCCATTGCCTGCTTGAGGCGGTCAATCTGTTTTTGGCGCTCGGCGTCTGTTGCCCCGAACGCGTAGAGATCGTTGTCGTGGAAGGTGAGGCCGTAGGCGCCAAGCTCGCTGAGCTTTTCGACGCCGTGAACAACGTCGAGGTCTGCGCGGGTTGGGCCGCCGAACGGGTCGGTGCCGTTGTAACCGATTGTCCACAGTCCAAATGAGAACTTATCGGCGCGGGTGGGTGTGAGTGACATAGAAGTCTCCATTTCAGCATCGTTGGTGATTTGTTGTTCTTCTCAACATATTACAGGCGCCGCCAAATTTCTAGCCCATTCAATTCCGTGAGGGTGGATAAGTACCGGGAAGATACTTATTGGCCGTTGCAACGGAGCCCGCGTACATATTTCCGCACATTATCGCGATATTCGCCAGCGCAGTTTGGCAACTTTTTGGTTACGAATTGAATATTCCTCACGATTTACTAGTGACGAGCGCGCATTTGCTGTGATATGTTCTCTCCGTCAACAAAGGTCGATTCGTCGGCCGGAATCATCAACACGGTGTTCCGTTACAAGGAAGTAATCGCTGACACCCGCTGAGCGCCCAACGATGGGAGCCCAGCGGACAACGGTTCTACCTGACAAAGGCACGGGGGTCGCCCCGAACGCCTTGGCGTGACTGGCAGCATTCAGAGAGGAAAGCACCAATAATGTCTAAGCACTTGTCCAAAAAAACCACCCTTCTCACCTTCGCGGCGATCGGGGTCACAGCACTCACCCTCAGCGCGTGTTCATCCGGCGACAGCGGCGGATCAACCGGCGGTGAAACCAAGGCATCCGCCGATTGCAACGTCGGCATCTCGATGCCAACCCGCAGCCTCGAGCGCTGGATCAATGACGGCGAGCAGTTGCAGAAGCAGCTGCAGGACGCAGGCTGCACCGTCGACCTTCAGTACGCAGACAACAAGACCGACCAGCAGATCAGCCAGATCCAGAACCAGGTCGCCGGCGGCTCCAAGATCCTCGTGATCGCCGCCATCGACGGCGAGGTCCTCGCGCCGGTCCTCGAAGAGGCAAAGAAGCAGGACGCCACGGTTATTGCATACGACCGTCTCATCAACGGCACCGAAAATGTCGACTACTACGCAACGTTTGACAACTACAAGGTCGGGCAGCTGCAGGGTGCCTTCATCGAAGACGCGCTCAGCCTCAAGACGGCAACCGAGCCACTCAACCTTGAGCCATTTGCCGGTAGCCCCGACGACAACAACGCCAAGTTCTTCTTCTCCGGCGCGTGGGATGTCCTCCTTCCCTACGTAGAAAAGGGCACGCTCGTCGTTCCAAGCGGCAAGTCGCCGAAGTCAGACGACGACTGGGCCTCGATCGGTATCCAGGGCTGGGCATCAGATAAGGCGCAGGCCGAGATGGATAACCGCCTCTCGTCCTTCTACTCTGGCGGCGAAAAGGTCAACGTTGTGCTCTCGCCCAACGATTCACTCGCCATCGGAATCATCGCATCACTCAAGTCGGCCGGCTACACGCCTGGCGACGCCTACCCGGTTCTCACCGGACAGGACGCCGACAAGGCAAACGTCAAGGCCATCCTCGACGGTGAGCAGTCGATGACCGTGTGGAAAGACACCCGCGCGCTTGGCGACCGAGTCTTCACCATGATCCAGGAGATCGTGAACGGCGACGAGGTTGAGGTCAACGACACCGAAACCTACAACAACGGTAAGAAGACGGTTCCTTCGTACCTGCTCGACCCAGAGGTTGTTGTGAAGGATGACGTGCAGTCGAAGCTCATCGACTCCGGCTTCCTCAAGGCATCTGACGTAGGCCTCTAAGCCGTATCCAGCGGAAGCGCCCCCGCTCGGGGCGCGGAAAACGAACGGATGTCGGGGGCGGCGCGCCACGCCGCCTCCGACAACCACCGGCAGTCGTAAACGCTGCCAACTCAACGGTGAGAAGGAGGCACTCATGGAACAATCAGTCATCCTGAAGATGAACGACATCGGCAAGGATTTTTCCGGGGTTAAAGCGCTCGACGGCGTATCGATCGAAGTCATGCGTGGGCAGGTTCACGCCATCTGTGGCGAGAACGGTGCCGGAAAATCGACACTCATGAAGGTGCTGAGCGGGGTCTACCCTGCTGGGTCGTTTGACGGCAGCATCGAGTTTGAAGGCAAGACGGTCTCGTACCGCAACATCAATGACAGCGAGGCCGACGGCATCGTGATCATTCACCAGGAGCTCGCGCTGAGCCCCTACCTCTCTATTGCAGAGAACATTTTCTTGGGCAACGAGATTGCCAAGCGTGGCATCATCGACTGGAACAAGACCAACAGGGAAGCCGCGCTCTTGCTGGCGCGGGTTGGCCTCGCTGAGAATCCGGCCACGAAAATCCTCGAGCTTGGTGTTGGTAAGCAGCAGCTGGTTGAGATTGCAAAGGCGCTCTCCAAACAGGTGAAGCTGCTTATCCTTGACGAGCCAACCGCCGCCCTCAACGATGAGGATTCCGCGCACCTGCTGAGCCTCATCGATCACTTGCGCGAGCAGGGCATCACGTGCATCATCATCTCGCATAAGCTCAAAGAGATTAAGCGCATCGCCAACACCGTGACGGTTATTCGTGACGGAAAAACGATCGAGACGATCGACATGGCTGGCGAGGATGCAACAGAGGCCCGCATCATTCGTTCAATGGTTGGCCGCGACCTCAACAACCTCTTTCCTCCGCGGGACCCAAAAATCGGCGAAGAAGTGCTGCGCGTTGAGAACTGGACCGTGTACCACCCCGTCGACACCACCAGAAAGGTGGTCGACGATGCCTCGTTCTCGGTGAAGGCCGGCGAGATCGTTGGCTTCGCCGGTCTGATGGGGGCAGGGCGCACCGAGCTTGCGATGAGCCTGTTTGGACGCTCCTACGGAACCAACATCTCGGGAAAAGTGTTTAAGAACGGCACCGAAATCCAGATGCGATCGGTTGACGAAGCAATCAAGAACGGCTTTGCCTATGCGACTGAGGACCGCAAGAAATATGGCCTCAACCTCATTGGCGATATCACCGTGAATATTTCGGCCGCGGCCCTCGCCAAGCTCGCGAAGAACGGCGTGATCGATAAGCACCGCGAATACAAGGTTGCTGACTCGTACCGCCAGAAGATGAACATCAAGGCGCCAAGCGTTGCGGCGATCACCGGCAAACTGTCCGGCGGTAACCAGCAAAAGGTTGTGCTGTCGAAGTGGATTTTCACCGGTCCCGATGTGCTCATCCTCGACGAACCGACACGAGGTATCGACGTCGGCGCAAAATACGAGATCTACGGCATCATCAACGAGCTTGCCGCCCAAGGCAAAGCCGTTGTTGTGATCTCTTCGGAGCTGCCAGAGCTGCTTGGCCTCTCCGACCGAATCTACGCAATTTCTGAAGGGCGCCTCACCGGAGAGGTCGCCCGCGAAGACGCAACCCAAGAACAACTCATGCACTACATGACCGCGGGAAAGGACTGAGCCCGATGAGTACAACAACCCCTGTAAAGCGCAAGATTCCAAAGCTGTCGATCAACCTGAGGCAGTACGGCATCCTCGCGGCGCTCGCGATCATCATCATCCTGTTTCAGGTGCTCACCAACGGCAGGCTGTTGCTTCCCGGCAACGTAAACAACCTCATTCAGCAGAACGCGTACGTGCTCATTCTTGCCGTCGGCATGGTGATCGTCATTATCGCCGGCCACATTGACCTTTCCGTTGGGTCGGTTGTTGCCATGGTTGGTGCCGTCGCCGCGATCAGTATGAACCAGTGGGGGCTCCCGTGGTGGGCAGCCGTAATCCTCGCGATTGCCGTTGGTGCCGCCGTCGGGGCCTGGCAGGGATTCTGGGTCGCCTTTGTCGGAATACCGGCGTTTATCGTGACGCTCGCGGGAATGCTCATCTTCAGAGGCCTCACCCTCGTCCTCCTTACCGGAGGAACCATCAGCGGCCTGCCAAGCGAGTTCACGGCCATCGGCGCCGGCTGGATTCCGGCCTACCTCGGCGAGGTAGGGGGACGAGACACCCTCACGCTGGTCCTTGGCGTGCTTGCCGTCGGAGCGCTCATCGTGCAGCAACTTCGCACGCGGGCAACCCTGCACAAGCTTGACCTTCCCCGCGAGCCGCTTGCGTCCTTCTGGACTAAAAACGGTATTGCCGGTGTCGCGATCCTCGCGTTTGCGTGGCTGCTGAGCGGCTACAGCGGAACACCCCTCATCCTCATCATCCTTGCCGTCATCATCCTGCTGTACACGTTCATCCTGAACCGCACCATCTTTGGTCGTCACGTGTACGCAATGGGTGGCAACCGCTTCGCCGCCGTCATGAGCGGTGTCAAGACCCGCTGGGTTGACTTCTTCATCTTCGTCAACATGGGCGTGCTTGCTGGCCTTGCCGGAGTGGTCTCGACCGCTCGTGCGGGTGGTGCCGTAGCATCGGCAGGTCAGAACTATGAGCTTGACGCCATTGCCGCCGTGTTCATCGGTGGTGCCGCCGTACAAGGTGGTGTCGGAACCGTTGTTGGTGCCGTCATTGGTGGTTTGGTCATGGGAGTGCTTAATATGGGACTGTCCATCTTGTCAGTGGATGCCGCGTGGCAGATGGCAATCAAGGGTCTCGTCCTGTTGCTCGCCGTTGCGTTTGACATCTTCAACAAGAGACGGGCTGGCGGACGCTAATAGATACGCGTCGCTCTGCTTCAGTGCCTGACTGGCACGGGGCCACATCACATTACGCGAGGAGAGGACGTTGAGCATGCGCCAGCAGGCTCCACCGAAACTCGGCATACGCGGTGGCACAAGCAACGACCAGCTTCGGCGCTACAACCTGTCGATGGTGATGACTCTTCTGCATCACGCCTCCGGATGTTCCCGCGCGGAGCTCACCCAGCGAACCGGCCTCACCAGGTCAACAATCGCCGCCCTTGTGGCGGAGCTTGTTGACCTGGGGATGGCCTACGAGGCCGAGCCAGAGACGGCCGTCGGCCGCGTTGGTCGCCCAAGTTTGCAGGTGTTTCCAAACCCTACAATCGCCGCCATCGCGGTGGCTCCCGACATCGATGCCATCACGGTTGGTCTTGTTGGGCTCGGGGGCGAAGTTATCCGGCGCATCCGCTTTGACACGGTGCGCATCCAGACGGTGAGCGAGACGGTCAACGTGGTCAAGGCCATCGTTGAGGGGATGCGCGGCGAGATTGAGTCTGGCTACAGCATCGCCGGTGTTGGCATTGCCGTGCCAGGGCTGGTGAACGCATCGGACGGGCGCGTGCTCATCGCCCCGCACCTTGGCTGGCGCGATGCCGGCCTCGCGAGCGCGATGTCAAAAGTGCTCAACTACCCGGTGTATGCCGGCAACGATGCGAGCCTTGGCGCGATTGCCGAGAGCCTCTTTGGTGCTGGCCAGGACATGAACGACCTCGTGTATCTCAACGGAAGCGCGAGCGGCATTGGTGGTGGCATCATTATCAACGGTGTTCCCCTTCGCGGCACGAGCGGGTATGCAGGGGAGCTTGGGCACACGCTGGTGAACAGCCACGGCATCCGCTGCCATTGCGGCCGTATCGGCTGCCTTGAGACCGAAGTAAACATGAGTCGGCTGCTTGAGGTGCTTGGGTTGCCGCGCGCCGACCAAGACGAGCTCGACATTGCGCTTGGCGTCTCGCGCGATCCGGCCGTGCTTGCCGAGGTTCGTCGGCAAATCGATTTCCTGTCTGAGGCCATTTCTAATTTTGTGAACATGTTTGACCCTGAGTCCGTCATCCTTGGTGGCTTTCTCGGATCGCTGTTGACGGTTGGCCGTGAGAGGCTTGCTGAGGCGGTCAATATTCGGTCAATGAGCAGCGCTGGGCACGAGGTGGTCATCCAGCGCGCGAGCCTCAAATCGAAGCTCATGCTTGTTGGTGCGGCAGAGCTCGCGTTTGCTGGGCTCCTCGACGATCCCGCTGGCTATGCAAGGGGTGGACGATGAGTAATCGTGGCAGCAATGTTGACGAGGTTCGGCGGTATAACCGTTCGCGCATCCTTGAGCTGGTGCATCGACGTGGCGCCGTCTCGCGTTCAGAACTTGCTCGCGAGACCGGGCTGAACCGATCGACCATCGCCGACCTCGTGCTGTCGCTGATTGACGCGGGGCTTGTGCTCGAAAGTGGCCCAGATGTGCACACATCAGTTGGCCGCCCCTCGCCCATCGTGCGGCCAAACCCGGCCTGCGTCGCCTTTGCGGTGAATCCCGAACAGGACGCCGTGACGGTTGGCGTCGTACGAATGCACGGCGAAGTGGTCGAGCGCCGTCGCCACGAGGTGGATGCCCCGCTCAACGCGGCCGAAACCGTTGCGGCTGTCGCCCGGATGATCGCGGCCTACCGCGCCGAGCTTGAGCCAAACGTTATCGTGGCTGGCATCGGTGTTGCGGTGCCAGGCCTTGTCAGGACTGCCGACGGCGTTGTGAGGCTTGCCCCCCACCTCCACTGGGTTGACGAGCCGTTTGCCGAGCTTCTTGCCGAGGCGACCGGCATCGATCGCGATCGCGTCTCCGTGGCAAACGACGCAAGCCTTGGCGCAGCAGCAGAGTGTTTTTTTGGCGTTGGTCGGGGAGTAACCGACCTGATTTACCTCAATGGTGGCGCGAGTGGTATTGGTGGTGGCGTCATCGCCAATGGCCTTCCACTCGGCGGAACCGGCGGCTACGCTGGCGAGTTTGGGCACAACTTGGTGACCGCGCCAAACGGGCCAGAGCATGCCACAACGGGCGGCTCGCTCGAAGATGAGGTCAACCGCCGCCGCCTGCTCGACCTCATGGGATTCGCCGCCGCCGATCCCGTCGTCTTCGAGTCGGCCCTGCTCGGCTCGACCGATCCCGCCGTTCGGGCAGAGGTAGAGCGGCAGGTTGGCATCCTCAGCATCGCGCTGCGCAACGCAATTAACGTGCTGAACCCCGAGATGGTGGTTCTTGGTGGATTCCTGGCCGCGCTCTTTGCCGCGGCCCCCGAGCAGCTCGAGCGCCAGGTGCGCGAGCAGACCATGCATGCATCCTACGAGGGCGTGCGCATCGTGCGCGCCGAACTCGGCGCAGACCTGCTGTTGATCGCCGCGGCCGACCTGCCGTTCGGCGCGCTCATCGCGACGCCGCTGTAGGTCTCGCATGCTGCGTCTCCAACGAGACACACAAAGCACCCGTTCGCCGCTCGTTGCGATTTTTTGGGCTGAAAATCGCAACGAGCGGCGAACGGATGCTTGTGTCCCGGCGAATCGATAATCGGTCTCGCGCAGGTGGGTTGGAAGCGTTGGCCGCAGCTCCTAACGCATCCGCTCGAGTGCACCACGGATGTCGGGGTTGCGCTCGTGCTCGATCGCGTCGCCCAGCGCATCCGCAAGCACCTCCGCGATGGTCACGCGGGCTTTGCGCTCAGAGGAACGCACCGCAGCCTCGACCATCGCGAGGCTCAGCACGTTGCTGTGCACCTCTGTTGACGGCACAACGCCGGTGCGGAGGGAGCGAACGAATTCGGCGAGGGATCCTGCGATCTCCTCTGGGTCGTTGGCAAACGACGACCCGTCCGCAGCAACCGCCGAACCGTCGTTGCGCTCGGCGACTGGCGAATGCTCGCCATCCCACAGTGCGCTTCCATCAGCGGCGCTGACCCTCCAGCGGCCGTTCCACGAGGTTTCGAGGCCGTCGCTGCACCAGCTGCCCGTGTAGATGTAGCGCGTTCCTCCGCTGAGCTCGAAGATCGCTGTCGCGCCCGCATCGCCCGCATACCAACTCCACGCGGGGTTGAACTCTTCGCAGTACACGGCGACGGGGTCCTGGCCGAGTATGAATCGCACGGCATCGAAGGCATGGATGGCCATGTCGATGAGCAGCACGTTTGCCATCTCGTCGCGAAAGCCGCCAAACCGCGGCGCTTTGTAAAACTCGGTGGTCACGATACCGGGGGCGCCAAGCTGGGCAACAACCGCCCGATACTCCGAGAGCGTCCGAAAATAGCGCCTCGACTGGCTCGTCATGAGCAGCTGCCCCGCGACCTCCGCGGTAGCGGCAATCGACAGCGCCTGGCTGACGGTCGGGGCGATGGGCTTTTCGCACAGCACGGGCAACCCGGCAAAGAGCGCGCCAGTGTTGACCGGGTTGTGGGCGACCGGCACCGTGACGTTGATCACTGCCTGCGCCGCGCTCGCGGTGGCGACCTCAACAACATCGCTGCCAACACTGACGTCGGTGAGCCCAAACTCGAGCAGCGCATCCGCCGCCAGCTTCGTGTCAAGATCGACGAGGCCAACAAGTACCACATCGGTGGATGCCGTGAGCACTCGCAACCAGTTCTTGCCCATGTTTCCAGCACCAACGAGCACAACCCTGATGGGCTCGTCCGCAGCAATCAGGGGTGCGCTCATCGGGCGAGCGCCCCGCGGTAGCCCTGGCCGTTATAGAAGTCTTCGGTTTCGTAGCGAAGCAGCACGGGGTCCGTGCGTTCTGGGCGAACTGTTTCGGCCCAGGCAACGCCGTTGGCGATGACCTTCCGCACGTCGTCGTGGTAGTACACCGGGTAGTCCTGATCGCCGGGGCTGAAGAAGAAAATCTTGCCAAACCCGCGCCGGAACGTGCAGCCGCTGCGGAACACTTCGCCGCCGCTGAAGGTGCTCAGGAACACAATCTCGTCGGGGGCCGGGATATCGAAGAACTCCCCGTACATTTCTTGCTGAGGAATGATGAAGGGGTGCGGGATGCCCTTGGCAATAGGATGCGTCGGGTCGACGGTCCACACGATCTCGCGGTCCTCCTCCGAACGCCAGCGAAGCGTGCACGACGTGCCCATGAGCTTCTGGAAGATCTTCGACCAGTGGCCAGAGTGCAGTACAACCAGGCCCATGCCGGCGAGAACGTGTCGGTGGACGCGCTCGACCACGGCATCCTCAACTTCGGCGTGAGCGGCGTGGCCCCACCAGACGAGCACATCCGTGTTGCGCAGTACCTCTTCGGTGAGGCCGTGCTCGGGGTCATCGAGCGTCGCAGTCGTGACAGAAACCTGGCGTTCCGAGTGCTCTTCGATGCCCTCGCGGATGGTGTTGTGCATGCCGGTTGGGTAGATCTCGGCGATCTTTGGTTCGAGTTGCTCGTGGCGGTTCTCGCCCCACACGAGTACGCGAAGTGGGGAGGTGGATGTTGTCATGATGAGTTTCCTTCGTAGTGATCTATTTGACGGCGCCGCCGGTTGCCCCGGCAGCTATGTATTTCTGGGCGATGATGAGCAGGATGATCGCCGGAATTGACGAGAGCACCGCCGTCGCCATCACGGCACTCCAGTTCGACACTTGTGTGCCGAGGTACTGATAGATGCCGAGTGTGACCGGCCGCACCGTTTCCGTGGTGGTGAGCGTGAGCGCAAAGAGGAAATCGCTCCACGAAAACAGAAAGCTGAACAGCCCGGCCGTGATGAGTGAGTTTTTGCTCACCGGCACCACAACGGAGAAGAAGGCCCTGAACAGCCCTGCCCCGTCGATCCGTGCCGCCTCAACAATTGAGGGCGGGATACCCATCATCGATGACCTGAGGATGAGGATGGCAAACGGGATCGCGTGCGTGGCATCCGCAAGGATGAGGCCTGGTATCGAGTTGAGCATCCCAAGATCGTTGTACGCGCTGTACAGGGCGTTGGCGATCACGATGCCGGGAATCATCTGCGAAATGATGATGACAAGCAACGCGATGTTGATCCAGCGGAATCGAAACTGCGCGAGCGCGTAGGCGGCCGGCGCCGCAATGGCAAGGCTCAGTATCACTGTTCCGACGGCGATGATCAGGCTTGTGATGAGGTTGCCGCCCTGGTCGGCGATGGCCTTTTCGTAGCCACCAAAGTCGGGGTTCCACGGAAAGAACGTCGCCGTGAGCGTGTTTCCAGACGGCTGCAGCGACGCATTGACCATCCAGTAGACGGGAAACAGCATGACGGCGAGCAGGGCGATACCGAGCGCCGTGTAGCCGAGCTGTTTGCGTGATTTTGGTCGGGCCTGTGCGGGCGAACGCGTCGGTTGTACCGTCGCTTTCGTGTTGAGGCGTGTCTGTGACATTGTCGACATGATGGGCTCCTACTCGTCAACGGCGCGGCGATTGACGCGCAGGTAGATCACGGCAAATACGAGCGACACCAGGATGAGGATGTTGCTGTAGGCAGAACCAACCCCAAACTCGAAGTTCACAAACGATTCCTGGTAGGAACGCACGGCGAGGGTTTGGGTTGAGTTCGCTGGGCCGCCGTTGGTGAGGCCAAGGATGATGTCGAGCACCTTGAGCGTGTAGACCACCCCGAGGACCAGCACGACGCTGATCACCGGCTTGAGGTTTGGCAGGGTGATGTGCCAAAACGCGTTCCACCCGGTTGCCCCGTCGAGGGCTCCTGCTTCGTACAGCTCTTCAGGGATCTCCTGCAAGCCGCCGTAGAGCAGCGCCACGTTGAAGGGGATACCAACCCAGATGTTCACGATGATCACCGAGATGAGGGCAACAGAGGGGCTTGTGAGCCACGGAACGGGGTCGAGACCAAACCCGCCAAGGAAACGGTTGAGGATGCCGCCATCCTGGTCAAGAATCGACCTCCAGGTTGCGCTCGAAACGATAATCGGCAGCAACCAGGGGAGCAGGAGGAGCGACCTGAGGATGCCTCCGAGCGGAAAGCGTCGCCGAAAGAACGACGCGAGTGCGAGCCCAATGACAAACTGCCCAACGATGGAGCCGAGCGTAAAGAGCGCGGTGTTCAGGAACGCTGGGCCAAACAACGAGCTGGTGAGCACGGTTGTGTAGTTTGCGAACCCCACCCAGGGGGCCTCCCCGGTAAAGAAGGTCTTTGTGGTGTATTCCTGCAGGCTCATCGTGAGGTTCTTGACCACCGGGTAGCCAAAGAACAGCACGATGTACACGGCCGCCGGGGCAACAAAGAGCAGCTTGGTGATCGACTCTGGTCGAAGCTTGCGTCGTTGCTGCCGCGGCGGGGCGACGGTACGTGAAAGGGTCACGGGTTTGGCCTATCCCTCGGCTGCCTGTGTGAAGGCATCCTTCGGGGAAGCCTGGCCGGTGAGGGAGAGCTGGATGGCGGTGTAGATTTCGGTTGCAGCCTGTGGCCAGTCGGTGCCGAGCTTTCCGGTGCGTGAGCGGGCGTTTGCGACCTGCTCGGTGAATGCTTCCATCGTGGGAACGCGCGAGACGAACTCTTCGGCGAGGGCTGGCTTGGTTGGGATGGTGAAGCGCTGTTCGGCGAGCGAGAGCTGGACGTCGTCGCTTGTGATGCATTCGATGAGCTCTGCGGCTTTTGCCTGCTTTGCGTCGTTTCCGGTTACCGGAACGGTCCACACTTCGCCTCCGAGCGGTGCAACCGGCGTCTGGCCCGCCTTGTTGATCGGGATCTGCACGGTGCCCCATTTGACGTCGGGCGTCTCGTTGAGGGCCGGGATCTGCCACGGGCCGTTGACCATCATTGCTGCTTTGCCGGCGGCAAACTGGTCCTTGACGTCGCTCTGTGACCAGTTGACCACACTCTTGGATGCCGAACCGCTGTTGACCAGGTCCGTCTGGAGCTGCAGCGCCTCTGCGGCCTCTGGCGAGTTGAGGTCAGTTTCGTCGCCGCCGTTGGTCCACAAGAAGGGAAGGAACTGCCAGCTTCCCTCGTAGGTCGCCACGGCCGAGAATGCAACGCCGTACTGGTCACCTGTTGTGAGCGCCGCCGCCGTGGTTTTCAGTTCGTCCCAGGTGGTCGGGGGCGTGAGGCCAGCTGCCTCGAGGATTTCTGTGTTGTAGAACAGGCCAAGCGTGTTCACCGTTGGGGCGAGGCCGTAGACCTCACCTTCGTAGGTGCCTGCTTCGAGGATGCCCTTTGCAAAACCCTCGGTTGAGACGCCGTAGTCACTCAGCGGAGAGAGCCCGCCTGTTGAGGCGATCTCTTGCAAGTCTGGGTTGTCGAGCATGAGGACATCGGGGAGGGTCTTTGACGATGACTGCTGCAGCACCTTCTGGATGAGGTCCTTGCCTGGCACCGTCTGTCGTTCGAGGGTCACGCCGATCTCAGCTGCACACTCATCGAGTACTTCGCCGATGATTGTCTTCTCGGGTTCGTTGTTGTAGTAATCGATGACGGAGAGCGTCGAGGCATCAGCCGTTGACGCGTTTCCGCCTCCGCCGCTGCTGCACGCGGTCAGCGCGAAGGGAACAACCGCGAGGGTTGCGAGGGTAACGCGTAGTCGTTTGGTTTCCATTATTGGCTCCTTTGCCGGTGCGTAACTGTGTTGATTGGGTGTTGCGAATGGTGAAACTGTGGAGGTGAAGCAGGACGGGAAACGTTAGGGGTTGAGCTGGGTCCAGCTCGAGTGTGCTGCGGCGCTTCGTTCGACGGCGTCGAGCACACACTGCACGTTGAGACCGTCTTCGAACGACGGGGATGGCGGGGTATTGGCCGCGACCGCGGCAACAAAGTCTGCGACCTGGTGCACAAACGTGTGTTCGTAGCCGAGGCTGTGCCCTGCAGGCCACCAGGCTGCAAGGTAGGGGTGGGATGCCTTGGTCACGTGGATGCGCCGGAATCCGCCAACCTCAACGTTGTTGACCGTTGTGCTGCGGTTGTCGAAGTACTCAAGTTCGTTGAGGCGCTCGAAATCAAACGCGATTGACCCGAGCGAGCCGTTGATTTCGAGCCGGAGGGCGTTGTTATGCCCGGTTGCAAACCGGTTGGCCTCAAAGGTGCCGATCGCGCCCTTGTCGGTTGTTGCGAGCCATATCGCCGCATCGTCGACGGTGACGGTGCCCATTGCTGAGCCGCTGTCGTCTGTTGCTGTCTCTGTTGTCGCCGTTGTTGTGGCAGCCGTTGCCGCCGTCGCACTGAGCCCGCTGGATGCCTCCGCAAGCGGACGCTCCGAGATAAACGTGCGGCTCAGGGCGCTGACGCCATCGATGTTGTGGCCGCTGACCCACTGCGCGAGGTCGATGAGGTGGGCGCCAAGGTCGCCAAGCGCCCCAGACCCGGCCTTCTCAGCATCCAGCCGCCAGACCAGCGGAAAGGTTGGGTCGACGAGCCAGTCTTGGAGGTATTGGCCGCGCATGCTTCGGATGACGCCGAGGTCGCCGTTGGCGATCATCCGCTGGGCAAGCGCAAGTGCCGGGGTTCGCCGGTAGTTGAATCCCACTGAGGCGAAGATGCCGTTGGCGGAGGCACTCGCGGCTGCGGCAGCCATACGCTCTGCGTCGTCGAGGTTGTTCGCGAGGGGTTTTTCGCACAGGACGTGTTTGCCTGCGGCGAGTGCCGCAAGCGCGATCTCGGTGTGCAGGTGACCGGGCACGCAGATATCGATCACGTCGATTGTTGGGTCGTTCACGACCGATCGCCAGTCGGTCTCAACGTGGGGGATGCCAAAGCGGTTGGCAAACTCTGTGGCTGCGTATTCGTTCCTCCCGCAGACGGTCGTGACGCGAGGCGTTAGATCGGTTGGGAAGAACGAGGGAGCGGTTCGCCAGGCTTGGGCGTGGATAGCGCCCATAAAGGAGTATCCGATGAGGGCGACGTTGAGGGTGTGAGGGCTTGCCTGTGTGGTCGACACTGATGCTTCTTTCGCAGTACAACGATGGACTGGTAAACCGATTTACTTTCGGTTTTAGCAACCATGCCATGTGTAATATGTTTATGTCAACAACAAAAAGTAAACCGATTTACTTTTTACGAGGTTGGCGAGTCTGCGGCACAGTTCAGAATTGTGAGAGACTGCACGAGAGATCAATTTGGAGGCAAAGTGGCAACCATGAGAGACGTGGCCAGGCACGCAAACGTGTCGGTAACGACGGTGTCCTTTGCGCTCAACAACACCAAACCGGTGGCCCCTGCCACGCGGGCGCGCATCGAAGTCGCCATGAAAGAACTCGGATTCCAGCGCAACGCCATCGCTCGCGCGCTCGCCAGTAAACGCACGCATATCCTTGCGCTCCTCTTCCCTGCGCTACAGCACCAGTTCAGCGGCACGGCGGTCAATTTCTTTACGAGTGCCGCAGCCAAAGCCAATGAACTCGGCTACAGCCTCATGCTGTGGCCGCTCAGCAACGACGCAGAAGAACTGACCGAACTTACAACTAACGGCCTCATCGACGGGGTACTGCTTATGGAGGTGCAGCTTGACGACCCCCGCGTCGAGCGCCTCGCCAAAACGACGGTGCCGTTTGCCCTCATCGGACGAACCAGGGAGCCGGGCGACCTCACCTACGTCGACGTCAATTTTGAGGATGCCGTTGAACGTGGCATCGAACACCTCGTTTCGCTTGGGCACCGCAACATTTGCCTCGTTGACGGGAACACCCCAACGCACCGCCTTGTTGGTTATGGACCCATCGTCCGAACCGAAACCACCTACACCGCGGCCATGCGAGCACGAGGTCTCACCCCGCGTATGTTCTCGTGCGACGAAACCCCAGCTGGCGGTCGGGAAGTGGCTGGTCACATCCTCGACGAGGCCCCAGAGACCACGGCCATCCTGTTCATGAACGAGAACGCCGGATTTGGCATGGTGAGCGGCCTTCGGGCGCGCGGCAAGGTTGTTCCAGACGACATCTCGATGCTCGCAATCGGGTCATCGCCCGAGATCGCTGCGCTCTCAGACCCCGAGATCTCGCTGATGGCATCACCGAGTGTAGAGCTCGGCCAGATGGGCGTCGAGGCGCTCATCGGCCTGCTCGAAAACCCGGCAGAAACACCCCCACAGCAGGCGCTCGTCCCCTGCACCTTTATCGACAACGCCTCCATCCGCGCCCCTCGCTAACCCGCTGCCGAGCCTCATCCCGCCCGCTGCCCTGCTGCTCTGTGTAGCTGTTGCTCTACCCATCCTCTGCCCCACAAACTGTTCGCCTCAAAGTCCGCTATTTTGTCGAAACATGGCGGACTTTGAGGCGAACAGATAGATTCCCGGTTCTGCCTCCCGGTTCCACCTCCCACCAACCCCAGCCCCAACCCCAACCCCAGCTCCAACCACCGCCACCCCCTGAGGCCACTCCAAGCCGGCGCCGGGTAGACTGGATGCTCACATGGCCCGCACGCCGCGGGCCATCCCTTTTCACCTCCCACCATTGGAGTCGCCATGGCCGCAGCCAGCCGTCTTGACAAAGTAATCGCCCTCGCCCGTCACCGCGGGTTTGTGTTCCAAGCGGGTGAAATTTATGGTGGGTCTCGTTCCGCGTGGGACTACGGCCCCCTCGGCACCGAGCTCAAAGAGAACATCAAGAAGCAGTGGTGGCGCCACATGATCACGCGCCGCGACGACACGGTCGGCATCGATTCGTCGGTCATCCTTCCCCGCCAGGTGTGGGAGGCTTCAGGCCACGTTGAGGTGTTCTCCGACCCGCTCGTTGAGTGCACCAGCTGCCACAAGCGTTACCGTGCAGACCACCTCGAAGAAGAGTACGAAGAGAAGAAGGGCCGCGCACCCGAGAACGGCCTCGCCGATATTGTTTGCACCAACTGTGGTGCACGCGGGCAGTGGACCGAGCCGAAGGCATTCTCCGGGCTCCTCAAGACCTACCTTGGCCCCGTTGATGACGAGGCAGGCATGCACTACCTGCGCCCAGAGACCGCGCAGGGCATCTTTGTGAACTTCGCCAACGTGTTGCAGGTTTCGCGCAAGAAGCCGCCGTTTGGAATCGGCCAGATTGGTAAGAGCTTCCGCAACGAGATCACTCCGGGAAACTTCATTTTCCGCACCCGCGAGTTTGAGCAGATGGAGATGGAGTTTTTCGTCAAGCCTGGCGAGGATGACGAGTGGCACCAGTACTGGATCAACAACCGACTGAACTGGTACATCGACCTTGGTATCGAGGCCGAAAACCTGCGCTTGTTCGAGCACCCAAAAGAGAAGCTTTCGCACTACTCGAAGGGCACAACTGACATCGAGTACAAGTTTGGGTTTACTGGCGGCGATTGGGGTGAGCTTGAGGGCATCGCGAACCGCACCGATTTTGACCTGACGACGCACTCGAAGGCTTCAGGCAAAGACCTGAGCTTCTTCGACCAGGCGGCGAACGAGCGGTACACGCCCTACGTCATCGAGCCCGCGGCCGGCCTGACCCGCTCGCTGATGGCGTTCCTCGTTGACGCGTACTACGAAGAAGAGGTGCCAAACTCGAAGGGCGGAGTTGACACCCGCACGGTACTCAAGCTTGACCCTCGCCTCGCTCCCATCAAGGTTGCCGTACTTCCGCTGAGCCGCAACGAGACGCTGTCGCCCCTTGCAAAAGAGGTCACCAACGAGCTGCGTGAGCAGTGGAACGTCGACTTTGACGACGCCGGTGCCATTGGTCGCCGCTACCGTCGCCAAGACGAGATCGGAACGCCATTTTGTGTCACGGTCGACTTCGACTCGCTTGAGGATCGCGCGGTCACGGTGCGCGACCGCGACACGATGCAGCAAGAGCGCGTGCCGCTCGACAAGCTCTACGTGTACCTCGCAGAACGCCTCAAAGGCGCCTAAGCGATGACTCAAACGGTGCCGCCGGTGGATGCTCGCAGTCCAGAACGACTCGAGTACCACCGGCTGTACCGTGGCCAGGCCGAGTTTCGCTGGTGGAAGGGGCTCGTAGCTGCCGTCCTCTCAGCGGTGTTTATCCTGGTCGCGAGCAGCTCGGTCCTGCTCGTTTTTGCAATTGTGGAGCAGCTCACGACTGGGCAGCCACTCCGCGCGGAGTCGGCCGTTGCGCTCGACGCTGCCGACCCGATGGCGCTCCTCCAAAACTTGACGTTGATCGCCATCTGGACGCCGTGCATCCTGCTCGCGCTCTGGGTGTCCGGCATTAAGCCAGTTGGGCGCATCCATTCGGTTTCCTTTGGCCTTCGCTGGCGGTGGATGCTCTCGTGTCTTGTCCCTGCGTTTGGGGCGACCGCGGTCATGATGCTCATTGGCGCGGTCATTATCCCCGCAATTATTGGAGAACCACTGGTTGCTCCGTCAACACCGGCCGTCTTGCTCGCCCAGTCGCTGCTCGTCATCGTGATTGTTGTGCCGCTCCAGGCTGCTGCCGAGGAGTACGTGTTCCGTGGCCTGCTGGCTCAGCTCATTGGCGCATGGATTCCGTGGCGAACGGCCGGCCTTGTGCTCGCGCTTGTCGCCCCAACGCTGGTATTTGCGCTCGCGCATAACTACGACATTTGGGGCTTGCTCGACGTCGCCATTTTTGGCATTACTGCGGCGTGGGTCACCTGGCGCACCGGCGGGCTCGAAGCGGCCATCGTGTTGCACGCCGTCAATAATGTTGTGCTCTTTGCCGTCATGTCGACCGGTGCGAATGGCAGCACCTCTGTTCAGACTGAGACCGGCGGCCCCATTATCCTGATCGGCACCGCCGCGATGATGGTGACCTTTGCCCTGTGGATCGATCGCCTCCGCCGCAACAACGACCTGGCGACCACGGCAGCACCAAGCGCTCCGGCGCAACGCAGAATTTCTGCCTTTGCGGCTCTCGCCGGGGGACTCCCTCTTGGGGATGCCCAGACGGCACGCAACGACTCCGCGGCTGCCACTAGCGACTCCCAGACTGCACGCAACGACTCCACAGCTACCAGCAACGACTCCCAGCCGGCCAGCCTCGACTCGCCTGCCTCGGGACGAGTCGACCCAGTCGATGACCCAACCGAAGCGGGCTCCGGCCGGGGGACTTCTGCCGCGACGTCTGACCTGCCGGCGCATCCGCCAACCGATGACGACCCCAATCGCACAGCGAGGAATTCATGACCGACTCACCAGCACCGCTTCCCTCTGCCTGCGACGTGGTTGTGGTTGGCGCGAGCCTGTCAGGGCTCGTTGCCGCTTTTGAACTTGCTCGCACGGGTCTCAGCGTTCTTGTCCTTGAGGCCGATGGTTTAAACGAGGTCGGCCGGCTGGGTACGCAACCAACCTCAGCGCTTCCTGCCCAGGCGCGCGCTGACCGAATCGCCTCTGTGGTGAGAGATCCTGGCGATGAATTGCGAACGCTGCTTGCCGACCTGGAATCGTCCGACGCGGCGTACTCGTTGAGCCCGTTGCCGATTGCCGTCTCAGACGCTTCCGCAGGGGTCCGCCTTCTCGATTACGACGGCATCCTTGGGATTCCGGTGTCGCCACTTGGCCGCGACGTCGCCAAGCTTGTTGGCACAGGCCCCAGCCTGCGCGGGTATCTTGACCGGCTCAAGCCGGTTCTGACAATCGGCAAGGAGCAGTATCTTGGCCCGCTCGTTCGTAGCCGACTCGGCGCAACGCTGGCGTGTCAGTTGGTTGAGCCCGTCGTGCGCGACCGATACGGTGTTGATGCCGATCAGGTTGAGGTTGCTGTGGCAATACCGGGGCTTAACGAGGCGATGACTCGGACGGGTTCCCTTTCGGGCGCTGTCCTCTCGCTCGTTGAAGAACACCGTCGTCGCGAGGTGCTGCACGGCGTGACGGGCGGGCTCGGCACGCTCGTGAGACTGTTGCAGAATCGACTGGATTTTTTCTCAGCTCCCGTTGCAACCGGTCAACGCGTGACTTCGGTTGTTGAACAGGCCAGCTCGCTGACCGCCCAGCGGCTGTGGTCGGTGAATACCGCAGACGGTCGGTCCGTGACGGCCCGCTCCGTGCTGCTGGCCTGCTCGCCATCCAACGTTGATGTTCAACCAACGGATTTGCACACCTGGCAGAAGGTTGCCGACAGTCGCGACGAAATTATCGCTCTGCGCGAACGGGCAGACGGCGGCTCATATGCAATATCTGTCATACGTTGTGCAACGGCAGATCTTGCCGGAGTGGCCCCGTACACGATCTCTGCACGTCCGGACGGAGGGATTCGGAGGGTCGAGAGGCTTTCGGCCTTCGAGGCTGCGCCAGCCTCCCCCTCAGCTGATGGCACCGAGGCGCTGCGCGTCGTCCGATATATTGGCGCGGATGGCGAGGCCCTGCAGCCGCTCGTTGAGGCTGAACTCTCGGCATTCCTCGGGCTTGAGCGACTCTCCATTCGGGAGACTCTTGTTGACGAACGATCTCCGGTGAACTGGGATACCCCAACTCGAGCGCATCAGGTGCAGGGCGAACCGGATGAGCCAGCATCTGTTGCCCTGTGTTCGTTCGTGCGACTCTGGCCGCAAGAGGGTCAACTCGACCAGGTTCTTGCCCACACAAAGGAGCACACACTTCGACTGCGACGTCATCTGCTTGGCCTCGCATAGTCGTTCTGGAATATACATAGACGTGCTTATGGGGCTACGCTGTGAAGACACGTTAATCGTCAACGAAGAGTGTGAGGAATTGTGGGCATGAAAGGCAAAATTGCTTTTGTTCTCGGAGCGGCCGTTGGTTACGTTCTCGGCGCCCGAGCAGGTCGTAAACGCTACGAGCAGATTCGCTCCGGTGCTGAAAAGCTGTGGAACACCGGGCCAGTTCAGGCCGGGGCAACGCAGGTCAAAGACTTCGTCAACGCCCAGGGTGCTGCGGCCGGCTCGGTCGCGGCAGATACGCTCAAGACCGTGGTGAATGTGCTCATCGAGCGCATGGCCGCGCCGAAGCCAGCCCCGGCAACACATCCCGCTGCGACGGACAAGGCAGCGCCGGCCCCCGCTGAGAAGGCCGATTCGGCGCCAGCGGCGAAAGCTGCCGCTTCGAGTTCAGCGTCCACAACAGCAACCACTGCGGCTGCAAAGAAGGCCCCTGCAAAGAAGGCTCCCGCCAAAAAGGCCGCGCCAAAGAAGACGGCCACGAAGCCTGCCGCAAGCAAGACATCGGCAACCAAATCGGGTTCAGGGTCTTCGAAAACCGGTGGTGCCAAAAAGGCTAGCTCAAGCGACTCCACCGCTCAGGGAAGTGACTCATGAGTTCGCCGAACGAGCAGCCGACCGAGAAAGACTCTCTGTTTACGCTCCTCACTCGCCTCCCAGCACAGCTCATCGCCCTCGGGCGCGCTGAGCTCGACAAGGCGAAGAACGAGATCGTTGGAAAGCTCAAGAAGCTTGGCATCGGCGTAGCCCTTCTGATCGTGGCGATCTTCTTTGTGTTTTTTGCCATCGCGTCCTTTGTTGCGGCGGCAATCGCCGGCATCGCCACGGCTCTTCCGGTCTGGCTCGCAGCACTTATCGTTGCCTTTGGTCTGTTGCTCCTCACCGCAGGATGCGTCTGGCTCGGCATCAATCGCATCAAAAATGGCGTGCCCGTTCCCGACGAGACCCTCGACAGCATTGAGAAAGACTTTCGTTCGATGAGTGAGGCAACACAGAATGGACGCTAACTACCAGACGCCAAACAGCGCGGCGACGCCAGACCTCGGTGCGTCGACCGAGGCCGACATCGAGCGGCTCCGCGAGGAGATTGGAGAAACCCTTCGTGCGCTCGAAGAAAAACTGAATGTTGGTAAGCGCGTCGACGAGGCAACTGATCGCGCCTTCGTGCGCGTTGTTGAGCTCAAGCGCACAAAGCCGATTGCCTTTGTTGCCGGAGTTGCCGGCATCGCGATCATCGCAGGCGTTGTGGTCTGGTCGACTGCGCGAAAGCTGTTCTAAACAGGACTTCAGTACGATGTTGCCGGCCGCCGAACCGCGGGATGAGTAACCGCCAAGCTGTGGACTAAGCTATCTTCAAGCTGTCCGCGAGGCCCATGACATAACGTTTTGGTTCCGCGAGCAGAACGGGACACAATAGAGGAATGACGAGCGAGGGTTGTATGACGCTATTCGTTATCGGCCGTGGGCTGAGCCAACGGATTTCTGAGGCACGTTGCCGATGACCGAGACGAAGGCCCTAAGCGGGTGGCGTGTGTTGGTTCCACGGGGCGGTCCCTGGGGCGATCGTGTGGCGGCTTCGCTGCGCAACAACGGTGCACAGCCTGTCATTGCTCCACTCATTAACTTTGCCCCAACCGACGAGGCAGAGTCTCTGACCGCCGCGCTTGCCCGCCTTGCTGCGGGTGAGTTCGCCTGGATCACCGCCACGAGCGCGACCGTAGTTGATGTGCTCGCTCACCACAACGCTGTGATTCCTCCCGGCACGAAGGTTGCAGCCGTTGGAGAAACGACCGCGGCTGCCTTTGCGGCTGCCGGTTATACGGTTGACATCACCCCACTGCGTGAAAACACCGCATACGGGCTGCTCGAAGAATGGCACGAGATCCGTGAGGGTTCTCCGCTCAAGGTGCTCACGCTGCGATCCAACACCGCTGTTCCCGTCCTGACCAAGGGGCTCCTCGCGCTCGGCCATGATGTCACGCAGGTTGTTGCGTTCCGCACGGTTGGAGTTCCAGTGACCGACCGCATCCGCGAAGATGTTGCCTCTGGCAAGATCAATGCGCTGCTCATCACCTCAGGTTCGGTTGCAGAACAGGTTCGCGAACAGTTTCCGAACCTTCCGGAAGGCACGCTTCTTGCGTGTGTTGGTCCTCAGACAAAAAAGGATGCCGAGGCCCGCGGGCTTCGCATCGATGTTGTTGCTGACGAGCGCACGACTGAATCGCTTGTGAACGCGGTTGCTTCGGTCGCTGACACCGAGGGCGAGCACTAGTCTCTCCTGCGAATCGCTCGCGACGCAGCATCATATGTCGACGTAAGCGGCTCGACAGGGCACACTAGAGGTATGGCGAAATTACGTGTGCACTCCGATCGGGTAGAGATTGAGCTCTCAACCATCGAAAAGGCCCTTTCGTTCCATCGCAAAGACATCGTCATTCGCCGTTCCGATATTACGTCGGCCGTTATTACCGATGAACCGTGGGGCTGGATCAGGGGCGTTCGTTCTCCCGGAAGCCTCACGCCGCACACCTTTGCGTACGGCACGTGGAAATTCTACGGAGGCAAGGATTTCTTGCTCCTGCGCGGGCGTCGCCGCCGTGCCGTTGTGATCGACATCGATGCTGATGCTGACTACTCGCCGGCCGAGGCCGCTGCGGTTGTGGCGACAGACGCCGACGATCAGGCCATTGACGCTGGTGCCGGGGCTCAGGACCGGCCTGAAGAGGCGTCCTCGTTCGATCCGTCGACCGAGAACAGCCCAGATCCTGATGAGCTTGACCATTTCTCGCGCATCATTATTTCAACGGAACACGCTACCAAGCTGGTCACCGCGCTTCGCATCAATGAGCCGGTTGATTTCAGTATCGCGCTGCCCGGCAAGGCGTAGCCTTCTTTGGAATGCCGAGTGGTGTAGGTGCGCGTAAATATTTATAGGTCAAAATTTACGCTTTTCGCTCTTTTGCGTATTGAACTGGCAATGCACTAACGGTTTCGGTAGTCTGAAACGGTTTGAGTTGGACGTGCGCGGCTGTGTTGCCGTGTTGTTTTCGACGTGAGAACCCCAATCAAGGAGACCCCCATTAACTCCCGATCATTTGGCGCGCGGACGCGCCGTACTGTGGCATTGGCAACAGTGCTTGTTCTTGGAGCTGGCGGGCTCTTTCTGAGCACCGCTGCCCATGCCGAAGACGCCCCAGTGGCGGTACCTCTTGAAGGGCAGGCATATGACGATCTTGCTCAGCTGCTCCTTCAGGATCCGGCGATTCAAGCCGTTGGACAGGATGGCAATGGCCAGATCGTTGCGCTTCGTTATGACGCCGTGACACCTTCCGTGGCTGGCCGATCTGCTATTCCAGAGCAGTCCGCTGTTGATGCCAGCGCGATTGCTGCACAGTTTGGTAACGGCATCACGTTTAAAGACCTCGACGCACCCATTGAGTCGACGGCGGCCCATGAAGTGCTTGGTGGCGCCGGATACGCGGCTACGGATGGCGTGAACGTGGGACTGTGTTCCGTTGGTTTTTCCGCTTGGAATAGCAGCGGTGATCCTGCCCTCGTCACTGCTGGTCACTGCACGGGAGATGGGCTTTTTACCGACGCTGTACTCACGCAGCCGGCTGGCGATGATGCGCACGTTCCCGGCGCAAGCATCGGAGACGCCGCTCAGCCGAGCGACATCCTTGGAACCATTGGATTCTCCCAATTCGGTGGGGTCGGAAACACGCCAGGCGCTGCGAACTCGGCCTCGAGTACTGACGTCGCGGTGATTGACAACGTGAACCCTGCTCTCGAATTGTCGCCATCCGTAACCGGCTGGGGAAGCGCGGCAGCAGCTGCCAATGACCTCTCGCAGTCCGTCGCAACCACCATCACTTCAGTTGGCGTTGGCAAGGTTGGCGACCCTGTGAGTCGCTCGGGCCGCACAACTGGCCTCAAGTCTTCGAGAATTACCTGGGAGAAAATGTGGTTCAAGGTCATCGATCCTGATTTCCCCACCGACGAGTCGAAGGCGCGTAACGTTTACGGGTTTGGGTCTGAGGGGCTCATTGCAGACAGTGGTGACTCTGGCGGGGCTGCGTTTAGCGGCACGAAAGCTATTGGTCTCGTGAGCGCGAGCAAGGTAGGCCAGGGCCCCGACGATATTACGTTGGTTGCCGACCTCGGTACGGCGTTGGCCAATACGAGTGGTTACACGCTGCAGCTCGCTGTTGATGCTCCGGCGTTGACTTCGCCTGCTGCTGGTGGGGACGTGCCTCTTGGCTCGGCTATTACTGGAACCGGGCCTGCCTCGACCACCCTTCTCGTTACTCCTGCTGGTGGTGCGGCGTTTGAAGTTGCCATTGGGGTCGACGGCAAGTGGAGCATTCCAACAACAACGCTCGGCGCCTATGACTTCACCGTTCAGGCCAAGAACGGTCAGTTCAACTTTTCTGCGGTGAACAGCTACTCGGTGAATGTCGTACTTGGGGCCCCTGTGATTACGTCTCCGGCAAATGGAACAACTCCGTTCGACTCGGTGAAGTCAATTGGCGGAACCGGAGCTCCTGGCGCCGTTGTCACGATGGCTGGAGACGCTTCGGGAACGGCAACTGTGGATTCAAGCGGAAACTGGAGCATTCCTGTAGACCTCTCGTATGGTGACTACGCAGTTTCGGTCTCCCAGGTGTTTGGGGGTGAATCCTCGGCGGTAGTCACGTCTGCGTTTGAGGTTGTCCCTACCGTTGCCGTGGTTACTAGCCCTGCTAATGGCTCGAAGATAGCGCTTGCCGATGTTCCTGAATATATCGAGGGAATTGGGGCGCCTGAGGCAATGCTCCACATGTACATTACGGGCGGCAGATTTGATGAGCCGACTGCGTCTGGTCATGCTTCCCTGGAGTTCGACACCTTCGATCAGAATCATAGCGATGGAACTTGGGTCTACCGGATGCCATCGTTAACTCCCGGTGATTACACGATTCATGTGACGCAGTATGTGACAAGCGAGATCAAGACGACTAGCGCGTCAACGTTTTCCGTGACTGGCGTGGTCGTTCCACCAAAGGATCAGACGCCGGGTGACAATAACGGGCGTCTTGCCACCACAGGTGAGGCCGATGCCCCGCTTGGCGTTGCCGTGCTGCTGATGCTCACGGTTGGTGCCGGCGCTGTCGCGTTCTCGCGCCGCCGCTCGGCTGGCGCGTCGCTCTAGCCTGAACGCTGGCCGCCCGGCCAGCCCTCGGTCGCATATCCGAGTGTCTCTCCTGGAGGCGCGGGTATGCGGCCGTCGGTCAATCCGGGTGTGAACAGGCGCCCTCACGAAGGTGGGGGCGTTCTGTCGTTAATCTCGAACCAGGATTACCCCAATCCGCTATGTGACATATTACAATGGGAGAAGCGAAGAACGAGGAGGTAGCTGAGTGGTCTCACAGCAGAGCGCAGACGTTGTAGTCATCGGCGCGGGCATCATCGGAGCCGCCTGCGCGCGCACCCTCAGCATGGCCGGCCACAGCGTCATCCTCCTTGAGCGAGGGGCAAGCGCGGGGGGCACCAGCTCCCACGGCGAGGGCAATCTTCTCCTCTCAGACAAGGGCCCCGGCGACGAACTCAGGCTTTCGCAGTACGCTGCGGATCTCTGGCAGGACGTCATTGCCCAGCTCGCTGACGAGCTTGGGCCTGAATTTCCCTCTGCAGAATACGAAGAAAAGGGTGGCCTCGTCGTGGCCACGACAGCCGCGGGCGCGCAGCCACTGCTTGACTTCGCTGAATCTCAGCGGGGCGCTGGTGTCGAGGCGCAACCAATGACCTTTGCCGAGGCCAAAGAACTCGAACCGCAAATCAATCCGGCTATTACCGCCGCCGTGTTTTATCCTGGCGACGCCCAGATCCAGCCCGTCATCGCGACCGAAGCGCTTCTTGCGTCGGCGCGTGTGCACGGCGCAACCGTGCGTCAAGGAGTGAGGGTGACGGCTGGCATCCATGACGCGTCGGGCAGGCTTGTCGGAGTGAAGACAACGAAGGGCGATGTGCATGCCGGCAACGTCATTGTGGCCGCTGGCCCGTGGTCAGGCGAAGTAGCCGCGTTGCTCGGCTCGAACCTTCCGGTGAAGCCGCGACGCGGGATGGTACTCGTCACGACGAGGATGCCGCACCAGATCTTCCGCAAGGTGTACGACGGCGACTACGTTGGGGCAGTTGGCTCTGGAGATGCCGCTCTCCAAACATCCAGCGTTGTTGAATCGACCGCGGCAGGAACCGTACTGATCGGGTCGAGCCGGCAGCAGATTGGGTTTGACGACCGACTGCGGGTCGAGGTGCTGCGCGAACTCTCTCGCAAGGCGCTTCGCATCTTCCCGTTTCTTGAGCAGGCCAGCGTTATGCGAAGTTACGGCGGATTCAGGCCGTTCATGCCAGACCACCTGCCGGTAATCGGCGAAGACTATCGGATGCCTGGACTCTGGTACGCAACCGGCCACGAAGGGGCCGGAATCGGTCTGTGCGTCGCAACGGCGAATATCCTCTCGGACTCGATGAGCGGATTGACGCCGAGGCTCGACCCTGCGCCGTTTACGGTTGGCCGGGCATCCCTCGCCGACCACCTCACCCCGCTGACCGGTGGTTCAGCGAACACAACGACGGGAGCCGCGCAGTCATGACTTCACGAGCAATGCCTCCGGGCGATGACCGCATCCGGCCGACAAGTGTTACGCCGCTGACGCTCACCCTCAATGATGTGCCGGTCACGGGGACGGCGGGGCAGACGATTGCCGGTGTCATCCTTGGTTCTGGCGAACTTGCCTGGCGCACCACGAGCGCTGCCGGAAAACCGCGCGGTATCTTCTGCGGCATCGGCGTGTGTTTCGACTGCATCGTGACGGTGAACGGTGAGCGCGATGTGCGGGCTTGCCAACGCCGCGCATCCGACGGCGACACTATCGAGACGCAGCACGACGAGCTTCCGGAGGTGGAGTGATGAGCCAAAACGTGTTGGTGATTGGCGCAGGGCCAGCCGGCCTCGCCGCCGCAGTTGCGGCACGTGCAGCCGGCGCGCGCGTGACGATGCTCGATTCGTCCGACTACCTTGGCGGCCAGTACTGGCGGCACCTTCCGGCCGAACGCCCCTCGCAGGACGAGGAGCGGCTGCACCACGGTTGGGGCAAATTTACCAAGCTCCGCAGCGCGCTTGAGGCCGATGCCGGCTGCGAGATCGTGACGAGTGCCCAGGTGTGGTCGATCGAGAATTACGGCGGGGGAGCCTTCGGTGACGACTCTGCCGCACGCCACGAGGTGCACGTGCTTGTGGGGCCGCCGGATGGCATCAACCGCGAAAACCGAAGCTACACCCCCGACTCCATCGTGATGGCCACCGGGGCCCACGACCGCACGCTTCCGTTCCCCGGATGGGACCTGCCTGGTGTGTTCTCGGCTGGTGCCGCTCAGGCCATGGCCAAGGGCGAGCGCGTTGCCGTTGGGCAGCGAGTCGTTGTTGCCGGGGCTGGGCCGTTTCTGCTGCCCGTCGCGACGTCGCTCAGCCAGGTCGGGGCGACGGTGCTCGGCGTGTACGAGGCGAGCCGCCTCGGTTCGCTCATCACCGGGTGGCTGCCACAACCGTGGCAACTTATTGGGGCGAGCGGCAAGGCGACCGAGCTCATAGAATACGTTGGCAACCACCTGCGTCATCGCATCCCGTACCGCATCGGACATGCCGTGATTGCCGCCAATGGAACCGACCGGGTTGAGTCCGTCACTATTGCTGCCGTTGACGCGAAGTGGTCCCCGATTCCCGGCACCGAAAAGACCATCGCGGCGGATGCGGTGTGTGTGAGCCACGGATTCACGCCGCGGCTTGAGCTGCCAATTGCGGTTGGCTGCGACCTGTCGGCGGAGCGGTTTGTCCTCATCGACGACGCGCAGCAAACGAGTGTTGCGAGCGTGTACGCGGCCGGCGAGATTACCGGAATTGGTGGGGTGGATGCCGCGCTTGCCGAGGGAACCATCGCCGGGCACTGCGCTGCCGGTGGGTCCTCGCGCGACGAGACGATTGCTGGCGCGGTGAAGCGCCGCGTGACCTTCACCGGTTTTGCGTCGCGCATCGAGGCCGCCCACGGTATCCGGTCTGACTGGGTCAACTGGCTCAAGGAAGACACCCTCGTGTGCCGCTGCGAAGAAGTCACCTACGGCAAGCTCCGCGCGACCGGGAAGCGAACCGAAGCGCAAGGGCTGCGATCGCAGAAGCTGTCTTCGCGGGCCGCGCTTGGCATCTGCCAGGGCCGCATTTGCGGGCGAAGCGTTGAGGACATCATGTGTCGCGAAACCCCTGGCGGGCTCATCGACGGCGCAAGCATCGATCGAAGGCCAATCGTCACTCCGATTCGGCTTGGCGAACTTGCCGGCGAGGCGACGAAATAAAAACCCTGATAAAGCCGTTGTTACCCAGTGTGTGACAGCGGGCCAACGTTACTACTTGAAAGCGAGAACTCATGCGCTCATCACGGATGCTGACCGCGGTTGATTCCCACACCGAGGGCATGCCAACGCGCGTGGTCACCGGTGGCGTTGGGGTCATCCCAGGGGCGACCATGAACGAAAAGCGGTTGTATTTCATGGAGCACATGGATGACATCCGCCTCTTTCTCATGAATGAGCCTCGTGGGCACGCCGCGATGAGCGGGTCAATCCTGCAGCCGTCGACCCGCGACGACGCCGATTTTGGCGTCATCTACATCGAGGTTTCTGGCTGCCTGCCAATGTGTGGCCACGGCACAATCGGTACGGCGACCGTGCTGGTGGAGACGGGCATGGTTCCCGTGGTTGAGCCGGAGACGGTCATCCGGCTGGATACGCCTGCCGGGCTCGTGATCGCGAGGGTTGCGGTGAGCGACGGGCACGCTGATTCGGTCACGATCGAAAACGTTCCCTCGTATGTTGAACGCCTCGATAAGGTCATTGCCGTTCCCGGCTATGGCGAGATTCCGTACAGCATCGCGTTTGGCGGAAACTTCTACGCCATGGTCGACCTCGACGACGTCAAGCTGCCGTTTGACCGTTCCAAGCAGAACGAGATCATTGCCGCTGGCCTTGCGATCATGGACGCCATCAACGAGCAGGACGCCCCGAAGCATCCCGAGATTGAGGGCCTCGACCACTGCCATCACGTTGAGTTCATCGCGCCGGGGTCGGATGCCGCCTACTCGCGTCACGCTATGGCGATTTATCCCGGCTGGTTTGACCGCTCTCCCTGTGGCACCGGAACGTCGGCCCGCATGGCCGAGCTGTGGGGCCGTGGCGAGCTGCCGCTGCACACAGATTTTGTGAACGAGTCGTTTATCGGCAGCAAGTTCACGGGGCGGTTGATTGCCGAGGCCGAGGTTGGCGGTATTCCTGCCGTCATCCCCACGATTACGGGACGCGCCTGGGTGACCGGAATTGGTCAGTACATGCTTGATCCCGCCGACCCGTTCCCGACCGGATTCCAGTTTTAGTCGGTAATGTTACGATCATAAGATGATTGCGGGATGCGGCCCAAACCCGCTCCCCGGCCAGCCGCAGCGTTGCGGGGCTGGCCGCTCTCACCCCAAACCAACCCGAAGAACATCACACGAAGTCTGAGGAGAATAATGACCAACGCAGAACCACTCGCGCCAGAGCTTGAGACGATTGTCGCCAACGCGGCCGCCGCATCCGACGCCTACGCGGCAGTAAACCCGGTCGAGCGGGCAAAGGCTCTCGTCGCGGTTGCCGACGCGCTTGACGCAAGCCGCGAAGAACTCGTATCTATTGCCGCGAGTGAAACCGGCCTCACCGAGGCCCGCCTCAACGGCGAGCTCACCCGCACGGCCGTGCAGCTGCGCCTGTTCGCCGATGTCGCCGTAGACGGAGGATACCTCGACGTGCGCATCGACGAAGCCGACACGGCGTTTGCCCTCGGCGTGCGCCCAGACCTGCGCCGCTATCACATCCCCGTCGGGCCCGTCCTCAACTTCTCGGCAAGCAACTTCCCGTTTGCCTTCTCCGTTGCCGGTGGAGACAGCGCGGCAGCACTTGCCGCTGGTTGCCCGGTCATCGTCAAGGCGCATTCTGGGCATCCGCAGCTCTCGATCCGTACGGCCGAGGTTGTGGCAGAGGCGCTGGCAGGGGCAGGGATGCCAGACGGCGTCTTCCAGCTCATCGCTGGCCAGGCCGCCGGCATCGCCGTGCTGAAGGATGCTCGCATCAAGGCTGGCTCGTTCACCGGCTCGATCTATGCCGGCCGCCTGCTCGCTGACATCGCGGCATCGCGCCCAGCGCCTATCCGCTTCTACGGAGAGCTTGGCAGCGTTAACCCCGTCTTTGTGACCAAGGCAGCAATTGACGAGCAGGCAGCTGAGCTTGCCGCTGGCTATGTCACGAGCGTCGCCGGGTCCGCCGGCCAACTCTGCACCAAGCCGGGCTTTGTGTTTGTTCCAGAGGCGCACGGGCTCGACGAGGCCATTGCCTCCGCAGCGGCTCCCGTCGGCGAGCACCGCCTGCTCAACCAGAAGATCGCCAAGAGCTACGTTGAGCGCCGCGACGCCATCATCGGCACCGCGGGCGTGCGCGTTGTTGCCGAGGGCGGCATCCGCATCGACGACGAAGGTCACGGCTGGGCGACCCCCACGATCGTTGCCGTGTCGCTTGACAACCTGCGTGCGGGTCGCGAGACCCTCATGGACGAGGTCTTCGGACCGATGTCTGTGCTCGTTGAGTACCCGGCCGGCGCCGACCTCGCCGCGGCCGTTCCTGAACTCTTCGAGGGAAACCTCACCGCGACGCTGCACCTCGGTACTGTCGAGTCTGCCGGCGAAGGTGCGGACGTTGAGGCGCTGCGCGACCTCATCCGCGTGCTCACGCAGCACGCCGGCCGCGTGCTCTTCGGCGGCTGGCCAACCGGCGTCGCCGTGACCCCTGCCATGCAGCACGGCGGACCGTGGCCCGCAACGAGCAACGACTCAAGTACCTCGGTTGGCACGGCCGCGATCAGCCGCTTCTTGCGCCCGGTCGCGTACCAGAGCGCCCCAGACGCGCTGCTCCCCGAGCCGCTGCGCACGAGCAACCCGTGGAACGTTCCGCAGGCTATTGCTCCCGCTGGCGAGTCCACGCAGTGGGGAAGCTCGGCGAAGTAGTTCGTACGCCCTGGCCCGCCTTCGACCAGTTGTTTCTGGGAGGGGGCGGGCTTTTGCGTGCGCGGGACTGTGCATCCATTCGCCGCTCGTTGCGAAGATTTGGCCCGAATGTGACAATCATCGGCGAACGGATTGCCCTGCCGCGCTGTGTCCACGGGGCCTCCGTGGATCGAGCAGGCGCAAATCGTCCCAAACCTCGAGTTTTAGGACGATTTGCGCCTACTCAATGGGTGGTCAGAGGGTGGGTGGCCGGACGGATGCGGCAGACGGGCGTGGCTACGGCCTACCCATCGCGACCTAGACCGTCGGCGCCTCTACCCGCACCACGATGCGGCCCCGAACCTTGCCCGTCGCGAAGTCGCCAGCGTGGTGGAGCACGTCTTCGAGGCGGATTTCCCGGGTGAAGGGCGCGAGCTCGTCCTCGTCGAAGGACGCCGCGAGGTAGTCCCACGCGCGCTGTCGGCTGGCGAGCGGCGCATCCACCGAATTGATGCCCGAGAGCGTGATGCCGCGCAGGATGAAGGGCATGACGGTCGCGGGCAGGTCGGCTCCTTGGGCGAGGCCGCAGGCCGTGACGATGCCGCCGTAGTTGGTTTGGGCGAGGGCGTTGGCGAGGGTGTGGCTGCCGACCGAGTCGACGGCGGCCGCCCAGCGCATCCGCTGGAGGGGCTTGCCTTCGCCGCCAAGTTCGGAGCGGTCGATGATTTCGGCGGCCCCGAGGCTGCGCAGGTAGTCGCCCTCTTCCTCAGCCCGACCGCTCGACGCGACGACGGTAAAACCTGCTTTGGCCAGCAGCGTGATGGCGACCGAGCCGACGCCTCCGGCTGCTCCCGTGACAAGAACGGGGCCGTCAGCGGGGGTGACGCCGTGATCGTGCACCGCGAGCACCGAGAGCGCTGCGGTGAAGCCGGCGGTGCCGAGCGCGGCGGCCCAGCGCGCGGATCGCCCTTCGGGAAGGCGGACGAGGCTGTCGGCGCGGACGTGGGCGCGCTGGGCAAGCCCGCCGTGCCTGGTTTCGCCGAGCCCGTCTCCGTTGAGGATGACGCGGTCGCCTGGCATCCACCGTGGATCGTCGCTGCTGGTGACGGTGCCGACGAGGTCGATGCCGGCCACGAGCGGAAGGACGCGGGCGACGCCGCGGTTGCCAGCGAGGGCGAGCGCATCCTTGTAATTGAGGCTTGAGTAGTCGACCGCGACCCAAACGGCGCCGTCTGGTGTTGCAAGGGCGGCATCGTTGAGGGTTGCGAAGCGCGCGAGCGTTGGCCGCTCGGAGGTTTCACCAAATGTTTCTTCAACCAGCAGTGCGTGGAAGTGGTTTTCGGTCATGATGAAACCTCCTGCAATCATGCGGCGCTGCGACTCTTAGGTGATGTCGCGTCGCCAGCTGACAAAGTATCCGCCAATCGTGGTTGCGGCTGCAATAGCCGCCAACACGAGGGCGCCTTGCCACCACTCTAGACCCGTGCCAGGTGCGATGACACTGTAAAAACTTGCGCCAACGAGGGCGTCGCTTGCGGCCCCCGGCAGGAAGTTGCCAACCTCTGCGGTCCAGTCGGCGAGGGTTGCCGCGAAGCGAAGCAGCGGCTCAACAAACTGGGTGAAGGCGATCACAACGGCGATCGAAGCGATCTGGCTCGGGATGAGCGCCCCCAGCCCCGTTCCGATGGCACCCCAGAGCGCAAGTGCGAGAATCATCCGGCCGATGATGGCCCAGGTTTCGCTGTCGCCGAGCAGGGTATCCGCCCCAAAGCCCCCGAGGACTGCTGCGCCAACGCCGACGGAACCGATCGTTCCGATCAGGCCAAGGATGCCGCCCCACACAAACATGGTGATGACCTTCGCCGTGAGCGAGACGCCGCGTTTTGGGGTTGCGAGGAAGGTGGGGTTGACGGTTTTGTGCCGGAACTCCTGGGTGACCATGATGGCTCCGAAGATCACCGGGAACACAAAGCCGATCGAGCTTGCGAACGTGTAGATGAGCGTTGGGTCGAGGGGCATGCCCCCGGTGTTGGCAACGTCTTCGCCGATGAGGCCAGCGTCGGTTGCCCCGAGGAGCGCCCCGAGCCCGCC
The DNA here is from genome assembly GCF_011758565.1 of Lysinibacter cavernae. Lineage (GTDB taxonomy): Bacteria > Actinomycetota > Actinomycetes > Actinomycetales > Microbacteriaceae > Lysinibacter > Lysinibacter cavernae. The sequence continues at coordinate 1,005,761 of NZ_JAAMOX010000002.1, forward strand.
GGCCATGGCCGCAACGTAGAGGAAGAGTGCGAGCGCAAGAATCCACCACAGGCGGGTGCTGCTGATCTTGCGGAACTCGGATGCGACGGCCGCCGTGAGCGTGTTCATCGGGTCTCTCCTTCGCTCATGAGCTCGAGGAAGGTGTCTTCGAGGCCGGTGTTTTGCTGCTGGAGCTCGTGGAGTTCAACGCGCTCGGTGAACGCAAGGTGTCCGATGGCCGCCGCGTTTGCGTTTGGTACAAGGAATCCCGTTGGTGTTTGTTGGGGCGCGAAGCCGGCCGTTACCAGTGCGCTCTGCAGGGCATCCGGTGTTGGGGATGCCACGAGCACCGCCGTTGCGTGGCGTGACTCGAGCTGCGCCAGCGACCCGGTGTAGACCAGCTTGCCGTTGCGGATGACCAGCACCTCGTCAACGGTTTGCTGTACTTCGCTGAGCATGTGCGAGCTGATGAGCACGGTACGACCCTCGGCGGCGAGCTGCTTGAGGAAGCCGCGAATCCACTTGATGCCTTCTGGGTCGAGCCCGTTGATGGGTTCGTCGAGCACGATGACCTGTGGGTCGCCGAGCAGCGCATAGGCAAGGCCGAGTCGCTGGCGCATACCGAGAGAGTATCCGCCAACGCGGCGGTCGGCCGCTGAGGTAAGGCCAACCATGTCGAGCACAACCGAGATGCGAGCCTTGGGGATGCGCGCGGCCGTTGCGTAGACCGCGAGGTGGTTGCGCCCGGAGCGCCCTGGGTGAAAGCTTCCGGCTTCGAGCGCGGCGCCGACCGTGGTGAGCGGCGAGGCGAGGTCGCGATAGGCGGTTCCGCCAAAGGTTGCGGAACCGCTTGTGGCTGCAACAAGGCCGAGCAGGATGCGGAGGGTCGTGGTCTTGCCCGCGCCGTTTGGCCCGAGGAAGCCAGTGACCTGGCCCGGATTGATGGTTGCGGTGACATTTTCGACGGCGTGGACGCTGCCGAACGTTTTTGTCACCCCGTTGAGCTGGATGGGGATTGGTGTAGTCATAGTGACGCTCTCGTGTTGTGGGGCGTTATATCTATAGTTATAGCATAACTAGAACAACAAGCGGTTGACGAGTTCAATCGTGTGTGTTCACCCGAGCGAATGGTGATCGGATGCTGCGACCGAGGGGCGCGGTGGTGGCGAAGATGTATTGATCCCACCCCTGGGACTTGGTTCGCTGGGCAAGCCAATGTATTGAATGCTTGCGAGAGTGTTTGGCTAATAATCTTCTTAACTATAAATTTTTGATAACAAGTGTGATTTTGGGGCTTCATAACTTGGGGATTGCCTAGGCGTTTCTATAGAGTTTTCTCTTAATGTCCTGAGTTTCTCTGCGCCAATGGTTGCCGTTTTCAAGACAGTTCCCCCGATGATGTGTCAACTGTGAAGGCTCCCCCCGATGCTTGCATTCTTCAGCGCCCGCTTCCGTCCTGCCCACGCTCGGGAGGTGTCTACCCGCCGACGACTAACCGCGATCATCGCGAGTGCCGTACTCGCTATCTTTGTGTTTGGCGGGGCGCAGCCAGCTTTTGCAGCTTCAGATGTTGATAACGACCGCATTTCTGACATCATTGAGCAGCAGATTTGTGGGTCGCTCACCTGCGCAACGGGCGAAGAAGACGCTGACGGCGACGGAATCCCCGACTGGGTTGAGATCACGGCGTGTGGCACGACCACATGCGCCTCGCCCACGGCAGACAAAGACGAGGATGGCATTCCAGACTTCGCAGAGATCTTGACCTGCGGCAACGAGACGTGCGCAACGGGTAAAGAAGACGCCAACAGCGACGGCATTGCGGACTGGATCAACTTTGTGATCTGTGGGGACCGTACGTGTGCAACCGGGCTCGAGGACTACAACAACAACGGCATCTCAGACGCGGATGAGTTGGCCGCATGCGTGAAAACTCCTGGGAATCCGGGCCTTGCCCTGACCGGAATCGGCTGGACCGCCATCGCGCTGCTCGCTGCGGCCCTCATCGCAGGCGGAATTGTGCTCCAGCGCCGTCGCGCGTCCCGTGGACTGCTTGCCGGTGCCGAATCCGCACTCAGCGAACTAATCGTCGTTGACGAGGCTGGCGTAACGGCTGGCGGCGACAAATGATCGCGCGACGTCAGCGGCCTCGAGTAAGCCGTCGGGTCAAGAGAGTTCTGCTAGTTTCCCGGATCGCTCTTGTGTTTGCAGTTGGTGGCGCCCTCGTGTGCGAGATGGCCGTGACGCCTGCCGCCGCGAGCCCAACCCTTCTCGCCGCCTATCAGGCTGAGCGCAACCTCGCTGAAGTGCGCGGGGCATCACAAACTCAGCAGGCAAAGTCTGAGGCCGCACTCGCGTTGACGAAGAGCGAGCCGCTCGTGGATGCGGACATCACGCCCGGCCAGGAAACCGTACTGCGCGACGATGCCTCCGGAGTCCAGGCCACCTTCTCTGGCTACGAGATTGCCGAGAAACTCGATGTTGAGCTTTCCGCACTTCCGCAGCGGGTGGCCAAGCTAGCGGCAACCGAGACTGATCAGCAGGTGTTGACAACGCCTGTTGAGATTACGGCTACGGCTCCTGACGGAACCGAAGTGACGCAGTTTCCTGCGGACGTGACGCTGTCTGAGCCTGAGGAAGACATGCCTCAGGCCGTGACCGAGATGACTCCCGGAGTTGCGCTTGAGTTCCCGCTCGCGAAGGACAAGACGGAGGGGCTCGACCTTGGCTCCATCCGAATCGCCACTCGTGAGACCGATGGTGAGCCATGGGTTGAGATTCCTTCGTACTATGACGCCGAGGCAGGCATTGTGCGCGGTGAGTTGAACCACCTCTCGCAGTTTGTGGTGATCGGCAAGAAGTTTGTTCCGCCGCCAGGGCCAAAGATTGTGCTCGACCCCGACGACGATGTCGGACACACGACCGGTCCGAACGGACCCATGACTGAGCTACCGCAGAACATCCGTCTGGCCCAGGGCGTGAAGACACTGCTGGCACAGCACTGCCGTGCCGACGTGACGATTACGCGTGAAGATCCAGCGCAGACGTACGTCTCGCAGGACATTCGGGCTGGCATAGCCGCTGCTGCCAACGCAGATGTGACCATGACATTTGCGTTTGATGCTTGGCATGGGTATCCGTGGGGCCAGCTGGACGACGGTGGAAGCCAGATATTCCACAGGGGAGGCGTTGCTGATCAGCATCTGGCGGGCAAGCTCTTTGACAACATGCCGAATTTCACCTCTCGTCGTGCCATTCACAAAACGAGCGCTATGTTTCCTTATCCGGAGCTCAGAGGACTCCCCGGCATCGTCGCTCATATGGAAACGCTCTATATTGATCACAATTATGACCGGGTAGTTATCGACGAGGGCTTTCAAGCGACTGTTAACGGTGCATTTACGGGTATGGCGACTTTCCTCGAGGAGAGCGGATTCGACTGCCACGACCCTGCCGCGGGAGGCTGGCCGTCGCCACCCACAGACGCGGAGAAACAACGCTGGCGCCACTTGGGCTACCAGAATTACCTGATGTATGGTTCAGACCCTATTTCATTCTCGACTGGTAACCTCATCGAAACTGAGCCGCTGTTTTCGCTTGAGGGAGCAGCCGGGCAGGCCATCGACCTCACGCTCGTTTATAACTCCCAGGACGGCAGACTTACTCGTACAGGTGCAGGATGGTCCTTCGGCCTCGGCGCCCGTGCCCAGCGCTTTGACGACGGCTCGGCCATGGTGGTCCGGGGCGACGGCGCTTCCTTTATGTTCAATCCCGACGGTGCCGGTGGATTTGTCTCAGAGCCTGGCGTCTACCAGACGCTGACGGCTGGAGCCGACGGGCGCCTCACACTGAAGAGTAACGAGGGTGAGACTTGGGTGTTCGATACGTCGGATATCGAGGGAATCGGCGAGCTCGTGTCGCAGACCGACCGCGCCGGCAATACCTACACGCTCGCCTACGGCGCGGCGACCGATGCGAGTCAGTTCCTGCCGCTCGCCTCGATTACGGATGCTTCTGGTCAGATTGTGCAGGTTGGCTCTGACGCGTTGGGTCGAGTCTCAACGTTCCGTCACCCAGACGGTCGAGTCTGGACGCTGAACTACAACGGCGCCGGTGATCTCGTGAACATCACTAATCCCGACGGGCGAGTTCGCGGTTTTACCTACGACGACAAACACCAGCTGCTCACGGCAACCGACGCGAAAAACGTCACCTACCTCCGCAACGAGTATGATGCAGAGGGTCGCGTGGTCAAGCAGTGGGATGCTGAAGGTACCCTGCGCAAACTTGCCTACGACCCGGCAAAGGGCCAGACGACCTACACGGATAACGAAGGCTCCACGACGATTTTCCGCTACGACTCGAAGTTCCGCATTACGGGAACAACCGAGGCATCCGGTGTGACCACTGGTTACACCTATGACGACAAGAACCAGGTCACGAGCTACACCAATGAGGCCGGTGATGTCTGGAAGTACACCTACGACGGTGCCGGAAATCTCACGAAAGAGACGAAGCCCGACGGCTCGTGGCTGCGCTACACCTACACTCCAACCGGTGAGGTGGCGTCGGTCACAGACCAGGGCGGCCCGGATGGTACTGACCGTACAACATCGTTTGAAATCAATGGCCGTGGCCAGGTCACCGCGACGCATTTCCCCGACGGGACAATCGAGAAGCGGCAGTATGACGCCGCTGGCAACCTCACCGTTATTACATCGCCCGGTGGCGGCAGCATCGTCAAAGAATACGACGGCAAGGGCAACCTGACGAAGACAACCGATAAAGCCGGCGCCGTGACAACGTTTGTCTACGATTTGGCAAACCGGGTGGTTTCCCAGACGGATGCCATGGGCGGCGTGACGACCTACGCCTACGACGGGGGTGACCGCGTTGTTTCCCAGACGGACCCACGTGGCGGTGTCACATCCTTTACGTATGATCAAAACGATCACCTCATCAAGCAGGTAGACCCTGTTGGTGCCGAGACCAGTTATGTGTGGGACGATCTGTTTCGCATGGTTCAGCAGACTGCTCCTGACGGTGGTGTGACGGAATACACCTATACGACGGAGGACGAGCTCACCAAGATGGTTGACCCCGTTGGGGCTGTCACCGAGTTTGAGCTCGATGCCCAGTATCGAGCGGTTACTACTGTCGACCCAGCTGGTGGACGTTGGGAGCGTGAGCTCGACAAGATTGGCAACGTGCTCAAAACGGTTGACCCCGAGGGTGCCGAAACGGCTACCGAGTACGACCGCGCTGGTCGGGTCACAAAGTCTGTCGACGCCACGGGCATCGTGAGCTCGACCGAATACGATATTGTCGGCCGCCCGCTCAAGCAGACAACAGCAAGCGCCGATGGCACGCTTGAGAGCACTACCTCCATGACCTACGACATCATGGACCGCGTCGTCACGGTCACGGATCCGGCCGGTCGCGAGACCTCCATGACCTACGATGTGGACGGCAATGTCCTGTCGCAGACGGATGCTGCTGGTCGAGTGTCACAGAACATCTATGACGTTGCCGGCCGGGTGACGAGCACCGTCAACCCTGTCGGCGATACCACCACAATTGTGTATGACGTTGCCGGCAACGTCTTGCAGAGCACAGATGAGGCCGGCCGGGTATCAACGTTTACGTATGATCAGTCCGGGCTCGTCTTGACGGAAACCGACCCTCTTGGCAACGTGGTGTCGCACGAATACGACGTTTTGGGCCGCGAAATAGCGGTGACTGATGCCAACGGCAACCGAACCTCCACCGCGTATACGGTTGCTGGCCAAATTGCCTCGGTAACGGATGCCCTCGGTGGCGTCACGACGTATGGCTACGATCTTGCTGGTCGTCAAATATCGCTGACGAACGCGCGCGGTAACGAGACGAAGTACGTCTACGACGTGAGCGGGCAGCTCACCGAGGTGATCGAGGGGTACCTGGCGAATCCGCTTGAGTCTCTCGGAGGCTCAGGCGAGACCCCAACTGGCGACGCGCTGGAAAGCGCCATGGCCAAGGTTGGCAGTGACGTAAACTCGACCACCACATTTGAGTGGTCATCCACAGGCCAGAAGGTGAAACAGATTTCGCCGACCAAGGCCGAGACGGTATTTGAGTATGACGCCTCCGGGCGTGTCTTGAGCGAGCGTAACGCGCTCGGCAAACAGTGGACCTATCAGTACGACGGTCTTGGACGGTTACTCACTGAATCAGACGCCAATGGCGCATCGAAAAAGTACGAATACGACGAGGCTGGCCAGGTAACAAAGGTTGGTCAGGTGTCGTTTGAATACGATGCCGTTGGCCAAATGATCGCCATGACTGATCCTGAGGGCGTTTCAGGTTGGAAATACGACGAACTCGGTCAGATGACCGAACAGATCGACGTGCTCGGGGCGAAGGTTCGCTACGAGTACGACCCAACGGGTCTCATGACGAAGCTCACGATGCCGAAGAACCAGGTTGTTGAGTACACCTACGATGCGGCTGGGCGCCCCCTGGCGCTGCAGTCTGACGCAGGTGCTGTGGCCTACGAGTGGGATGCTGCCGGCAACCTAGCTCGCATGGTCCGCAACAGCTCGGCGAGTCAGGACAACGCTACTGCTTCCGGCACCAAGGCAGCGGCCGTGGAGGAAATATCTGAGCAGCCTGCACCCGCCGCAACCGGTGTCGTGACGTCATACGCTTATGACGCTCTGAACCGTCCAGTTTCGATCACGCATCAGACGCTCAACGAGAACGGGTTGACTTCGGCGAACCCAAACCTCACACAGAAGCAGAAAGTTCGTCGGTTGATCCCGAGCGGTACGGAACAAGTTACCTGCATCAACGCTTCTGGATACCTGGCCGATCGTGAGGCAGTGTCTTCGCTTGGGCGGGATTGTGTGAAGTCGTGGGATTACCTGGCCGACCGCACGTTGCCGTCCCCGGTTTCTCCGGTCGCAGCTGGCGATGCCATTGTGTTCGATTACACCTACGACGAGGCAGGAAATGTCTCGGAGGCGACACGGTCGATCGGAAACGCTTCGGTCATTGCTGCGCTCAAGCAGGCCGTTATCGCGCCGGATGATTCCGTTGATGACGGTGCTGCAGAAGGGACCGAGTCGGAAGGCCCAGCGGACGTTGATCCAGCGGTCTTGGCTACTATTCCCGGGTTGACGCAGGAGCAGCGCGATCAGTTGTTGGCTTCTCCGTTGGCACCGGCTGTGGATACGCGTGGCGTGTCGTACGATCGCATGGATCGGATGGTTGGGGTTGCAAGTTCTGATGGTGTAACCGAAACCTTCGCGTACGACCGGGGTGGTAATAGGACGCTATCTCGCGTGGAGTCACCTGGTGGTATTCGTGAGACGAAGTCCACGTTTAATGAGGTCGATCAGTTGTTGTCGCAGGTGACGAGTACTCCGGCGAAGGTTGAGCTGCCGGCGGCGAGTGCTTCTCGTTCGGATGCGTTGATCTCTGTTCCTGGTGAGGGAACTGAGAAGTCAGTGACGAAGTTTGAGTATGACTCGAACGGTAACCGTATCAAGCGAAACGTTGATGGTGAGCAGACGTCGTATGAGTACAACGATGAGAATCGTTTGACGAAGGTCACTTCGTTGGAGCGTGTGAGTGAGTTTGGGTATGACGGTCTTGGTCGTGAGGTGAAGCAGTCTGACACTACTGAGCTGGGTACGTCGGAGACGACGAGCACGTGGAGTGGTGACAGTGTTGTGCAGCAGACGACAAAGACGGAGACCTCGTCGAAGGCTCCGTTCCAGGCTGGCCCAAACACGAAGCAATTGACGAGCCCGGGCGGTGACGCTGGTGAGGTGACGACGTTGGTTCGTGATTCCTTCGGTGATGTTGCGTTGCAGTCGAAGGGCGGTGAGGCGTCGTGGAGTTTGTTGGATAATTTGGGTTCGACGGCGGCGCAGGCTGTTGGTGGTCAGGTGACGGATCTTGCGTCGTATTCGGCGTGGGGTGTGCAGATGTTTGAGTCGTCGGGTTGGGACGCAGTTACTGGGTTTACTGGTGAGCGTTCGGATCCTGGTTATGGGTTGAATAACTATTTCTCGCGGACGTATGACCCGTCGACTGGTGTGTGGTTGTCTCAGGATTCGTGGCGTGGGTTGATTGAGCAGCCGCAGTCGTTGGCGCGGTATGGGTACGTGACGAATAACCCGGCTTCGCTGGTCGACGTACTCGGATATAAAGCTGCAAAGTGCTACACCAAATACACAAGCGCTTGTGGTCTTTGGGTCCCAAAAGTTCCGCAGACTGCTTTACTTGATCGTATGGTGAGCTCGGGGCGTGGAATTGTTGCGACGCCTGAGGAACAAGCGTATGCGGTGACACCACGACCCTATCAATATATGGCCCGACCCTCATCCAATCCGAACTCACCCGTTGGCGTTCATAAATTTGTGCCGGATAGGCATTGTCGCGTGCTTGCCAACGGCGTTTCACACTGCGTGAGTGAGTGGACAACGGGTATTGATTTGCCAATCGACCTCTTGGGGCATTTTTACTTTGGCGGAGGAGCGACCTATAACATCAACTGGAACTACTTCCGATATGATCAATCGTTTTACGATTTTGCATACAATATCCCGGTTGGTGACCAGCGTAGTTACGCGCCGTTAGTTGAGAATCATTGGATGTACATGGCGATCGGTACGTATAACGTGAGTCGAGTATCGATGAATTGTTTTGAGATATATGATCACTACGACTTTGAGCCAGATAAGGTTTCTAACCTTCCATATCATTTCTTTGATCTTGCTGACGACGCAGGTTTTGCAGAATCATTCGCTGTCAGATCATACGGTTGCTTCTAGGTGGGTAGTCTTAGTGCGACCTTGAACTGGCCAATATTGGCTGTTTGGATGGAGACTCCGTGACAAAACGGAAACCTATAAAGCCGCTGATGTATGCGGTGTCTACTTTGGTATCGATGTTGATCGTCATGCTTGTTGTGGTGCTGCTAAACCCGCGATTCCATTTTTCAAGTATTTGGTCACACCAAATTGATCTTGGCGATTATCAAATAGTCCAGTCCGATCCGTGGGGATTCGCTGTTGGTGATGGGAGCATGACAGTCGTGGTTTCTTCTGGGGTAGCAGCCTCCCTGTACGAATCCTCGGATGTTTTTTCTGGATGTGGTGTGTCATTTGAATGTTCCGGTGAAAGCTGGTTGAGCACGAATCAGGTCCGCTCCGTTGTCGGAACCGATTTTTTGCCTTCGACTGAAAATACTTCGGACTGGGTCTGTAGATTCAGGTATGAGTTAGGGACGGATATTAAGGAAGTGCAAAATTTAAATATCATTTGTTTGAATCAAAATACAAACCAACTTTTTCTGAGCTTCAGAAGTATCTGATGAAGCCGCAATGGGGTATTTGTTATTCTCTTCCAAAAGACGATGCTTAGGAAGAACGGCGATTGCAGGTTTTTTGACTTGCAACGATGAGCGGTTTGCCCTTGGAGATGACTGCTTCTAGACACGTTGGGGTATAGCTCAAGCAACATGAGCACGTGCTATATCCGAGGCGGTCGTGTTGATTTTAAGACTCCGTCGGGTGCGCCCTTTGTTGGTGCGGCGCCGGGAGCCTATCGCAATCCTGCGACTGCTCCTCGGCATTGGATTACGTGTCATGTTGCAGGTCGGCTTGCGCATTGTCTGCTGGTTTCTCCACCACCTGTTGTACAAAAACCGACGCCGACCACCGGTCCGTCTCAAACGAAACCGAAGGGCGAAGCAAAGTCGCCGTCAAAAGATACAAGCAAAGCGCCTGAACGTCATAACAAGACGTATGACCCGATTGGCCTTATCCTTGACGCTGTTTCGATAATTGGCGCATTCTCGTCATTACTTTGGTTCTATAGCCCTGCGGTTGTGCTCGGTAAAATTCTTGACAGTGCAGCCACATTCATGGGATGAATGCGGTCTCTCGTTAATCTCAGCGCTGGTGGCATAGCGGAGTGCATTATTGGCGCGGCATTTGCCTTTGTCGGTTGGAGAGGCTCAAACATCGCAGTAAAGTTTGAGGCACAATTTCGTCGACTCATTCGAGAAGGTCTTGAAAAAGTTGGCCAAATCCTAGGCACTGGATGGACAGCGGCACTTTCTGGGTCGCGAATCGCCACATCGGGTTGAGAAGACAGTTCGATTGAGGGCATTGAAAACAAAGTTCGAGAGATCTGCAGGAATAGTTGCAACGAGAGAGGTGCGATGAACAACGAGATTGCTCGGGTGCCCGCTTTGAAGAGCGGTGTGTCTGCCTACACCTGGGGGAAACTTCAGAACCTCGTGTTTATTGTCTTCACCTCGGTAGTGGCGCTCGTAGCGCTCCGGGTGGTGCCTGTTTCACCTACAGTGTTTGATCTTTTCTTGAGGGCGGGAGGGGCGGCGGTTGCGGCATGTGTGATCCTTGTACCGATACTCTGGCTATTAGCGTCTAGGCGTGTGCGAGTCGAGACTTCGTGTGGATATACGACGCTCTTCTACGATCATCCTGAGCTGTACCAGCTTCATTGGAAGACGGGGGCGGTTGTCCGGACACCAGAACAAGTTTCCCTGGCCCCCGGCCGAACGAATGCTGAAGCAGTCTGGGGATCCGGTCTGAAGCGACCATCAGCGTTGTCCGTCTTCACCATTTCGCTGCTCGTGATTGCCATCTATTGGGCCTGCAGGCTTGCACTCGAAATTAGTCAAGTGAATTGGTCAGCTTCGACCGAGCCGCTGGATAAAGGGGCTTTGTTAGTGATTTCCTTGGGGATCGCTGGAATCCCGTTGCTCATCATCTCGGCGTTTATGTATCCGGGATACTTGTCGAGGCGACGGGCGCTCCGGGCCCGTTTCCCCTCTGCAACTATTCTGGCGTACCTGCAAAGCGCAGAAACGCGAGGAGGCTTGGAACGATTGTGGGCAGAGTCTGCGCTCGATCCAGGCCCTTCCCCTCGGTTCGGCCCGAATGGTTCTGTTGTGATGGACCGCGACGGACTTGTGGTCTGGCAGGGATCAGCTCACGCATTGACGATGTTGGTGAGCGTTCCATGGGGGATGATTGCAGGCTGTTCGGCACGCCAAATGGACTATGTGGGCACGCCGTACTACGGCCTACGTTTTGAGGTCATTGTTGGTCAATCTCAGGTGCCGGTGACTTTCTTGGTTGTTGAGCGCAATGGAAAGCTCGTCTCGTCGCGTTTTCTAGGTCCCTCGCAGCGGTTGGTTGACAATATTAAAGAATCGTATGGATTTCTGTTTTCGAGACGCTGAAACCAGCTTGAGTCCATAGGCTGTTTTAGGAATTACTGGTTGGTTGGCTTGGTTTAATAAATATGCGTGACTGCTAGTGGCATAAGTTCAGGGAGCGTTCGGTATGAGGTGGGAACGATATATCCCGTCCGGTTTTACCGTTCTCGGTCTAATGCTCATGGGTCTTGGTGCGTATGTCTTGCTGGAAGGGTATCCCAAGCCCGCAATGGTGCTCTTTCTGACGAGTGCGGTGCTTTTTATCCTGTCGATTGTGCTTTGGGTATTTATGCCAGTCCTGGCCAGTTATCGGAGAGCGCAGCGAGATATTGCTGAGCTTGAATCCACCGGGCTTACAGGCGAGTTTCTCTGGGTATATATCACTCGGCCAAACAGGAAAAAGCTCAAACAGTTTGTTCGAAGTCACGATCTAGAGTTGTGTAAGTATCTTCATTCGCAAAGACAATTTGTGCTAATGATTAACCCGAAAGGTGTCTGGATTTTTCGGCAGGAAAGGGAACAACTCGTCGGCGAGATACTCATCTCGCGACGTGAACTTATTGAGGCAAAAAATGGCTATGTACGGGTGGCGACCGATTTGAGTCCGGCGCTTATTTTAGAGACGGTCAAGGGCCCAATCGCTGTTTCACCCCATTTGCGCGATCAATGGTATCCGGTCGTTTATCAGCCTTCCGATTTGCGAACCTTGCGTCTTAACCTGAATGCAATATTGATGGATGATCCTTCAACTGCTTCAGCAGAAGGGCATCAACTGTTTTGACGAGAATGTGGAGACAGGCGATAGCGCGTCACCCGATGCTATTTTCATCGGGTATTGCTCTGGGCGGTGTGTTGTTCTGCGTTGTTGCTGGATTTGCTTTGGTAGCGGGCGGCAAACTCACCGCATTGTTTCTCGTCTTGCCAGGATGCGCTTTGATTATGGCTGGCATCGTTCTTGGTGCGGCCCTGCCGACATTTATCGCAGCCGCACGAGCAAGAAAAGACATATCGATATTGCGGCTGAATATGCCGCAGGCCAACATGTATTGGTCGCTGATCCCGAGACACGTGAGGAATCGGCTCGTGCAGCAGCTTCCAGAGGAAACAGTCGGCCTTCGCCCGTATCTCGAGAAGCATCTGTATTTCATTCTCATGATCGATAATCGGGGAGTCTGGCTGTTTGATCAGCGTGAAGTTGAAATTGTTGGTGAGCTGGTTATTCCCAGAGGGCAGATTCGCGAAATCCAGAACAGTTACACCCGACTTTTCAGCCTCATTATTCCGGCTCTAGTTATCCAAACTACTCAAGGGCCAATCGCGTTCTCTCCGCATCGACTCGAGCTATGGTTACCCACCATGTACCAGACCTCGGAGCTGCGGACGCTCTACAAAAACCTCAACGTAATCGTGATGGATGACCCGATGTCGGCCAGTCCGGAACCCGCGAAGTGGCAGTGATCCTTCCTCGCCGCAAGTATCGAGTGAAGGTATTGAGAGTAGCCGGATAAGCTGCTGGATTCTTGCCTCCGAGGCAGATGCTGTGGGGCGTTTCGGGTGTATGGATTGGGCGTTCTAGGCGGAGAATATGGGGCCGTGGACGTGGCCTCTGGCGCGCCACCGATGCCACTTCCGCGGGGAACTGCTTGAGGGAGTCGGCCGCACGCTCAGCGCAATGTTCCTCGTTCGCGGCTGACGCGGGAAGAGATGGAACCGTTTGGCTAGCTCAGACGCAGCATCAACATGCGTATTGGCTCTCGGGAGGCGGGGTAGCAAGGGCAAGCGATTGTATGAGTTGCGTCACATCGCACTCGAGTTCACCGCCAACCGCGGTGGGCAAATTCCTGAGTGTCAGAATAAACGCGCTCTGAACTATCCTTGGAAGAGATTTCGGCATCCGTTGATTGAAATAGACAGGTATCTCGAAGTGTTCTTTTGACTGAAGCCAAGGCGCTAGAGGAGTCGATGATTATTCGAAGGGACAACTGGTCAGTCGTGCTGACGGCGTTCTGGTTGACGCAAGCTGTTGGTATTGCGTTGTTTGTGTGCCTGCTGCTTGTCCTCGTTTCGGCAATTTTTGCTGCAGCAAACCGGTTTGAAATGCATCCATGGGGCGTGTTTTTTATAGCGAGTTGTGGCGCTTTTTTGCTGAGTGCGCTGCTCTTCTGGGGAGGACTCCCGCTTGTGGAGCGCTATGAGGTGAAACGTGGATACACGACGTTGCCCGGGAAATATCCCTTGGCGGATCTTCGCGACTCAATAACTGGCAAGCGAATTACCAAGGCTGGTGAATCACGTGGGGTAGGTCTGTCCGTCAGTGAGTACTCACTGGCTGAGGCGCGCGCGAGCAGAGCGTCGGAATCAGTTCGGAGCGTTCTCGCCTCGCCGGTTCAGCGCCCGATTTACGGCAGAATCTTCGCGATCTGCTTTGCGGGGCTGGTGCTGGCCTCAGGTCTGGTCCTTGTTTCGCAGTTGTCTCTTCCGCCGTCGCAGCAGAGCCGCCTTGTGTTGCTCGTGGCCAGTGCTGGATGTGGCGGGGTCGTGATCTGGGTGTTTTGTTTTGTGCTGCTGCGCAGGTCAGAGATGAACTCTCGTCGGTATCGCAAAGGGATCGGAAGCAACGATGTCATTTTCCTGTGTGCGCCAACCTTTGAAACCGTGGTGCGTCTTCGACAGGTCTTGTCGGAAACTTCTGGTGGCCGATGGGGGATTCGAAGACTACGCTTTGCTCGTTTCTCGTCCCAGGGGATTACCGTGATGCAACATGGAGGGGAGGCTGCCATCTCGATCACAATTCCGCGTGCCTCAATTGAACGAGTATCGATCGGCAAATGGGTCGATGCTGGGCAGACGCGAGTTCCACTGCTTCTCTACGTGCGTTCGCAGGAGCTCCCTATCCCCCTATTTCTGAAATCTATCGCCATTATGGGGCGTGCTCGAAACCTGAGTGACGATGCAATCCTTCAGCTAGCGCAGATTCAAAAGGCTCTTGGTATGTGCGATGACTAGGTCAGATGACGGTTCGCAAAATCTGGACACATGGCAAGGGCGTCTCAGGCCCTGGAATCACCTTGGGGGTGCTTCAGTTGCTGCCCCAAAAACGCTGGTTCGCGAGTAAAGCAGCGATTGCCGGTGTTGCTGTTTTCGTCGCAGCCGGCATCATTCTTTCGGTAATACATCTGGTACTCAGCAGTGCGAGGAACGGGCTTGAGGGCGCGTTAGCTGCCGATCTTGAACTGGGTGCCTATGAGGTCGTTCGCGAGGATGCGCTGGGCATGTTTGACGGTAACGGCGACATCGAAATTATCGTCACTCCTGACGTGATGACTTCGATTGTTCAATCGAAAACGGTGCTGAACGGATGTCCTCGCGATGCGGAATGTCCGACTCTCATTTGGCAGTCATTCTCGGCGCTACAGTCTCAGTTTCGGATAGCCGATTTGAAAGACCCGGGTTCTTCCTCGTGGCGGTGCACGTACTCATATCCGCGGGGGCAAAAGCCCATAACGGGTCTGCGCATCGTCTGTGTCGAGCCGGAACAGCTGAGGTTGACGTATCAATATCTGTCGGTCTAGTACTCGACACCATTGAAAACTGTGTTGAATGGCTTCTTCGATCTCTAGTTATCTTTGTGCAGAAGTATCGCGGGTCTTGGCTTTGCTTGTGCAAAAAGAAAAGTTGCCTAAGTGTTTTCGAGCGATTCTGCGTTGGTCTATGTGATTGCCATCGTGTGTTTTATCGTGTTGCTTGTCGTCAGCGTCGTCGTCTATTGGGCGAAAAATAACAGTCGGCGCCTGCAGGCGCTGAAGAATGTCTCGCCCAGGAACGTGCTCATGCACGGCCAATGGAGCAGCAGCGCATCGGCCGCGATCAGAAGGCTCCATCCTGAACTGGCAGCGGTGCCAAGAAAGCTGCGCTTGTACTATTCGGTGGGCCTTGGGCGAGAAGGCATCGAGATCTGGAACTACCGCCGAGGGCTTCAGCGTGTTGTTCAGATTCCGGTCGCCCGGTTGTCCTACCTGCTCGTTCGCACAGACCACGCGGCGAACTCGGTGTATCCGACGCTTGTTATCGGAGTGCGAGTAGACGGCGCAATTATTAATGTGCCGTTGCGCATGAACCAGCTCCAGTACGCTGGCCTATTTCCCATGAGCATCTTGGAGATCGAGCCCATCGCCAAAGCCTATGTTTCGAGCCACCTGAGTGAGGGCCCAAATGCCTAGTCGCCACGTGCCTCGAAACAAGCAACCAAATCCGTCGAACCGGCAATACCGAGACGCCTCGTCGTTAGTGCCTGGAGTTTCTGCCCTGGTTCTTTTGCGGATGCATGCGGCAGTGGTCGTCATCCTGCTGGTTTCAACGGTTGCGATTCTTTTCATATCTTGGGATGTTGTTGCCCTTCCTGGCGGAACGAGGGAGCGAGCTTTTGAGGGACTTGGCGGTCTTTTGTGCTTCGCTGCCGTTGGTGTTCCGGTGCTCAGCTGGCTCGCCACACGACGCACTCGAATCGAAACGTCGAATGGGTACACAACGCTGAAAAACGAGCACAGGGAGCTACCCCAATTGCACAGGCGGACAGGGGAAATCCTCAGGGAGGGCACACCGTATGTCGCTGACAGGGTCTCTTCGGCAGGGGCCGTGAGCTGGGGCTCGCGGCAGACGCAGCGACCGCTCTCTGTGACCGCCGCAGGACAAGCCCTACTTGCGGCATGTTTTGCTGCGGTCGCCGTGCTTGGGCTTACTCAAATGGATGAGCTAAGTCTGCTTGCTCTGTTTGCTCTGGTCTTAATGCTGGTTGGTTCAATCTGTTTGGGGTTTGCTGCCTTCGTTCTGCGAGGATATTTTTCGCGGCGTCGGTTTCTGCGCGCACAGTTTCCTTCCGCCGATATTTTCACCTGGTTGCGATGTTCTGAAATGAGGTCAGGGATCAGCCGGATTTGGGTCCAATATCCCGGGCCTGAAGATGTGTCGCCCAAAATTCGTTCGAGCGGATCGCTCGTTCTTGCTGAGAACGGTCTTTCGCTCTGGCAGGGAAGCGAACAATCGATGGAACGCGTTATGAGTCTGTCTTGGGCGTCCGTTATCACGTGCCGAACCGAATGGATTGCTATCGTCGGGCAGTCCGTGGAGGTGGTGAACATTGACGTTCTTGTCGATGACCAAAAAATCCCGCTTGCACTCAACATTATTGAACGCAACGGGTCGGTCATGACGAACCGGCCAAAACGCGTAGCGAAGGAAATTCGTGGCCGATATGGCGCGCGATTTTGGATGCCGCATGTCTGAAGAAGAGCCTGCACGCGATTCTCGATACTCCGAAGCCGCCTTAGCCTTCGGACACGCAGCCGTTCTCGAAAGGCGACGATTCAGGCGACAGGTTGCTGGATACGCGTTGGTCGGAGCGCCGGTTGCTCTTGTCGGAATCGTCGGTGGGTCCATCCGGTTCTTTGCGGGGCCACCTCGAGGCGACCAAATGGTTTCCCTTTTTGCGATCGTTTTGAGCATCGTTGCTTTTGTTATTGGTTTTAGTGCCTTGATGCTGTGGATCCTGACTTCGAAGGTACGAGGCAAACTCAACGTGGTGAGAACACAGCTCGGGTCTGACTCGGCGGCATACATGCTTCGGCGTTCGTTTGGGCTGTTTTCTGTGCTTGAGCGTATGGAACATCGGAAACTCTTTGACGAGAATAAAGACGAGTACTTGATTTGTATCGTCACTGCAGCCGAAATCCATTTCTCGGGAGCCGCAACAGGTCTGAGTCCGAGCGTTACTGTCCCTTATTCAGAGATTCTGTCGGTCGAATTGGGCCCAGGGTTGACGAGCAGATCATTGATGACCTTGGGGGAACGTCGGGGCATCGTGCTGACGCTGCGGGCAGATCCAGAGGAACGCGTGGTTCTGTTTCCTATGAATGAGAAGAATTGGGGGCTCACCTCTCTTTCGGAGGGCGAATTGGTTCGAATCGTAAACCAGATCCGTGCTGCCATCGGACACACCTCGTGAGAAGTACCGCGAGCAAGTTTGCCGGACTCGTTCGAGCCGTCTTCGCGCTGACCGGATTAGCCCTCACCGTGTATGGGGTTGCCTACGCCTACTTCCAGTACCCGATAGAGTCGTGTCTCTCGCTGAGGGTCGTCCTGGACCAGATCGGGACGGACGGTTCCGTACTGTTGTTCGCCCACCTGGCATGCCAGGTAGCCGCTGCGGTCCTCGTTACGACGTATCAAACAGTGCGGCTTGGGCGGCCGGCGCGTTGGTCACTTGATTATCCGTTCTCTGCCTGGCGCGTGCTGAGGTCGTTGCTGTACCTTGTTGCCCTCCTCGGAGTGATCAGCTCGATCATGTACGGGTTCATGAATTACAACATCTACGAGATGGCGATGGAGAGAGGCTGCGACTCGAACAGTGGATGGACCCCGCCGTTTCAGCTTGCCTGGATGCTTCTCGCCCTGTGTTGGGCGTTGTCGGGTGTTGACCTGTGGATGAAGCGGCGACATCGGGTCGACGCTCGGGCTTCGGCCACACAGTGGAACGTGCGTTGATGACAGTCGTAGGTGGCAGCGTGGTGAACGCGAAGACTCAAGAATTTCTGCGGGAAGGACAACACGATTTGGAGCGAAGACTGATGGAAATCGGTGGCGAACTGAGCCCCGCCGCCGAGGGCTGGCTGGCTGTGGCCGGCGGTTCCTTTGCGATTGCGCTCTGCCTCCTGTGTATGTTTCGCTCGGCGAAGGTCGCTCGCTGGCTTGCCAACGCGCAACGGAGCAGGGGTGGCACGATGGCCGAGCAGGCTGCCCAAAACTCGACGCCAGGAACCATCATGTTTGTTGGCATTGCCGGGCTTTTTGTGGGGACTCCTCTTCTGATTGTTGGCATCGTGCAGCTGTCGCAGCTCCAGGGTTGAGTGATGACACTCTTTCAACTTCTTGTGTTCTGTGTTGCCGCCGCGTTTGGGCTTTCGGGGGCGATGGGCCTGGTGTTTCGAAAACGGATTCGGCTTCGCCTGCTTCGCCGATACCGGACGGCAAGCGAGCGAAACGTTGAACTGGGTCTGCCACCCATCGAAGACCACGAGGTTCCAGGAGTCTTCACGATTTGTCTTCTCTCTGTGTTCGGTCTCGCGATGTGCGGCGTGAGCATCTGGGTCGGGCCGGGGAGTTGATGCTCGCTGAGATGTTGGAGCAGCGCGGCGCCAACCCCTGGGCAGCGTGAGAAACATCCCGAACCATTGAACGTTGGATGCCGGAGCAGTAGCCTGCAAAGGTGCGGGGGATGAGCCCGGTGCGCTGACCAGTCGGAAACGCCTACGAAGCCGCATCGCCGGGCCGTGTCTCGCGCGGCAACTTGGCACAGAAGGAGCAACGGATGCGCGCGGTAGTGTACGAAGAATTTGGCGGGCCAGGGGTGCTCCAGATTGTGACCGTTCCTGATCCTGAAACGCCGGTTGACAACCAGGTCGTCATTGAGGTGCGCGCAGTCGGAATTAATCCCTACGACCGCAAGGTTCGTTCGGGGCTTGTTCCGCTGAAGGACCCCAAATTTCCGCGCGGGATTTGCTCCGATTTTGCCGGTGTTGTTGTCGAAGCGGGGTCGGAGGCGGTGCATGCCGACGGCAGCCAGATTCTTGCCGGTCACGAAGTGATGGGTTGGTCAATTGGGGGATCCCTGCGCGAACTCGTGCGGGTACGTTCTGCCCAGCTTGCCCGAAAGCCGGCCTCGCTTGACTGGACCGTCGCCGGCTCGCTGACCACGCCCGGCCTGACCGCCGTTGCGGCCCTCGAAACGCTCAACATCGGCCCCAACGACACCGTGCTGCTGAGCGCTGCATCAGGTTCGGTCGGCGTGCTATACGCCCAGCTTGCGATTGCGCGCGGCGCTACCGTGATCGGCACCGCAAGCGAGCGCAACCACGACGTGTTGCGGGCCCACGGCATCCTGCCAACCACCTATGGCCCTGGGCTCGCGGATCGCGTGCGGGCCATCGCCCCCGAAGGAATTACCGCGGTGCAAGACAACGCGGGGCGTGAGACCGTCGAGGCAGGCCTAGAGCTCGGGCTGCCCGCCGACCGGATCTGCTCCATCGTTGATTATGGGGCCATTGCCGAGTTTGGCATCGTGAGCCCAGGGCAATACGTGCGCTCGGCGGTTACCCTTGGCGTGCTTGCGCAGCGGGCGGCTGACGGAGACCTCGACCTGCCCATCGCCAACGTGTTTCCGCTCGACCGGGTTGTTGACGCCTTCACCTTGCTCGAGAGCGGGCACAGCGGCGGCAAAATTGTGATCGCTCCGTAGGCCGTGAGTCGTCTCGGCTAAGACGTCGGACGCGATAGTGCCTCGGACCCGACGAGATCGCTGGGTTACACCGCGGCGGCGGCATACCTCGCATACGCCGCGAGCACGGTGCGCTCGGACTGCACGAGGTAATCGTCGAGGGCCTTTGCCGCGGCTTCTGCCTGTCCCGCCTCGAAGAGTTCGAGGATGTCCTGGTTGAGCCCAATATAGGGCTCGTGCAGGAACTCGGGGTCGTCTAGCATTCCGAACGCGAGTCTGAGCTCGGCCGAGATATTGCGGTAGAGCCGGTCGAGGCGCTCGCTGTCGGCGAGGGCGACTACGGCCGAGTGGAACTCCATGTTTGCCGTTCCAACGCTCAGCCAGTCGGCCGCTGCCTGCGACGTGATGGCGCTTTCGACCGCCGCCCGCATCCGCTGGCTTGCTGGATGTCGAGGGGGCGCGAGCACGATGGCCTGGCATTCGATGATGCGGCGCACGCGATAGATGTCAATAATGGCGGCGAGGGATGGCGTTGCCACGAAAACGCCACGGTTTGGCACGTGCACGAGCAGGCCCTCGTGGGTGAGCATGCGGAAGGTTTCGCGGAGCGTGTTTCGCGAGATTTGGAGGCTTTCGCTCAGTGAGGTTTCGGAGAGTTGCTGTCCGGGCACGAGTTCTCCGCTGACCAGTTTGTTGCGGATATTTGCCGCAACGTGATCGGTGAGGGAGGGGGTTACCGGTGCCGGTTTCTCGTCTCGAGCCATTCCGCCAGTGTAGCCGGGACTCTGGGGATGTTAATTGCTCAACAATCTTTACATTTTTGTTGAGCAATAATAAGCTTCTCGCAATGCTCTCAGGCTTTCGCTGCAGTGGCGCATCGAATCAACCAAGAGCCAGGAAGAATACACACACCATGACACCCGCCCAGAACGCTCCCGAAACGGCTGAAACAACCGACGGTTCCTCAGTAGAAGGCGTCGGCCAGCAAGCCGCCGGTTTTGCTCGTGCCCGCAAAGCATCCCTGATTGGGGCCATCTTCATGATGGCCACCTCGGCCATCGGCCCAGGCTTTATTACCCAGACCGCAACGTTTACCGCAACGATGGGCGCGGCGTTTGCCTTCGGCATCCTCGCCTCGATCCTCATCGACTTCATCGTGCAGCTCAACATCTGGCGCATCGTCACGGTCACTGGCAAGCGCGCCGCGAACCTCGCCAACGAGGCGATCCCTGGCAGCGGTTACGTGCTCGCCGTGCTCGTCATCTTCGGCGGGCTCGTGTTCAACATCGGAAACACCGCAGGCGCCGGGCTCGGTCTCAACGCCATGCTTGGGCTCGACCCGAAGATTGGCGGCGCGATCAGCGCGCTCATCGCGGTGGCCATCTTCCTCGCGAAGCGCGCCAGCATCGCGGTTGACCGGGTCATGATTGGCCTCGGCATCGTCATGATCTTGCTGACGGTCTACGTCGCAATCGTGTCGGGCCCCCCGGTTGGTGAGGCCCTTCGACAGACCGTCTGGCCGGACGAGATCAACTTCGCCACCATTACCACCATCGTTGGTGGAACCGTTGGTGGCTACATCACCTACGCTGGCGCCCACCGCCTGCTCGACAGCGGAACGGCCGGCGTCGACAACATCAAGCAGGTTTCGAAGGCTGCGCTGAACGGCATTCTCGTGACCGGCGTGATGCGTTACATCCTGTTCCTCGCGATCCTCGGCGTTGTGGCGAGCGGCGTTGTCATCGACACGTCAGGCAGCGGAGCAAACCCAGCAGCACAGGCCTTCCAAGCAGCGGCTGGCGAGTTTGGACTCCGTGCGTTTGGGCTTGTGCTCTGGGCCGCCGGCATCACGAGTGTGATCGGCGCCGCCTACACCTCGATCTCGTTCATCACGGTGTTTAACAAGAAGATCACCGAGCGCGGCCGCAACCTGGCAACGGTTGTCTTCATCTTGGTCTCGCTCGGGATCTACCTGATTGTTGGCACGGCCCCCGCCGCCCTGCTCGTGTTCGCCGGTGGGTTCAACGGGCTCATCCTGCCCATCGGACTCACAATATTTATGTATGTTGGATGGTTCAGGGGCGACCTCATGAACGGTTACCGCTACCCGCGCTGGCTGCTTGTGCTCGGAACCCTGGTTACCGGGCTCACCTGGTACATGGGCGTTGTTTCGGTTGTGCCGATCTTCGCCTTCCTCGGCGTCAGCTAACCAACCATCACCCCCCCAGATACACAGAGGTATTGCCATGAACAGCACAACAGCCAGCGCTGCTGGACTTCGCCGAATTGACCTGAACAGTGACCTCGGTGAGGGCTTTGGCCGGTGGTCGCTTGGCGACGACGCCGCCATGCTCAGCATCGTGTCGAGCGCCAACGTTGCCTGCGGGTTTC
This sequence comes from Lysinibacter cavernae, assembly GCF_011758565.1. Taxonomy (GTDB): domain Bacteria; phylum Actinomycetota; class Actinomycetes; order Actinomycetales; family Microbacteriaceae; genus Lysinibacter; species Lysinibacter cavernae. The sequence goes on from NZ_JAAMOX010000002.1 coordinate 1,027,636, forward strand.
ATGCCGGCGACCCCGCCGCGATTCTGGACACCGTCCGCGCGGCCCGTGACAACGGCGTTGCCATCGGTGCCCACGTTGCGTACCGAGACCTGGCCGGTTTTGGCCGCCGCAACATGGATGTTGACAGTCGCGACCTGATCGCGGATGTTGTCTACCAGATCGGCGCGCTCAAAGGCCTCGCCGCCGCGGCGGGCGCCACCGTGAGCTACGTCAAGCCACACGGCGCGCTGTATAACACCATCGCCCACGACGAGCGGCAGGCCACCGATGTGGTGAAGGCCATCCGCGAGGTTGACCCGAGCCTCGTGCTCATGGGGCTGGCCGGTTCAACCGTGCTGCGGATTGGAGAGGAGGCAGGGCTGCGCTGCGTTGCCGAGGCCTTCGCCGACCGGGCCTACACACCGGAGGGCGTGCTGGTTTCCCGCCGAGAGGCTGGCTCGGTGCTGCACGACGCCGAACAGGTGGCCGAACGGATGCTGCAGCTCGTGACAGAGGGCACCGTCACCGCCATCGACGGGTCCGTTGCGCGCGTGCAGGCCGACTCGATCTGCGTGCACGGCGATACGGAGGGCTCGGTAGCCATGGCCAGGCGCGTGCGTGAGGTGCTGACCGAGGCCGGCATCGAGATCCGCTCGTTTATCGAGGGGCACAACTCAGGCACCGCAAACGGAGGCAACAAATGACCGCAGTAGCAGACGCCCGAATCGCCGCTGTCACGGCCGCGCGCGAGGCACGAGCCATGTACCGATCAGGGTTTGTCGCGCCAACCGCAGGCATCGCGCCAGGCATGACCCAGGCAAACATGATTTCGCTCCCGAAGGACTGGGCCTACGATTTCCTGCTCTACGCCCAGCGGAATCCAAAGGCCTGCCCTGTGCTTGACGTGTCGGACCCTGGTTCGCACAGCACCATGCTTGCCGATGGCGCTGACCTGCGCACCGACATCCCCCTCTATCGCGTGTGGCGCGACGGCGAGCTTGCCGAAGAAGTCACCGATGCGTCGGCAGCGTGGGCGGAGCATCCCGACCTCGTGACCTTCCTCATCGGCTGCAGCTTCACCTTCGAAACGCCGCTGCTTGAGGCCGGAATTGAGGTGCGGCACATCACCGACGGCACCAACGTTCCCATGTACCGCACCAACCGCCAGTGCCGCCCGGCCGGGCGGTTCAAGGGCGAGATGGTGGTCTCGATGCGCCCGATTCAGGCGGATCGAGTCGCGGATGCCGCGACGATCTCCGGTCGGTTCCCCTCGGTGCACGGATCGCCGGTGCACGTCGGCGAACCGGCGCTGCTTGGCATCAACGACCTCGCAGCCCCCGATTTTGGCGACGCGGTTCGCATCGAGCCCGGCGAGGTTCCCGTGTTCTGGGCCTGTGGTGTCACCCCGCAGGCCGCGGTCATGGCGTCGGGCGTTCCCTTCGCGGTGACCCATGCTCCCGGATACATGTTTGTAACCGACGTTGCCGACTCGACCTATCACGTCTAACCTGCTGCACCCCAGCGGAAAGTCCCCCATGAGATTTTTGCCCGTCAATCGCGACGCGATGCTTGTTGAGCTCGCGGATCTTGACGACACCCTTGCCCTGCTTGATTCGCTCAACGCCCATCCCATCCACGGGGTCGAGGAGCTTGTCCCTGCCGCCCGCACGATCCTGGTCACGTTTCGCCCCGGTGCCGTGAGCGCCGCGCAGATTGCCGACAACATTCGAGGCCGAGACCTCGGGCATCGCACGGCAACCGTCGGGCAGCTGGTTGAGATCCCGGTGGCCTACACCGGGGATGACCTCCACGATGTTGCCGGGCTGCTTGGCGTCTCGGCAGATGAGGTCGTCGCGATGCATGCCGGTTCGGAGTACACCGTGGCATTTACCGGGTTTGCTCCTGGGTTTGCCTACCTCACAGGCGGGCATCCGCTGCTGGATGTTCCTCGCCGTGCCGTGCCGCGCACGAGGATTCCTGCGGGCGCGGTCGGCCTCGCCGGAATGTTCAGCGGGGTGTACCCCCAGGCGAGCCCTGGTGGCTGGCAGATCATCGGGGTGACTGATGTGCCGATGTGGGACCTCGCGCGCGAGGTTCCCGCGCTGTTACAGCCGGGATATCGGGTGAAGTTTGTGCCGGTAACCGAGCAGATCGCCGTGGCCGCGGGGGACGCTCAGTCAGAGGCATCCACGCCTGAGGCATCCACGCCAGAGGCGAAGCCAGAATCGGCGGTGCTGCAGGGCCTCCGGATGCGGGCGACCGGCATCCAAACCGTTGTGCAAGACCTTGGTCGACCTGGTCAGGCCGGTCAGGGAGTCTCGGCTTCCGGCGCCCTCGACCGCACCTCGCTTCGCGTTGCCAACCGTCTTGTCGGAAACGCCTCGGACGAGGCCTGCCTCGAAACCGTTGACGGCGGCCTGCGCCTTGAGAGCATCGGCGACAACGTGGTTGCGGTCGCCGGCGCGAGCACGTTGCTGACGCTTCTTGCCGCTGACGGAACAAAACGCCAACGCCGAGGGTATGAGCCCATTGTGCTTGAGGACGGCGATCAGCTGCTCCTGTCCGAGCCAGAGCGGGGCACCCGGAGCTACGTTGCCGTCCGTGGAGGCTTCGATCTGCCTCCGATTCTTGGCAGCCGCGCAACCGACACGCTTGCCAACATCGGCCCAGCGCCCCTCGTCCCCGGCGCAGTGATTCCGGTGCGGCAGGCTGTAGGCGGAGCCGCAATCGAGCCCCTGCTGACCGAACCCCCGCAGCTGCCGAGCGCGGCCGAGACCGTGACACTCGATGTGGTCATGGGCCCGCGCGACGACTGGTTCACCCCAGACGCCGTCGCCACGTTCGGCGCACAGACCTGGCGGGTGACGGCACAATCGAACCGGGTTGGGCTTCGCCTCTCCGCAGAGGTTCCCCTCGAACGGTCGATCACGACCGAGCTGCCCAGCGAGGGAACCGCCGTTGGGGCCATTCAGGTGCCGGCAAGCGGGCAGCCTGTGCTGTTCCTCGCCGATCACCCGCTGACCGGCGGTTACCCCGTGATTGGTTCTGTTGCCACGTACCACCTCAACCTCGCCGGGCAGATTCCCATCGGTGCCGGCATCCGTTTTAACCCCATCAGCGACGTGAAGGACAGCAAGTGAAGAAAGTACTCATCGCCAACCGCGGAGAAATCGCGACGCGAATTGCGAGGGCCTGTGCCGATTACGGGGTCACCTCAGTTGCCGTCTACGCCGATGTGGATGCTGATGCCCTGCACGTGCGCCTCGCCGACGAGGCATACGGGCTCGACGGCGACCGCCCCGCCGACAGCTATCTCAACATCCCAAAGATCATCGAGATCGCGCGGCGCTCCGGCGCCGACGCGGTTCACCCCGGCTACGGGTTCCTCTCGGAGAGCGCCGAATTTGCGCAGGCCGTTCTTGACGCGGGACTCATCTGGATCGGGCCGTCACCCAGCAGCATCGAGTTGCTCGGCGACAAGGTTGCCGCCCGCAAAATCGCAGAGCGCGTTGGCGCCCCGCTGGTTTCGGGGACCTCAGACCCTGTTGCAGGAGCCGACGAGGTCGTTGCGTTCGCAGAGGAACACGGCCTGCCAATCGCGATCAAGGCAGCATTCGGCGGCGGAGGCCGGGGCCTCAAAGTCGCCTGGCGCATGGACGAGGTCGCCGAACTCTTCGAGTCAGCCGTGCGAGAAGCCGTGACCGCCTTTGGCCGTGGCGAATGCTTCGTTGAGCAGTTCCTCGACCGCCCCCGCCACGTCGAGGCGCAGATCATCGCAGACACTCACGGAAGCGTCGTGGTGCTTGGCACGCGCGACTGCTCGCTGCAGCGCCGCAACCAGAAGCTGGTCGAGGAGGCGCCGGCGCCGTTCCTGACCGCCGAGCAGCGCGAGCGCATCCACAGCTCGGCGAAGGCCATCTGCGCAGAGGCCGGCTACGTTGGCGCCGGAACGGTTGAGTTTCTGCTGAGCGCCGACGGCACCATCTCGTTCCTTGAGGTCAATACGCGCCTGCAGGTTGAGCATCCCGTAACCGAAGAGACCACCGGAATCGACATCGTCGTTGAGCAGCTGCGCGTAGCCGACGGCCTTCCGCTCTCGATCACCGAAACGCCAGCGCCAGTTGGGCACTCGTTTGAGTTCCGGATCAATGCGGAGGATGCCGGCCGCGGCTTCCTGCCAACCCCGGGAACCATCACCTCGTTTTCCGCGCCCTCCGGCCCCGGCGTTCGAGTCGACTCTGGTGTGGCATCGGGTTCGACGGTTCCTGGAACCTTTGACTCGCTCATGGCGAAGCTCATCGTGTCTGGTGCGACGCGGGAACAGGCCATTGCGCGCGCCCGAAGGGCCCTTCGCGAGTTCACAATCGAGGGTGTTGCGTCGGTACTGCCCTTCCACGAGGCCGTCATGAACCATGCCGACTTCACGTCTGCCGACTCATTCGGCGTACACACCCGCTGGATCGAGACGGATTTTGCGGAGGCCATCACCATTGCGCCTCGGGTTGAGCCCGCGGCAGCGGAGGCCCTCACCCGCACGTTTGTTGAGATCGACGGGCGGCGGGTACAGCTTGGGCTGCCAGCTTCGTTGCTGAGCGGCGTAGCGGTCTCCTCGGCTCAGGCTGAGGTCGCTCAGGCGGCACCAGAAGCCGAGTCTGACCCGGCAGTTGTTGCCGCCCCCATCACCGGAACGCTGCTTAACTGGCAGGTTGCCAACGGTGCGGCGGTTGCCGAGGGCGACGTTATTGCGGTCATGGAAGCCATGAAGATGGAGACGCAGGTCTTTGCCCACCGAGCCGGAACGATCGCCCGCCTCGGATCTGAAGCCGACTACGTGAAGGCCGGCACGGCCCTCGCCCGAATCGAGGCGTAGCCGCGAGCCTCGCGCATCCGACCAATTCGAGTGGCGGATGCGCGATGCTGAGTGCGGTGAGTCGCGGTTGCGTCGCTAGCCGAGCACGGCCACATGAGCCTCGCACGTGGTCTGTGCCTCGTGCGCCTCGCAGACGACCAGCTGCTCGCGGCAGCTCGGCTCGACGCAGTTGTGCATGTTCTTCGTTGGGGTTTCGCAGCGGTAGCAGCGGCCGATGACCTTGGTGTTGTCGCTGAAATCCATCGAAACCCGGTCGTCGAAGACGTACAGCGAACCCTCCCAGAGACCGCTGTCGCCAAAGGTCTCGCCGTAGCGCACGATGCCGCCGTCGATCTGGTAGATCTCGTCGAAGCCGCGGCTTTTCATGAGCCCGCTCAGGACCTCGCAGCGGATGCCGCCGGTGCAGTACGTGACAACGGGCTTGTCCTTGAGGTGGTCGTACTTGCCGCTGTCGAGCTCGCGCACGAAGTCGTGCGTTGTGGCGACGTCTGGCACGACGGCATCTTTAAACCGGCCGATCTCGGCCTCAAACGCGTTGCGGCCGTCGAAGAAGACCACCTCGTCGCCCTTGCGCTCCATGAGGTCGTGCAGCTCTTGCGGCTTGAGCTTGGTGCCGCCGCCAACAACCCCAGCGTTGTCAACGACGAGCTCTTCTGGTGCGCCGAAGCTTACGATCTCGTCGCGGACCTTCACGCTGAGGCGAGGAAAATCGGTGCTGATGCGCCACGGAGCCTGACGGCTGCGGCCGAGCAGCTTCTGCTCTGGCTCTGGAAGGAAGCCGGTGCCGTCGCTCCACTTCACGTCGAGGTTGGCAAACGCGGGGTGCTCTTTCGTGCGGCGCAGGTAGAGCTTGCACGCGTCGATTTCTCCGCCGACCGTGCCGTTGAGCCCGTCTTTTGAGATGATGATTCGGCCGCGCAGGCCAAGGGAATCGCACAGTTCGCGCTGCCAGAGGCGGATAGCTTCTGGGTCGGCGATGGGCGCAAATACGTAGTACAACAAGATTTTGGGGGTGGCCATACCTCGATTTTACCCTGCCAAAGGTTGCCGTCACACAGCGACATAACCCTTGCGCATTCGCGAGGCGCTTGTAGACTTCATCGCGGCAGACTTTTGTCGCAGCTTCCCCACTCGCAGGGGCCCAGGAGAACATACAGTTGATTCAGCTTCGCAATGTAACGAAGGTGTACACGCGCGCCAAAAAGACCATCACCGCCCTTGACGGCATCAACCTCCAGATCGATAAGGGCGATATCTTTGGCGTGATCGGTTACAGCGGTGCCGGAAAGAGCACGCTCATCCGACTCATCAACTACCTCGAACGCCCAACAAGCGGCGACGTTGAGGTCGACGGCCTTGTGCTCGGCGACCGTTCCCCGTCGCAGCTGCGAGAGGTCAAACGCGAGATCGGGATGATCTTCCAGCACTTCAACCTGCTTGAGTCTCGCACGGTCAGCCACAACGTTGGGATGCCGCTCATCCTCGCCGGCAAGCCGAAGCACGAGGTCGAGGCCCGCGTCGCCGAACTGCTGGCGTTTGTTGGGCTTGAAGACCGCGGCGCAAGCTACCCAAGCGAGCTGTCAGGCGGGCAGAAGCAGCGCGTCGGCATCGCGCGTGCCCTCGCCTCAAACCCCAAGATTCTGCTGTGCGACGAGGCCACCTCGGCGCTCGACCCCGAGACAACCCGCTCCATCCTTGCCCTGCTGCAGCGCATCAACCGCGAGCTCAACATCACGATTGTGCTCATCACGCACGAGATGTCGGTCATCCAGGAGATCTGCAACCGGGTCGCGGTCATGGAAAACGGCCACATCGTTGAGGAAGGCAGGGCGCTCGATATCTTCCTGCGCCCCGGACACCAAACCACCCGCAACTTTGTGCGCACCATCATGTCGATCGATGACGAGCCCGTCGCCCAGGTAGACGGCGAACGCGTCGTGCGGCTTGAGGTGCTTGGGGACGCACTCGGCGAGCCGTTCATTGACCGCCTGAAGCCAGACTTTGGGCTGCGCACACACATCGAACGCGCAAACACCGTCTACGTGCAGCAGACGAAAATTCTTGTGCTTGTGCTGCGGCTGAGCGGCGAGCCCGGCGCGATTGACGCCGGCATCGCCTACCTCGAATCCGCTGGCATCACCGTGCTGGAGGAGAGCGCCGATGTTTAACACGCAGGTCACCCTCGAACAGTTCCTGACGAGCATCGCCCAGACGGGTCAGCTGCTTGGCGTCTCCTTTGTTGGCGGCGTGCTGATCGGGCTTCCTCTCGGTATTTTGCTCGTCGCGACCAGGCCAGGCGGCATTACGCCCAACAAGGCCGTCTACAACATCGCGAACCCGGTCGTGAACATCGTGCGGTCCGTGCCGTTCATCATCCTCATGGTGGCGATCATCCCCTTCACCAGGTTGATTGTTGGGACGTCGATCGGGACAACGGCCGCGATCGTTCCGCTCATCCTCTACATCGGGCCGTTCATCGCCAGGCTTGTAGAGAACTCCCTGCTTGAGGTCGACCGCGGCATCGTGGAGGCGGCCGAATCGATGGGCGCTTCGCCGTTCCAAATCATCTGGCGCTTCCTGCTGCCGGAGGCCACAAGCTCGCTCATCCTCTCGATGACCACCGCCATCATTGGGCTGCTCGGCGCGACGGCCATGGCCGGAGTTGTTGGCGGCGGTGGCATCGGCGACCTTGCAATCGTCTTCGGCTATCAGCGGTTCGATACCTTTGTGATGGTTGTCACCGTCGCTATCCTTGTCATCTTTGTGCAGGGAATGCAGAGCTTTGGCAACTTTGCGGCCCGCCGCGTTCGCCGCGACTAACGCCCCAAGAACATCCTGCATCCACACCCCACAGCGAAGGAATCACGTGATCAAGAAACGAATGCTCCTGCTCGGAACCGCCCTCAGCGCGGTGCTGGCCCTCGGCCTCACCGCCTGCGCGCCGGCCGCAAACGATGACGCGGCCGGCGGCGACAGCAAGACGATCCGCGTCGGCTTCGGCGTCGGGCTGTACGAGCAGATGTTCCGCGACGGCATCCTTCCGATTCTGGAAGACGAAGGCTACGACGTCAAAATCACGTCGTTCTCGCAGAACCTGCAGCTGAACCCAGCCATGAAGGAAGGATCGCTCGACCTTACGATCTTCCAGAACACCTCGTACATGGACTCGGTTGGTGCCGAGCTTGGCAGCGACATGTCGCGCCTCAACTTCATCCCGTCGGCGCCGCAGGGGCTGTACTCCGATAAGTTCAAGTCGCTCGATGACGTCAAGGACGGCGCAACCGTGACGGTTCCCCAGGACCCGGCAACGCTGCACCGCGCCATGGCCTTGCTTGAGAGCATCGGCTGGGTCAAGACCAACCCTGACGCCGACGTTGCCACGTTCAGCCTCAACGACGTGACCGAAAATAAGTACAACCTCGAGTGGAAGTCGCTCGACCTCGCGCAGGCGCTCACCTCGCTTGCCGACGTCGACTTTGCGGTCATCAATGGCAACTACATCACCACCTCCGACCGCCTGATCTCCTCGGCCCTCGCGGTCGAGAAGACCATGGACGAGCAGACGCAGCTCATCACCTCTGTGCTCACCAAGGATCTTGATACCGACTGGGCAAAGGATGTTGCCTCGGCGTACGACTCTCAGGAGTTCCGCGAATATGTCGAGGGTGACGACACCTACGTCGGTTGGGTCATGCCGCCCAACTGGAAGTAGCAACCACCAGCCGGGCAGCAACGCCCTAACCGCGCGAGTTGAGCTCGGCGCTCACGGCCGCCAGCCAGATGGCAACGGCCTGAGCTCCGGGGTCTGCCGTGCCAACCGCTCGCTCGCCCAGGTAGCGGCTGCGGCCCTTGAGCGCGGTCATTGCCGCGGTTGACTCTGCCCCTGCTACTGCGGCGCGCGTCGCTGAGGCGAGAGCGGTTGACGTGGAGGCTCCGTCATGGATGCTGCTCGCAAACGCCTCGGCGGCGGGGATGAGCGCATCCATCATGGTGCGGTCACCAACTGTGGCCCCGCCCAAATTGGTGACGTAGCCGACGGCGGTACTAAAGGCCTCTGCAAGGCGGGCCTCTGATGCGTCGCCCTGGCCCAGCGTGCGCGCGGCGCCCAAGAGCAGGCTTGCGTAGAGCGGGCCTGAGGTTCCGCCAATAACCCGGCTCAGCGTCGTTGACACGAGCCTGAGCGTTTCGGCGGCGCTCCGGTCTGCCGCGCCGGGCAGCACCTCTGCCCTGATCGCCTTTGCCCCGCGGGCGAGGCTGATGCCAAGGTCGCCGTCGCCAACGATCTGGTCCATCTCGGTGAGCAGGTGCTCCGCGTCGAGCAGCGCGGCGCAGGCGGCCTCAAGCAGCGCGGCCGCTGTGGATGCTGCTGCCCGATCCGCGTCGGTGGTCGGCGCCGAGTTCGCCGAGGCATCCACTCGATTGCCGCTGGATGTGCGCGGCCGAACGTTGGCCTCAAGAACGCGTTCGGCGAGGGACGCCGGCGCAACGGCTTGCACCCACGCGGCCGAACGTGCCGGCGCATCAAGCAGCGCGAGGCGGTTGTTGTCAACCGACAGCAGCGTGAGCGAGCAACCAGGCATATCGAGCGCCGTGAGGAAATTGCCGGTCCACACCCGCTCAACGACGATGCCGCGTTCCGCGAGGGAGTTGAGCGCTGCCCTCGTCACGATGGAGAGTTCCATGCTCGGCGTGGCTCCTAAGCCGTTGACCAGGAGCGCAACCCGCGAATCCTTGCCAAAGTCGCCAGCAGCCGTGATGGAGTCGAGGAGGGTCTCGACCACCTCATCCGCTGGCGCAAGATCGGTGCGCGTCACGCCGGCCTCGCCGTGAATGCCAAGCCCGAGCTCCATCTGAGCCCCCTCAAACGTGAAGTTGGGGGTGCCCGCCGCCGGAACCGTGCACGGCCCGAGGCCAACACCCATCGTCCAGAGACCGTCGGCCGCTGCCTGAGCGGCATCCGCAACGTCGTCGAGGGAGCCGCCTGCCTCGGCGACCGCCCCGGCAACCTTGTGTACAAGCACAGTGCCAGCAAGGCCGCGGCGGGCCTCGTCGCCGTGCAGGTTAATGAGGGCAACATCGTCGCGAACGACAACCGTGCGGACGGGAACGCCGTCTGCCGCTGCCAGCTGCGCCGCAAGCCCAAAGTTGAGGATGTCGCCCGTGTAGTTCTTGACCACAAGCAGCACGCCGGCCTCGCCGCCAACACTCATGACGGCATCGTAGACGGCGTCGGTTGAGGGCGACGTGAAGACGTCGCCGCTCACCGCGGCAGTGAGCAGGCCTGAGCCAACGTAGCCGGCGTGTGCCGGCTCGTGCCCGGCCCCGCCGCCGGAAAGAATAGCGACCCTGCTGTCGCGCCGAGCATCGGCATCCGAACGAATAACCGTGAGCGACGAACCGAGCAGGGCGACCCCGTCGGTTGCCATGACGAGCCCCTCAAGGGTTTCGCGAACGGTCTGGTCAACGTGATTAATCAGTTTTTGCATGGCGACTTTCTTTCGTGAGCGAATCAGAGTGATAGGTCACAGCAGGTGAAGTTTCGAGTCAAGAAGCGGCGAGAAATCGCCCTTTTGGGGACCGTTCTTGCCGTGCCAATGCCCTCATTAGAGCACACTACCCAGAACCTTACTAGCCCTCTGAGCGGCGATTCGAACCCATAACTGACGCTAATGGGAGAGGTTGACGAACTGTCATTGTCCTTGCCATTGGCCTATGGGATTGTGGCTTCTAACAGCAGATTTCTTGTCACACGAACCCGAGACCCGGACCATTCGTTGGCAACAGAAACTCGAGTCAGGCCGCCGCACACAGTCCCCGGACCGCGCAGCTCTCGCACCGAAGCAGAGCAGATGCAACAGCAATACCGGGCGCAACTGAGACGTCAACGGCATCGTGCGGGACAACCGCCGCAGCACAGGAGATTTCAGCAATGATTGAGCTTCGCAACATAACCAAGGTGTACGAACGTGCACAGAAGAAAATAACAGCGCTCGACCACGTGGATCTCACGATCGATAAGGGCGATATTTTTGGCGTGATCGGCTACAGCGGTGCTGGAAAGAGCACGCTCATCCGCCTCGTCAACTTTCTCGAACGGCCAACATCCGGCAGCGTTATTGTCGACGGAACCGACCTCGCGTCGTGCTCGCCATCACAGCTGCGAGGGGTGAAGCGCGAGATTGGGATGATCTTCCAACACTTCAACCTGCTGCAGTCGCGAACCGTAGCCCACAACGTCGCCATGCCGCTCATCCTCGCGGGCAAGAAAAAGCACGAGATCGAGCCCCGAGTCGCCGAACTGCTCGCGTTTGTTGGGCTCGAAGATAAGGGCTCAAGCTACCCAAACGAACTCTCAGGCGGACAAAAACAGCGCGTTGGAATTGCGCGCGCGCTCGCCTCGAACCCGAAGATTTTGTTGTGTGACGAGGCAACCTCCGCGCTCGACCCCGAGACCACTCGGTCGATCCTCGCGCTGCTGCAGCGCATCAACAAGGAGCTCAACATCACGATCGTGCTCATCACGCACGAGATGTCGGTCATCCAGGAGATCTGCAACCGCGTTGCCGTCATGGAAAACGGGCAGATCGTTGAACTTGGGCCAACTCTCGACGTGTTTCTGCACCCAACGCATCCAACCGCCCGCAACTTTGTGCAGACCGTGATGTCAACCGATGTCGCCGTTGAAGAACAGATGACCACAAACGCCAACGAGCGAGTGGTGCAGCTCGAAGTCATGGGCGACGCGCTCAACGAACCATTCATCGACCTGCTCGGCGCGAACCACGGACTGCAGACCCAGATCCTGCGCGCAAACACCGTCTCAGTGCAGCAGACCAAAATTCTTATCCTCGTGCTGAAGCTTTCCGGCACCCAGCAGCAGATTGCCGAGGGGCTCACCGCGCTCCGGGAAACCGGCATCACCGTATTGGAAGTGGCTACCCATGTTTGATACTCAGATCACCCTCGACCAGTTTCTTGAAGGCCTCTACCAAACGGCCCAGCTGCTCGGATTTTCGTTCCTTGGCGGAATCGCCATCGGCCTCCCGCTTGGCATCCTCCTTGTCGTCACACGGCCGGGTGGCATCGCCGAAAACAAGGCGGTCTACAACATCGCCAACCCGGTTGTGAACATCATCCGCTCGGTGCCGTTCATCATCCTCATGGTTGCGATCATTCCGCTCACACGATTTATTGTTGGCACCTCCATTGGGACCGCAGCCGCGATCGTTCCGCTCATCCTCTACATTGGACCGTTTATCGCGCGCCTCGTCGAGAACTCACTGCTTGAGGTGAATCGCGGCATCATTGAGGCGGCCGAATCGATGGGGGCAACTCCGGTGCAGATCATTTGGCGCTTCCTGCTGCCTGAGGCCTTCGGCTCGCTCATCCTCTCGATGACAACGGCAATCATCGGGCTGCTCGGGGCCACTGCCATGGCCGGCGTTGTCGGCGGTGGTGGTATCGGTGACCTCGCAATCGTCTTTGGCTATCAGCGCTTCGACACGTTTGTCATGGTCGTCACGGTTGTTGTGCTTGTGCTCTTTGTGCAGGGCATGCAGAGCGTCGGCAACCTCGCTGCTCGCAAGGTGCGCCGCAGCTAACCTCAAGGCCTGACACCGTCACCGCCAATCACTGACTACCCCAAATCTTCAAAGGAGCCCGTCATGACGGAACAAACCAAACGCCAACTCTTCAACCAGGTCATGGATGGCCAGCCAACCAGCCGCACGCTCATGAGTACCTGGTGTCACTTTCTCGCCGACGAGAACGAGGCAGAGACGCTCGCAGCCGCAACCATCAACTACGCGCGCACCTTCGACTGGGACTGGATCAAATACAACCCGCGGGCCATCTACGTGCCAGAGGCCTGGGGCAACAAATACGACTACAACGCCATCGACTGGGTCTTTCCCCGCCTGGTGAAGTCGGTGCTCACCACGCCAGAAGACCTCGCGGCGTTCCCCGACACCCTTCCCATCAACAGCCCTTCGCTTGTTGAGCAGGCGCGCGGAATGGCGCTCGTGCAGGAGGCGCTGCCGGACACGCCAGTGCTCGCCACAATCTTTTCGCCGCTCTCTATCCTGCTGCTGCTCGCGGGACTGCCCATCACCAACAACGGCTTCACCAACACGAGCGTCGACGGCCTGAGCCGAGAAGATCTCTTTGAGACCTACGCCGACGAGACCGACCGCGTGCTTGCGGCAATCGCCGACGGGCTCGCCCGGTACATCCAACAGCTGCACGCCGACGGAGTCGACGGCATCTTCTTCGCAACCACGAGCACCGCCGCGCTGTTCACTCCTGAGCAGTTCGAACGGTTCTCGGTGCCCCACGACGCAACGGTGCTCACCGCGGCACCCGGCATGCGCAGCATCCTGCACACGTGTGGGGACCATGCGAGGCCCGAGTTCTTCCAGAGCTACCCGGTGGATGCGCTCAGCTGGGACACCCACGCGGAAGGCAACCTGCCGGTCGATGCCGAGCTGAGCCTGCCAACCGTGTGCGGCGTCTCGCGGCACGCCTTCGACCGTGGCGACATCGTCTCGATCAACGAGCAGTCGGCAGAGGCGCTTGCGGCGAATGCGGGGAGGCCCTTTGTGCTTACTCCCGACTGCGCCATCAGCTCAGGCACCTCAGAATCGGCGCTCCACGCCTTCCGCGGGGCGACGCGCTAGGGGCCTCGGTTCCCTGCTAACGACCTCGGCTCCCCGCTAACGGCCTCGGCTCCCGCGACCGCGCGCATCCTCCAACCACAGACTCAGCAACATTTCCTGCAACACCGTTACACAGCACATCAACACAGCACTCACGCAGCACCAATGTAAGGAGACGCACCATGAAAAAACGCCTGATCGCAGTAAGCGCGGCCCTCGCGCTCATGCTCACCGCCTGCTCCCCGGCATCCGGCGACGGCAAAGACTCCAACGAGTCGGCCCCCATCAGGGTCGGCTTTGGGGTCGGCCTGTACGAACAGATGTTCCGCGACGGCATCCTGCCAATCCTCGAAGAAGAGGGCTACAAGGTAGACATGCAGTCATTTTCGCAAAACCTGCAGCTCAACCCGGCGATGAAGGAGGGGTCGCTTGACCTCACCGTCTTCCAAAACACGTCGTACATGGACTCGGTTGGCAAAGAACTCGACAGTGACATGTCGAAGCTTAACTTCATCCCCTCCGCACCCCAGGGTGTGTACTCGGATAAGCACAAGAGCCTCGACGACGTGAAAGACGGCTCGTCGGTGACTGTTCCTCAGGACCCGGCGACGCTGCACCGCGCCATGTCGCTGCTCGAAAGCATCGACTGGGTCACGCTTCGCGAAGGGGCAGAGGTCTCGACCTTCAGCCTCAACGACATCGAGGAGAACCCGTACAACCTTGATTTCAAGCCCCTCGACCTCGCGCAGGCCATCACCTCGCTGCCCGACGTTGACTTTGCCGTCATCAACGGAAACTACATCACTACCTCCGGACGCCTCATCTCGTCAGCCCTCGCGGTCGAGAAGGTGCTCTCGGACGACACCCAACTCATCACGTCGGTGATGACGGCTGACCTCGACAAAGACTGGGCAAAAGCCGTTGCGGATGCCTACAACTCGCAGGCCTTCAAAGACTATGTTTTGGGCGAACCCGTATACGAGGGCTGGGTCATGCCCCCAAACTGGAAGTAACGTAACCCGCCCCCGCGAGGTTGCCTCGTCCCTTCCTCCGCACAAACGGACGAAGGGGTTTGGCAGCCTCGTTGGGGTTTAACGCCCTTGCGAACCCCCGGGGGCAAGCGCCCGCGCGACGATCGCGCGGGGAAGCGCAGAAGAATCGTGTGAAATGAGGAAACCGTCATGAGTGTTGACGACGTTGCCAACTACGCCCTCGACCTGCAAACCCTTAGGATCGTGCAGGCCATCGCAGACACCGGAACCATCACCGGCGCCGCAAAATACCTCGGCTACAGCCAGCCGGCCGTGAGCCAGCACCTCCGAAAACTTGAGTCGCGGCTTGAACTGCCCATCATCGACAGGGTTGGGCGATCCGTTCGACTCACCGAGGCCGGCCGCGTGATCGCCAGGCATGCCATCACGATCAACTCAGCGGTGAAAGCCGTCTCAGAAGAACTCGCCGAACTCTCGGGGATGCGAACCGGGCAGGTGCGGATCGCGGCGTTCCCGACCGCATCCTCAACCATCGTCCCGGCCATCCTGCTTGAGCTTGCCGACCGATACCCAGGAATCGCCGCGAGTTACGTTGAGGCCGAGCCGCCTGAAGCCGTCGAAATGCTGCGCAACGGAACAGTGGATGTGGTGCTCACGTTCTCCTACACCGGCAAGCACGACGACCCGCACAGGGCGAGCACCACCGGTCTCGCGGTTGCCACCGTGTTCGAAGACGAAATCATGCTCGCGCTGCCGGAATCGCGCTGGGGACCCGACGCCCAGCTCTCGCTCGACCAGCTCTCAGAAGAGAAGTGGATTACCGGATGCGAGCGCTGCAAACAGCACCTGCTTGAGGTCTGCGAAGACGTTGGGTTTAACGCTACCGCCCCGCTGCAAACCGAGAACTACGCGGCCCTGCTCGCCATGGTTGGCGGCGGCCTCGGCGTTGGACTCGTGTCACGCCTTGCCCTGAGCGGTGTGCCAATCCCCGACGGCGTCTTCTTGCGGCGCTTCCCGCCCATCGGGCCGCGCCGCATTCACCTCGTGACCTCGCCAACCGCCCGTCACGTGCCAAGCATCGCGGCGACGCTCAACGTAATCTTCGAGCTCGGCGGGGAGCGGTGGGGGATGACGGTGCCCAGCTAGACCCGTGCGTCCACGGCTGCGTCCGAGACATCCACCCAGACGCCGGTTGTGAGCAGGCCGCGCAGCATCGCGTGATGCGGCTCCGGGGCGATACCTCTGGCCAAAAGCCACGCCGGCGAGTAATGCGTGTCGAGGTAGCGCTCGCCGCCGTCGCACATCAGGATGACCACAGAGCCGCGCTCGCCGGCCTCCCGCATCTGGGAAATAATCTGAAGCGCCCCATAGAGGTTTGTGCCCGTCGAACCACCGGCGCGAAGGCCAGTGATCTCGTGCAGCAGGCGCATCGCGGCGAAAGAACCGGCATCCGGAACCCGCACCATGTGCTGAATCAGCGTCGGCACAAACGACTTCTCAACGCGTGGCCTACCGATGCCCTCGATGCGGGAACCGCCGCTCACAAGATCGTTGCGACCCTCCGCCCACGCCTGATAAAACACCGAACCCTCAGGATCAACAACCGCCACGCGGGTCTGGCTGTTGCGAAAGCGACAGTGCCTGCTGATGGTGGCGCTGGTGCCTCCTGTTCCGGCGCCAACCACTATCCAGGTTGGCTCCGGGTATCGCTCGCGCGACAGCTGATCAAAGATCGAGGCCCCAATATTGTCGCTGCCCCGCCAATCGGTGACGACGGAGGCGTTCGCAAACTGGTCCATGTAGTGCCAATCCGCCTGGGCGCCGAGACGAAGCGCCTCCTCCCAAATGGTCGTTGGCGCGCTCACCGGATGGCAGACGCCACCAAACTGCTCAATGAGGCGCATCTTCTCGGGGCTCGTGCCCTCAGGAATCACGGCAACAAACCGAAGGCCAAGCAGCTTGGCAAAATAGGCCTCAGACACCGCAGTTGACCCGCTCGACGACTCAACAACCGTGCTGTTCGGCCCAAGATTGCCGTTGGCGATGGCGTGCACAAAGAGGGAGCGGGCCAAGCGGTGCTTGAGGGAGCCGGTTGGGTGACCAGACTCATCCTTCACGTACAGATCGATGCCCCACTCGGCGGGAAGCGGAAAGAGCCGCATATGCGTATCGGCGCTCCGGTTTGCCTCAACATCAAGCGCTCTGAGGGCCTCGCCCGCCCAGGTGATGTGATCTACTGACATGGCTGGGCATCCTTATGGTCCGGAAAAATCGGGGGAGTTGGGATTCGGAGGATCGCTCGGGGCGAAGGTGAATCGTGCACGGTTGTGCGTGTTTCACCAGATTCCCAGAGCCCACGATGTTGGACAATGCCCAACAAGTTTGAGCGAGCATTGCTTGCGGTTATGGATGGTGCTGACAAAGAGTTGCGGACGTAAACCCCTTTGACGGAGGCTCGGCCTAGTCTGTCGGAATGAATATGATCTTTCGGATGCTGCTGCTGTCGATCCGTTCAAAGCGCGGCCGCCGCGTTGGCCCCTGGGACCTCGGGCGCGTGCGCTTTCGGGTGAAGTTCACCGACCTCGACGTGCTGCGCCACATGAACAACGGCCGCTACCTCTCCATCATGGACCTCGGTCGTCTTGACCTCATGTACCGGTCTGGCATGTGGAAAAAGCTTGGCGAGCTGGGCTGGTATCCCGTTGTGGTTTCTCAGAACATCACCTACCGCAAGTCGCTTGAGCTTGGGCAGGCCTTTGTCGTGGAGACCCAGATTGTTGGGCACGACGTGAAGTCGTTCTACATGGAACAGCGCTTTGTTGTAAAGGGCGAAATCTACGCGCGTGCCTTTGTGCGGGCGCGCTTCCTGAAGAAAACGGGTGGCACCCTTACCGCAGCCGAAGTCATCGAGGGCCTCGGTGTTGCCGATGTGCCCGCCAACCGGATGCCGCAGTGGGTGCAGGACTGGTCCGACGCATCCACCCTGCCGCCGACGCGCGCTGAGGCGCCGAGCATCTGGCCGGGGCCGGACAGTCACTGACGCGGGGCTGCTGTTTGTCTGTCTGCGCCGTCTGTTCGCCCCTCATTGCGATTCTTGGGCCAGTTTTTCGCAACGAACGGCGAACGGATGAACGCCTAGAGCTATCTCCTCAGACGACCAGCTTGAAATCTGTGGATAACTTCTGCGCGCTGTCTGAAGGCTTGGCAGAGTGGGCGGATGCACCCTCCAATCCAACCATTCACTGTTGCGCAGGGCCTTGCCGCCGGGGTCACCCCGTATGAACTTCGAGCTGGGCCGTATGGCAAACCGTATGTTGGTCTCAGGAGCGTGCCAAATCCGACCTTCTTTGATCGCTGTGCTGCGCTGTTGCTGATTATGCGGCCAGATGAGTGCTTGAGTCATCACACCGCAGCCGTGCTCTGGGGTGTCCCACTTCCAACTGCGAAATGCAACGACGGCACCCCGATCCATATAACGACCGTCAGGACCGGGCGGGAACGCCGCATCGCCGGTGTTGTTGGGCATCGGACGATTGACCCTGCGGTATCAATCGTGTCCCGGTACGGATATCCAACAGTCGACCCCATCACCATGTGGCTCAGCTTGGCCGGCTCGCTCACTCATCATGAGCTCGTCGCGGCGGCTGATTACCTCGTACAGGTGCCTGAATTTTGTGAAATGCGCGAGCCGAGGCCGTTTGTGAACCTCGACAGGTTGCGGCACCGCCTGGAGATCTATCGGGGGCCGGGCAAACGCCGCGCTGCCCTTGCCTTTGTTGATGTTCGTGTTGGCAGCGATTCGCCAATGGAGACGCTTCTTCGCCTGAAGATACAAACCGCAGGATTGCCTGCGCCGCGACTGAATCAAGTGATCTTCGATCAAGCCGGTCAGCGGCTCGGACGCGTCGATCTTGTCTATCCGGAGTGGCGCGTCATCGTCGAATACGACGGCGATCAACATCGCACCGACCTTCGGCAGTATGAGCATGACATCGACCGAGAGGAAGGGTTTCGCGCCGAGGCTTGGAGTTATTTGCGTGTGCGAGCTCGCCACCTGCGAGGGGATTTTGCGCCAACGGCCCAGCGGATCGAGCGGGCGCTTCGAGCTGGAGGATGGTTAGGCACATCCGTTCGCCGCTCGTTGCGATAATCCGGCCGAAAAATCGCAACGAGCGGCGAACCGATGAGTGGATGAGTGGATGAGCGGATGCCAGCCCGGCAGGCTAGTCCGGGTCGGACTCGTCGAGCGGGGCGTGGTGGTCGAGGTTGACGACGCCGCGCTTCCAGTAGCCCTGGACCGAGAGGCGGGTGGCGAGCTGCGCCGCCGGGGAAGCCGCGGGGGACGAAGCCGAGGGCTGCGCCGCGGGGGCGGCCGATATGTCAGCCGGGGCGGCCGCCGCGACGGCTGGCGATGAAGCCTGCAGCGCCGCCAGTGTTGCGCGCAGGTAACGGCGCACAGGGATGAGTTCGCTTGCCTCGCCCGCCGCCCACACAAACGTGTCCGCGTCGAAGTCGAGCGATCGCACGGCCTCCAACAGTTGACCTGGCCCGTCTTCGCGGTAGAGCCACTCGATGGATGCCCTGGCGCGCTGATCAGCCGAGAAGTAGGCGTCGATGGAGTCATCCTCGCCCTGGGCGATGATGGTTACCCTGGTGGATGCTGGCAGCAGCTCAAGCCAACGGGTGGCGGCAGGCAGGGCCGACTCGTCAGCGATGAGGATGGCCCGCGCTGCGTCGGAGGGGGCGCAGACCGAGCCGCGGGGGCCGGCAACAACGACCTCGTCATCCACAGCGGCACCCTGCGCCCATACCGTTGCGGGGCCCGGGTTTTCGTGCAGCACAAATTCAATGTCGAGCGTTGCAAGCGAGTCAGCTGTTGCCGCAACAAAACGCAGCGGCGTGTAGTCGCGCGAGATGGAGACGCCGGTGTCTGGGCGTTGGATAGCGCCATCCTCGGTGAGCCAGGGGGCATTGAGGATGCCAGTTGCCGGGTCGGGCAGGAAGAGCTTGATGTGGTCGGTTGGCCCCGCCGAGACAAACCCGTCGAGGTCTTCTCCAGTGAGGGTCACCGACAGGATGGTGTCGGTCACGTTGCGTTTGGAGAGTACCCTGACGTTCCTCACGGCGAGGGGGTGGCGAATTCGTTCTTGAGGCTGCATATGCTCCTGCTTTCTATCGGCGGCACGTTATTCCGCGCTCTGCGTCTCAGAGCGCGGGTCCGCAGTGCGTGCCGAATGGCTCGTGCCCGCGAGTTCATGGTGAGGGCACGTAGGCCTCCAGCCTAGGTCGTTTTGCTGGTGAGCGCATATGGGGCGGAACCGCTCCGCCCGCCTGCGGAACCCCTGGGAAATGCGGCGACGTGGCCGCTCGGAGGGCATCCAATGACCCGATTTCTGGGGCTCGCCGCCTAGGCTTGATCTATGGCAGACGAAGCTGATCTCATTCACCCCGTTGCGCTCGCAGACGAGACAGTCGCTCTCGTGCGTCAGTGGCTTGCTCTCAGTGAAGTTGACGAGGGCAAACAGGCTGGCGATACGCTCGCTTCTGTGCTTCGTGACGAGGCAGGCCTGAGTTTCACGAAGGATTTCGTTGACGGGGTCGCCCGCCCTGAGGATGCCTTTGTCGCCGCCCTCAACCTGAACAAGGTTGCCGCGCAGGCCCCAAGCTTTTTGCCGCCGGGGCTCCGGCTTGCGGTGCGTGCCGGTGGAATCGCCTCGCTCACGTTGCCCTGGGCCGTTATCCCTATGGCACGCACCGCGCTTCGTCGCATGGTTGGCCATCTGATTGTTGATGCCCCCGCTGAGGGCCAGGCAAAGGGTCAGGCTGGCGCGAGGACGGATGCGCTCGGCCGCGCGCTCGCCCAGTTGCGGGCGGACGGCTCGCGGCCGAACCTCAGCGTGCTTGGCGAGCCGGTGCTCGGCGAGAGCGAGGCCCGTCACCGGCTTGCCGTCATCCGAGATCTTATGCTTCGTGACGACGTCGATGCGATCTCCGTCTCGATCTCGTCCATCGCGAGCAACATCACGATGTGGGACTTTGACGACGCCGTCGACCGGATTTCTGCCCGCCTCATCCCCTTGTTTGAGCTTTCTGCGGAGACCGGAACCGTTGTGACCCTCGACGCCGAGGAGTACCGCGACCTTGACCTCGTCAAGGCAATCTTTATGAATGCGCTTGATCGCCCGCAGCTGTCGGGAGTCACCGCAGGGGTCGTGCTGCAGGCGTATTTGCCCGAATCGGTTGCGGCGCTTCACGAGCTCACCGACTGGTCACGCTCGCGGGTTGCCGACGGGGGAGTTCCCGTTCGGGTTCGGCTGGTGAAGGGCGCAAACCTTGCTCTGGAGCGCGTTGACTCCACGCTGCACGGATGGCCGCTCGCCCCAGTTGGCAGCAAGCAGGAGACCGATACCAACTTCAAACGCCTGCTTGATTTTGCGATGCGGCCTGAGAACGCCGAGGTGATCGGGGTTGGCGTCGCGAGCCATAATCTGTTTGACGTTGCGCTTGCCCACCTCCTTGCGGAGGCCAGGGGCCTGAGCCAGCACGTTGAGTTTGAGATGCTGCTTGGCATGGCACCCGCCCAGGTGAAGGCGGTGCAGGCCACGGTCGGCAGCATCCGCCTGTACACCCCTGTTGTGCGGCCGAAGGAATTTGAGGCGGCTATTTCGTACCTCGTTCGACGCCTTGATGAGAGCGCAAACGACGAGAACTACCTGTCAGCGATGTTCGAGCTTGGCGAGGATGAGCGTCTGTTTGATCGCGAACGCGGGCGTTTTATGGCATCCATCGCTGCGTTGGAAGCCGAGCCTGCTCCCCGCAGCAACCGCACCCAAAACCGGGCGACCGAGTGGAAGACTGAATCTGCTGACAGCGCGCTGTTTTACCGCAAGCCCGATACAAGCGCCGCCGGTGGCCCACAGGACGGCCTCACCGCCGCGGTGCTTCGCCTTGACGAACAGCCAACTACCGAGGTGCCCGTGCTTGAGCCGGCCTCCGTTCCCGACCGCATCCCCGTTGTGTCAACGACCGGATTTGTGAACGAACCAACCACAGACCCGACGCTTGCGGTCAACCGAGAGTGGGCGCTCGCGCTGCTGCAGCGCGCGCCCGAAAGCTCCGAGGGTCAGGCGACGCTCGACCAGGCCGTGATTTCAACCGCCGACGAGGTGGATGCGCTTGCCGCCGCCGTCCGCGAACGCGCCGGTGGATGGGGTGCCATGGCCGCAACCGACCGGGGAGCCGTGCTTCGTAGAGTTGCGCTCGGGCTGATTGCCAACCGAGATCGGCTGATCGAAACGATGGTGTCCGAAACGGGGGTCGTCCTCGCCGAAGCCGACCGTGAGGTGAGCGGGGCCGTAGATTTTGCTCGCTATTACGCAGACAGAGCCGCCGAACTTGACGCGATGGTTGGTGCCCGGTTTGTGCCGTCGCGACTGACCGTCGTTGCGTCGCCGTGGAATAGTCCCGTTGCTGTTCCTGTTGGCTCGTCGCTTGCTGCGCTCGCGGCCGGCAGCGGGGTCATCCTGAAGCCGGCGCCCGAGGCGCGGCGTTGTGCCGCGGTGGTTGCCGAGGTGCTGTGGGAGGCCGGTATCCCGAAGGAACTGCTCGTCCTCGTTGAGTTGCGCGATGTGGCAGCAGGTGCTCGACGTTCTGCGGGTGCAGACACAGGCGCGGATACAGGCGCAAATACAGACGCAGAGGCGGCCGCAGACGGAGACGTTGGTGTCGGTGCCGATGTGGAGCTGGATGCCGGTTCGGGCGACGCGGGGGAGAGGGCGGTTGCCCCGGTTGTTCCCGCCGTTGCGCCAGTCCTGCCGCCGACCGACGAGACCGCCAGCGCGAGCACGGCTGCCAAAGGGACGGCGGCTGCTCGAACGACCGCACCCGAACCCAACGAGAGCGCAGACGCTGACGGCGTTGCGGATGAAGCCGAGCAGGGCATCCAATCTGCTGGAGGGGCCAGCGACACACGCAGGCTCGAGACCTATCTCGCCGCGCACCCGGCTGTCGATCGACTGCTCCTCACGGGAACCTGGCGTACCGCTCGGCATCTGCAACAGCAGCGCCCCGAGCTGCAACTGCTTGCGGCGACAAACGGCAAGAATGCCATCGTCGTGACCCCGAGCGCGGATATTGACCTTGCCGTCGCCGACATCGTTGAGAGCGCTTTTGGCAACGCTGGGCAGCGATGTTCGTCGACCAGCCTCGTCATCCTTGTTGGCAGCGCCGCCAGATCAAAGCGCTTTGCGAGGCAGCTTGAAGATGCGGTCCGTTCGCTTCGTGTTGGTCCGGCGACTGACCCAGCGACGCAGGTTGGGCCGCTCATCGCCCCCGCCTCAGGCCGACTCCTCGACACGCTGACCTCCCTCGAAGCCGGAGAATCGTGGATGGTCCAGCCAGAGCGCCGCGATGCCGAGGGCCAGCTCTGGTCGCCAGGCGTGAAACTTGGTGTCCGCAAGGGGTCGAGCTTCCACCTCACCGAGACGTTTGGGCCGGTGCTTGGCATTATGCACGCCCTCACCCTGCACGAGGCTATCGACATTCAGAATGCGGTCGAGTACGGCCTTGCAGGCGGGTTGCACTCGCTTGATGCCGAGGAGATTGGCGTGTGGGTGGATAACGTTCATTCCGGTAACCTCTTCGTCAACCGTGCGGTCACCCCCGCAATTGTTGAGCGGCAGCCGTTTGGTGGGTGGAAGCGGTCCTCCGTTGGCGCCGGTTTCCAGGCTGGCGGCCCGAACACGTTGCTCGCGCTTGGCGGGTGGCGCCCGGAAGAAGGAGCCAAGAGCTCAACGCTCCATTTGCGCGGGCTGTCGGCGTGGGTGACAAGTCTCATCGAGGCCGCGCAGCAGTCGCTCGACTACGAAGAATTTGATGTGCTGCGCCGGGCCGCACTGAGCGACGCCTATCTGTGGGGCACGGAACTGAGCGAGGTGCACGACGTCTCGCGTCTTGGCATCGAGCGCAACCTGCAGCGCTACTGGCCGGCGCCCGTCATGGTTCGAGTGGCCGAGGGCAGCACGCTCAACGATGCGCTTCGAGTGATCGTGGCCGGGTTGCTCGCCCGCGCCCCGCTGACGTTGAGCGTTTCGCGGCCGCTTCCCGGCGCCATCATGAAGGTCCTCACCGATTTGGATGTGTCGGTGAGCATCGAATCGGATGCCGACTGGCTGGAACGCGTCGCCGTCGGCATCGACGGGGTTTCGCGCATCCGCCTGGTCGGGGGAGACCGTGCCGCTACGGCACGCGCGGCCGTTGCACATCCTGACGTGACCTTGTTTGCCGAACCGGTTACCAACGCCGGGCGATTGGAGCTGCTCCCATTCTTGCGCGAGCAGTCGCTGAGCATCACGGCCCACCGCTTCGGAGTGCCGTCATCGCTCACCGATTCGCTCTTCTAGCGGCTGACTCGACCCGAACGATTCATTCGACCTGACCCAAATGTGTCTATTTCCCGGGAAATAGACACATTTGGGTCAGGTGGATTGGTTGGATGCGTTGGATGCGCGTGCGAGGAAGAGCCCGCGTACCCTCGCGGCCGTGACCCTCGGTTCGCGGTAGAGGCCGTGAGCTCGCACTCGGTAGACGTGCCACTCTTCCGCCCCGAAGCGATACACGCGGGTCATGTCGTGTTCGTACTGTGCGGTGTTTGTGCGGTGCTGATCGCCGTCATACTCCACGATGAGTTTCGCCTCGGGGTAGACAAGGTCCGCCCGACCGATGCGCACACCAAACCGGTCCCTGATGACGGGGTTGAGGTTGGGCTCTGGCAATCCGGCGCGCTGAAGGAGGAGGCGCAAATGAGTCTCAGGGCGGGAATCCGAGCCTTCACGGATTAACGGGAGGGCCCGCCGAACGTTGGCTTTACCCCTGCCGACAAACGCGCCCGCCGCTGAGATGAGCTGCGCTGCGGATGTATACGGCCTTGGATCGTTCCTATCTGGGTATTCCGGAACCCGGATGAGGTAGTCGCCCGCTGCAACAAGGTCGTCGGTCGTGAGTGCGCTCGCGAGTTGCAACCACGTTGATACGACATCCGCTACAGGAACTCCGCGTCTGAGTACGATGCTCCCGCCGGGACGGTCGAACTGAAAACCGTGGATGCCAGCGGCCCGTCGCGCCCGCAGCGGCGGCTGTGTCGCAACGTGGAGCGTAGGGATGGGCTGGCCATCGGGTGTGGGTGGTGGTTCGCTGTGTGGATACGCGAGCACTGGTGCTGGTTGGTTGTGCGGGTTCCCTGGTGTGGGTGGTGGTTGGTTGTGAGGGTTCCCGGGTGTGGGTGCTGGTTGGTTGTGCTGACTCCCGAGCCCCGGCGCTGGTTGGTTGTGCGGATTCCCCGGCATCAGGGGTGGTTGACCAGGCAGGCCCCCGATAGCTCGGGATGCCGTGTCCCATCGTCGTTGAACAGGTTCGCCCCATTGGCTCGGCAGCGGGATGCCCCAGAGCGAGGCCGCGGTGACCCCTCCAAAACACTCTCCTGGCCGCAGGCGTGGGGCGAAGGCCACGCAGAGGCTGTGCAGGGTGTAATTCGCTGCCGCGTGCATCCTCACCCCATGGAACGGCGCAACGAGATCCGAAGACAGGAGGCGCGTTGGCCGAACGCCCCGCGCGGATGCTTCACGTACGTCAAAGGAACGCGCGCGCAGTTCGTCGGGTAGCGGAATGTATCTGGCCATGCGGTGATTCTGCCCGAACCGCCAAAGACGCGTGAAAATTATCCACAGCCGTGAATCGATGTGACGCAAATGTGTCTATTTCGCGGGAAATAGACACATTTGGGTCAGGTGGATTGCTGGAGGCCATGGGCGTGTGTGTGGTCGGGCCAACTTGACACTCGGCCGCTGATAACTCAGTATTAGTCACGCGCTTGTTGCTTGGCAGAGATCAAAAGTTGTCTATTAGTAACTATTTGTCTCACGTAACAGCGCCTGAACTGAAACGGACCTGAGCAATGACGCGCGAAACCCCTGCCGCACTGACTTCCCAAGAAGTGGCCTCCGCCGCTGACCACCTCGTCGCGGCCTTCTCCTCGATGGATGCCGACGCCTACTTTGGCTCGTTTGCGCCCGACGCGACCTTTATCTTTTACCCAGAACAGGCCAGGCTCAATGCCCGCGCCGAATACGAAGCCCTGTGGGCCGAATGGGTCGAAGGCGGCTGGAAGATCACCGGATGCGAGAGCAGCAACCAGCTCATCCAGATCGCCGGAGACACGGGAATCTTTACCCACGACGTTGCCACAAGCATCGAGGTCGACGGCACGGCCGAGACCCTGCACGAGCGCGAAACGATCGTGTTTGTGCGTGACGAAACCGGCGCGATCGTTGCCGTGCACGAGCACCTGTCGCCAACGCCAGCGGCCAACCCAGAGGAGGCGGTCGAATGAGCGCGCCCGGCACAACAAGTGGTTCCATCTGGCAGCGAATGAACAACCGCCTCGACGAGAACTCCGAAGGGCACGGCCCGATTCGGGGAACCCTGTCGCTCGGTCGAATCGGGATGATCTGGCTCGCCTCAAACCTCGTTGTCACAACGATGCTCACGGGCACGCTGTTTGTGCCTGGTGTCACCTTCGTTGAGGCGCTCATCTTCATCGTGCTCGGAACGGTGCTTGGCGCCATTGTGTTGGTCGCGGTTGGCACGATGGGCACGCGCACTGGTCTCTCGACGATGTCGCTGACGAGGGGCTCATTCGGCATAAAGGGCTCGTTTGTTCCGGTTGCGGCCAACGTGGTCATCCTCATGGGATGGAGCTGGGTCCAGGCGATGCTCGCCGGCGTGACCGTCAACTACCTGGTCGCTGAGGCGACGGGCTTCAGCAACCCCATCCTCTTCTCGGTGCTGTGTGAGCTTGTGGTTGTTGCCCTCGCGATCTTTGGGCACGAGGGAATCTCGAAGGTTGAGCCGTGGCTTGGTCTCGTCATTCTCGCGTTTATGGGCTACGTCTTTACCGTTGCGTTCACAAGCAGCCCCATCGCAGAGTATGTTGCCATCCCAGCCGATAAGGCGCTCGGCTACACGGGCGTTGTTGTGCTCGATATTGTGATCTCCACGGCCATCTCGTGGACCGTGCTCTCGGCAGACATTACGCGCTTTGCGAAGACCCAAAAGGGCGCCGTGCTCGGAACGGGCATTGGCTACATCGTGTCGACCGTGCTGGCGATGACGCTCGGCGTCGTGGCGATTTCATACGTAATCCTCAACGGTGGCGAGGCCGTATCGTTCGATCCGACCATTGTTGTGGCCAGCTTTGGGGCCCCGCTTGCCATCGTCATCCTGCTCTCGGTGCTCGCGACCAACACCATGGCCGTATACGGCATGGTGACGTCGATTGTGAACGCGCAGTCGAAGCGCAAGATTCGCTTCCTCCCGACGGCGCTTGTTGTTGGGTTCATCTCGATCTTCGGTTCGAGCTGGCTCGCGCTGCTTGACCAGTTCACCGCCTTCCTGACGGTCATCGGCTCGCTGTTTGTGCCGGTCTTTGCGATCATGATTATTGACTACTACGTCATTAACAAGGGCTTCTACGGCAAGGACATCCTCAACGAAAACGGTGGCGGACGCTACTGGTTCAAGCGGGGCATTAACTGGGCAGCCGTCATTATTTGGGCAGCGTGCGCGACGCTCTCGTTTATGCTCACCTACGTGTGGGTCAGCCCGATCGGTGCCACAATCCCCACGTTTATCGTGACCGTGATCCTCTATTTGAGCTGGTCGCTCGCGACCAAACGCATGGTGACGGAGCGCACGCCATCCACTCACCTGCTCGATCAGGGCGCGGCAGAATAGGGGCGAGAGGATTTCAGATGCGCGTTGTTGACCTGAGTCACCAGATTTCGACGGGGATGCCGGTATTTCCGGGCGACCCTGCCGTGCGCATCCGCGAGGCCGCCTCGATCGAGGCCCACGGATTCCGTGTGTGCGAGCTCCACCTCGGCTCCCACTCTGGAACCCACCTCGACGCGCCCTCGCACACCGTTCCGGCTGGGCCAACGCTCGATCAGCTGACCTTGGGGCAGCTCATCGGCGAGGCTCGGGTGGTGCGGGTTCCGGATGCCTCGGCGCTGTCAGTCATCAGCCTCGACACTGTCCGCGACCAACTTGACGGCGTCGGACCAAACACCATGGTGCTGTTTGACACTGGCTGGTCGCAATACTTTGGCGAAGACGAGTACTACCGCCATCCGTCGTTGGATGTTGGCATCGCCCATTTCCTTATCGAGCACGGCGTGACGGTGCTCGGTGTTGACACGCTCAACCCCGATCACACGCCTGCGGCTGACGAGGAATTTGTGGGGCTGCCCGTCCACGACGCCTTCCTTGGTGCCGGCAACGTCATCATCGAAAACCTCACCAACCTTGCGGCTATTGATTGGCCGCGGCCGACCGTTATTGCCCTTCCCCTCAGCCTCGGCGCTGTTGACGGTTCGCCCGTTCGTGTCGTCGCCGTCCAGGGTCTCAGCTCACACACCTCCGCGTCGCAGTAATACCCAACTCGCGCGCATCCCATCCCTACGAAAGGACACTACGAATGACCGATCAGCTCAAGTATCCGCACCTCCCCTCAACGCTGAGCGCCAACGCCCCTCGCGTTGTTTCAGGTGGAAACATTGGCCCGGTGAACTCGGCGCTGGTGCCGCGGTTCAGCGGCCCGGCAACCTTCGCCCTGCTGCCAACCATTCAAGAGGTTGAGCACGCGGATGTCGCTGTAATCGGTGTGCCCTGGGATGCCGGCGTTTCGTTCCGTCCGGGAGCGCGCTTTGGCCCTGAGCACATCCGCTCGGCCAGCCGTCTGCTGCGTCCGTATAACCCTGCCCTTGACGTGGAGCCCTTTGGCCTGCAGCAGGTTGTTGACGGCGGCGACGTTGCCATCAACCCGTTTAACATCAACGAGGCCATCGAGGTGCTTCAGGAATCCACCGGGCAGCTCGTTCGTTCCGGCACGCGGCTCGTGACCCTTGGTGGGGACCACACGATTGCGCTCCCGCTGCTGCGCTCCGTCGCCGAAACACACGGCCCCGTTGCGCTGCTGCACTTCGACGCGCACCTCGACACGTGGGACACGTACTTTGGCGCCGAATACACCCACGGAACGCCGTTCCGCCGCGCGGTTGAAGAGGGCCTGCTTGACACCGAGGCTATCTGCCACGTTGGAACCCGCGGGCCGCTCTATGGTCACCGCGACCTCGAAGACGACCGCCGCTTTGGCTTTGGCATCGTGACCTCGGCCGACGTGTTCCGCAAGGGCGTCGACGAGATCGTGGCGTCGCTGCGCGACCGCATCGGCGATCGCCCGCTCTACATCTCGATCGACATCGATGTGCTCGACCCTGCACACGCGCCGGGAACGGGAACGCCTGAAGCCGGCGGCCTGACCTCGCGTGAGCTGCTTGAGATCCTGCGCGGTTTGAAGGGCATCAACGTGGTTGGCGCCGATGTGGTTGAGGTCGCACCGGCGTACGACCACGCCGAGCTCACCGGAGTTGCCGCCTCGCACGTCGCGTACGACCTGCTGTCGCTGCTCGCGCTTCGCGACAACAAGTAGTACGTACGCAACAGCGCCCCGTCCTTGCACAAGGACGGGGCGCTGTTGTCATATCTGCGGGCGATGCGGCATCCGTTCGCCACTCGTTGCGAAATCCAGGCCGGAATTTCGCAATCAGCGGCGAACGGATGACCGTTCAGGCCTACTTCTTCTTGGCCGTGGCCTTCGCGGCTGCGGCCGCCGTTGCCGGCGCGACCAAGCGCGGCGACAGGCGCTGCAGCTGGGTCACGTGTGACGGGTTGAGCTCGTCGATGCTGTTCACACCGAGCAGCTTCATGGTGCGCACGATCTCGCTCTGCAGGATCTCGATGGCGCGGTCAACGCCCTCGCGCCCGCCGGCCATGAGGCCGTACAGGTACGCGCGGCCGATCATCGTGAACTTGGCGCCGAGCGCGACGGCTGCAACAACATCCGCACCGGACATGATGCCCGTGTCGAGGTGGATCTCGGTGTCGTTTCCGACCTCGCGAACGACCTCTGGCAGCAGGTGGAAGGGGATGGGGGCGCGGTCGAGCTGGCGGCCGCCGTGGTTCGAGAGGGTGATGCCGTCGACGCCCATTGCGGTGAGGCGCTTGGCATCTTCGAGGTTCTGCACGCCCTTGACCACAACTTTGCCTGGCCACTGGTCGCGAATCCAGGCCAGGTCGTCAAAGTCGACGGTTGGGTCAAACATGGTGTCGAGCAGCTCGGCGACGGTGCCAGACCAGCGGTCGATCGAGGCGAAGGCGAGGGGCTCTGTGGTGAGGAAGTCGATCCACCACCACGGGCGAGGCAGGGCGTTGATGACGGTTCCTGGCGTGAGCGCCGGCGGAATCGACATGCCGTTGCGCTTATCGCGGTGGCGGGCGCCTGCAACGGGAACGTCAACCGTCACGAGGAGGGTGTCGTAGCCTGCCTTGGCGGCCCGGTCTACGAGCGCCATCGAGCGGTCGCGGTCCTTCCACATGTAGAGCTGGAACCAGTTGCGCCCGTTGGGGTTGGCTGCCTTCACGTCTTCAATGGATGAGGTGCCCATGGTTGACAGGGCAAACGGGATGCCTGCCGCGCCTGCAGCGGATGCCCCTGCGATTTCACCCTCGGTCTGCATCATGCGAGTGAAGCCGGTTGGCGCGATACCAAACGGCATCGAAACGGTGTCGCCGAGCACTTCGGTGTGCGTTGAAGCGTTCTCAACGTTGCGCAGGATCGAGGGGTGGAACTCGATGTCCTCAAAGGCCTGGCGTGCGCGGGCGAGCGAGATTTCGGACTCGGCCGAGCCATCCGTGTAATCGAACGGCGCTTTTGGCGTGCGGCGCTTTGCGATGTCGCGGAGGTCGTAAATGGTCAGGGCCGAGTCGAGGCGGCGCTTGCGGCCGTTGAGCTCTGGCATCTTGAACTGCATGAGCGGCGCGAGGTCGCGCGGGTTGGGAAAGCGGCGTTGAACCATGGTTATCCTTCGGGTGTTTGGTGGTCAGAAATTTGGGTCTCGGCGTAGTATCCGCTGATGTGGGCGGTGATGCGGTCGCTGGCCGTATCGGCATCCTTCGCCTCGATTGACTCAAGGATGCCGCGGTGTTCGTGCTGCAGGCGGCGCGCGGTTGTCGCCCAATCGGGCAGGCTCGCTGACGCATCGATGACGTAGTGCTCGATGGCGCTGCGAAGGCCCGCCATGGTTGAGGTGAGCACGTCGTTGCCGGCTGCCTCTGCGAGTGAGAGGTGATACTGCGCGTCGAGCAGTAGGTATTCGGTTTCGGTGAGGTCGTGCTGTTCCATCGCCTCGAGTAGGGTCTTTGGCTCGTCGAGGTTGGGGCTGGATGCCGTTGCGAGCTCGCGGGCGACGGCCGATTCAAGGATGAGTCGCGTCTTGACTACGTCGCGAACTGCAAATCCCTGCGCCGCCACCTGAAGCCGCATGAGCATGCTCATGCCTCCGGAGGGACGCGAAACGATGATGGCACCCGAGGTTGGGCCCGAGCCGGTCTGCGTGCGGATGAGGCCGAGCGCTTCGAGCACACGGAGCGCCTCCCGAACGGATGAGCGGCCAACATCGAGGTCGGCGGCAAGGGCGCGCTCGCCTGGCAGGTGGTCGCCTGGGCTGAGTTCGCCGGAGGAGAGCTGCGCCTCGATGTGGGCGAGCACAAGCTCCCATGCTTTTGGGGTGGTCATGCTTCGCCTCCTTCGCGCGTGCGGGTCATGTGGTCAGACCACACAACTATAGCTCGTTTTTTGTGACTTTGGGGCGGTGTTTTTGTTGTGGCTACATTCTTGAATGTTGTCTGCGGCGGAATGCGGGTCGGTGGGTTGTAGTGTGGAGTAACGCGACTCAGGAGGGCACCGCAGTGGTTGAGGATGTGCTTGGCACGATCAAGCGGTCACTCGCGACCCTGAGCGCAACCGAGCGTAAGGTCGCTGAGAGCGTTCTTGCAGAACCCGGCGTCGTCGTTGAGAACACGGTTACCGAGCTCGCTGAACGTTGTGGAGTGTCGTCCGCGACGGTGGCGCGGTTTTGTCAGACGCTTGGTTTTTCTGGCTATCGCCAGTTCAGGCTTGAGGTTGCAACGACGCTCAGTCGAGAGCAAGCAGAGCGTAATCGGTTCGAGATTGTTGACGATGAGATTGACCCGTCTGACGGTATCGAAGATGTCATCTCGAAGGTGCTGTATCACGAGGTCCTCGCGATCGAGCAGACAATGCGAGGTCTCGATCGCCCGAGCGTTGAGCAAGCGTCGAAGGCGCTCGTCCATGCGAATCGGATTGAGGTCTGCGGATTTGGTGCGAGTGGCATCACCGCCCATGACTTACATCAGAAGCTCAGTCGCATCGGCCGACCTTCGAGCTACAGTCCCGACGTGCACTTTGTTCTTCCTTCAGCTTCGCTGCTGGGAAAGGGTGACGTCTTGGTTGCCTTTTCGCATTCGGGTGCGACCGCCGAAACGCTGAGTGTTTGCCGAAGTAGCAGCCTCGGCCGGCGCGACCGTGGTTGTTGTGACGAACTCTCCAGCGTCGTACCTTGCTCGGGCTGCTGGCGTTCTGCTCATTACCCAGGCGAGGGAGAGTCGCTACCGCTCGGGCGCCATGGCGAGTCGAACCGCGCAGCATGCTGTTGTGGATGTCTTGTTTACGCGAGTAACTCAGGCGCTCTTTGATGAATCGTCAGAGTCGTTGCGACGTACCTATGAGTCGGTTCAGGGGCATCGCCGCGTGCTCTAGCGGGACCGAGCGGGGTGGTCGATTTATCGGCGCTTCATTCAATCAATCGGGAGCCACGGTCTCTTGTTTCTGTGGGCACTGTGGCCTCTTTGTTTTCTGTGGGCACTGTGGCCTCTTTGTGATTATCATGTAATAAGT